>NZ_JBFTKG010000063.1:0-10222 GCF_056395825.1 Arthrobacter sp. 05T47 | reverse complement strand
CTCCCGCATTTAACGCCACTTTCCGGCCACAGCCACGGCTGCCGGCCAGGCCGCCGGAACGCGCCGGCCAGGACCCCGCTGCCGCGGCCAGGACGCTGCCGGCGCCGGACCCCCGGCACCAGCGCCCCGGCACCCCCCGCACCCCACCCGGCAGGCCCGCAGGCCCATCCCTGACACCCGCCCCCGGCACCCCGCCAACCGCCCCCACGCCGCACCGGGCAGGCCCGCAGGCCCCTCCCGGACACCGGGGCGGACACCACGCCAACCGGCCCCACACCCCACCGGTACGCCTCCGGGCACCTCAATTGGTCGCGGAAAGTCCGCCAGTGGGAAACCAGGCGGAGGCGTCGGCGGACCTGTCGGAAAGGCAGCCGGCAGCGAGGCGTCCGCTCTCGGCGCAATTTCACCTGCGATCGGCGCCGATTCCAGTGATTTTCCCCAAAAAACGCCGAAAACACGCGGAATTTGCCACCTCTAAGGCGCCAAGCTGGTAAGTTTTCGAASAGTGGTTTGTACGCATGCCGTGTGCAGGCTCCAGAAATCATGACCGTCCAGGAGGACATAAATGGCTAAGAACCGTAGTGAACTTGTTGCAGAGGTAGCAGGCAAGGCCGGCACCAGCCAGGCAGCAGTCAACTCCGTGCTCGACGCACTGTTCGAGGTCTTCGAGACCTCTGTCGCCGCGGGCGAAAAGATCACCATCCCGGGTTGGCTCGCCGTCGAGCGCACCGACCGTGCAGCTCGCACCGGCCGCAACCCGCAGACCGGCGAGACCATCCAGATTGCCGCTGGCCACAGCGTCAAGCTGACCGCCGGCTCCAAGCTGAAGGCTGCAGTCGCCAAGAAGAAGTAGTCTTCTTCTCAGGCTTCAAAGGAGCGGCAACCCTCGGGTTGCCGCTCCTTTTGCGTCCCCCGGCCGTTTTGCGGGCCTGCTCCGCTCGAACCGGGCCTCCGGCGCCGATTCGCTGCGCAGGGCGGCGTAGCGGACAATGGAGGTGTGCCTTCCGCAGCAAATCCCACGCCCACAACCGCAGCGCCCGTCCCCCCGGGGGACGCACGCGGCCCTGGTTCCGGTCCCGGCGGAGTTGGCCGGCCGTGGCTGATCGCCGGCCTTGGCGCGTTGTTCGTGGGACTGGCCGCGGCTCTCATCTTTTCCGGCGCTGCAGCCGCCCGCGAAGTCTCGGACCCGGGTGCGCTGGTGCGCTGGGGGCTGCCGGTGAGCAAGGCTGTCCACAACGTCGCCGTGGCCACCGTGATCGGCGGACTCATCTTCGCCGTCGGGATCCTGCCGATGAACAGGAACGGCACCCGGTCCAAGGACCGGGACGCCCCGGAGCACCCGGCCTTCAGCCGGGCCCTGGCCGTTGCCGCGGCGGCGGGCGCCGTCTGGACCCTCTCCGCCATAGCCGTGCTGGTCCTCGGCTATTCGGACATTGCAGGGCAGGGCCTATCCGGGGATCCGGAATTCACCCGCTCGCTCGTGTACTTCATGACGGATATCGAAACGGGACGCGCCTGGCTGGCTGTCGTGATCATCGCGGCGGTCGTCACCACCGCCCTTTTCGGCGTACGGTCCCGCGGAGGCCTGGCATTGACGCTGGTCCTTTCGCTGATCGGGCTGGTCCCCGCTGCGCTGATCGGACACTCCTCAAGCTCCAGTGACCACGAGGGCGCCATCAACTCGCTCGGCCTGCACCTGGTGGGCGTCTCGGCGTGGGTGGGCGGCATCATCATGCTGGCAGTGCTCTCGGGCGTGCTGGGCGGCACAGGTGCCGGCAGCCGCAACTCAGGGGCCTCTTCCGGAACTGCGGACATCACCGAGCCAACCCTGCGCCGGTTCTCCTCCCTGGCGGGCTTCGCCTTCATCCTGGTCTTCGCCTCCGGCGTGATCAACGCCAGCATCCGCCTCACCTCCTGGGCCGACCTCTTTGGATCGGCCTACGGGCAACTGATCCTCGCTAAGACGGCGGCGGTCCTGGTGCTCGGCGGCATCGGGTTCATGCACCGCCGCTGGGTCATCCCGCAGCTGGGCAACCGCGCCATGGGAAGCTCCGCCCGCCGTGTGCTGTGGCAGCTGGTGATCGTGGAGTTGCTCGTCATGGGAGTGACGTCCGGGATCGCCGTGGCGCTGGGACGCTCTGCCCCGCCGCAGCCCACCACTTTCGCCCCCGACGCGTCGCCGGCCTTCATCCTCTCCGGCTACGAGCTGCCCCCGGAACTGACGCCGGAACGCTGGCTCACGGAGTGGCGGCTCGACTGGCTCTGGATCGCCGTCGCCATCTTTGGCCTCGCGGCCTACGCCCTCGGTGTCCGGAAGGTGCTGAAACGGGGAGACTCCTGGTCCTGGTTCCGGACCATCAACTGGGTGATTGGCCTCATGGTCCTCATCTACGTGACCTCGGGCCCGCCGTCGGTCTATGGCAGGGTCCTGTTCTCGGCGCACATGGTGGACCACATGGCCCTGACCATGGTGGCCCCCATCTTCCTGGTCCTCGGCGCCCCCGTGACGCTGGCGCTCCGGGCACTCACGCCGCGGCGCGACAGCTCCCGCGGACCGCGCGAGTGGCTGCTGATCTTCATCCACTCGAAGTTCTCGCAACTGGTGACCCACCCGCTGTTCGCCGCCGCCAACTTCGCCGGCTCGATCGTGCTCTTCTACTATTCGGACGCGTTCGGCTACGCGATGCGGGACCACGTGGGCCACGAACTGATGAACCTGCACTTCGCCCTCACCGGCTACATCTTCGTGCTCACCATGATCGGCACCGACCCGTTGCCGCGCCGCGCACCGTACCCCATGCGGCTGCTGATCCTGCTGGCCACCATGGGCTTCCACGCGTTCTTCGGCGTCGCCATCATGGGCGGCACCGGGCTGCTGGCCGCAGACTACTTCGGCAACCTGGGCCGGACATGGGGAGTCAGTGCCCTGCTGGACCAGCAGATGGGCGGTGCCGTGGCTTGGGGCATCGGTGAAGTGCCAACCCTGCTGGTGGCGATCGGCGTCGCCGTCATGTGGTCCCGCTCCGACGCGCGGGAGTCCAAGCGCACGGACCGGGCGGCGGACAGGAATAACGACGCCGATCTCACTGCTTACAACGATATGTTTGCCAAGCTGGCCGAGCGCGATGCCAGGCTTGCCGAACGCAATTCAAAGCTGGAAGGACGCTCATGACCGAAACCGTACGCACCCACCTCCGGGTCCGGGCCTCCGAACTTGTGGGCCGCAACTGGCTGAACACGGGCGGCAAATCCCTGGACCTCGAATCCCTKCGCGGCAAGATCGTCCTGCTGGATTTCTGGACGTTCTGCTGCATCAACTGCCTGCAYGTCCTGGACGAACTCCGCCCGCTSGAGCAGSAGTACTCSGATGTYCTTGTRACCGTTGGCGTRCATTCGCCCAAGTTCGAGCACGAGGCCGATCCYGTGGCGCTGGCCGCCGCCGTCGAACGCTACGAGATCCGCCACCCGGTCCTGGACGACCCGGAACTGGACACCTGGAAGGCCTACACGGCCCGGGCGTGGCCGACCCTGGTGGTCATCGATCCCGAGGGCTACATCGTGGCGCACCTYTCCGGYGAGGGCCACGCCGACGGCCTCGCCGTGCTCATCCCCGAACTCATCGCCGAACAYGAGGCCAAGGGCACCCTGCACCGCGGCGACGGCCCCTACGTGGCGCCGGAGCCGACRTCGGGCACGCTGCGCTTCCCGGGCAAGGCCCTGTACCTTCCTGCCGGCCGCGGCGTCGGAAGCGCYGGGGRCGGGTCMTGGCTGGTGACCGACACAGGCCACCACCGGCTYGTGGAGCTCTCCACCGACTTTGAGACSGTTCTGGCCACRTACGGCTCCGGCGACAAGGGCCACGCCGACGGCAACGCCGCCACCGCCCGGTTCAATGAACCGCAGGGCCTGGTGCTGCTGCCCGAGGCCGTCGCCGCGGACACCGGCTACGACGTCGTGATTGCCGACTCCGTGAATCACCGGCTCCGCGGACTGTCCCTCGCGGACGGAACCGTCCGGACACTTGCCGGCAACGGCGTGCAGCGGCTGCTGGAAACCGGCCCGGCCCGGGTGGACGAGGAAGGCGCAGCCTACGGTTCCCGGCTCGAGGCGGACCCGCTTGCGGTATCGCTGAGTTCCCCGTGGGATGTCGTCTGGTCCACCAAACTGAACGCCGTGGTGGTGGCGATGGCYGGCGTRCACCAGATCTTCAGTTTCGAACCCACCTCCGGCGCCGTGAAGATCATCGCCGGCAACGGCCTCGAAGGGCTCCTGGACGGCCCGGCYGCCGAAGCCTGGTTTGCCCAGTCCTCCGGCCTGGCCGAAGACGCTGACGGCAACATCTGGGTGGCTGACTCCGAGACCTCCGCCCTGCGCAAACTCGTYATTGACGACGCCGGCAGCATCACCGTCGAGTCGGCGGTGGGCAAGGGCCTGTTCGACTTCGGTTTCCGCGACGGCGCCGCCGCCGAAGCGCGGCTGCAGCACCCGCTCGGCGTGACGGTGCTTCCCGACGGCTCCGTGGCCATTGCCGACACSTACAACGGCGCAGTCCGCCGCTACGACCCCGCAACTGGCACGGTCTCCACGCTGGCACGCGGACTGTCCGAGCCCTCGGACGTGATTGTGGATCACACCCATGTTGCCGGGGCCGAACCGCTGCTGGTGGTGGTCGAGGCCAACAAGCACCARCTMGTCTACGTGCCCATCCCGAAGGAAGCCCAGCAGGTGGACGAGGGCGCCGCGCAGACCCACCGGCCCAAGAGCCCTGTGGCGCCCGGGCTGCTCGAACTGGCCGTGCGCTTCACGGCGCCCACCGGACAGAAACTGGACGACCGCTGGGGCGATCCCACCCAGCTGAAGATCTCCTCCACCCCGCCCGAACTGCTGGTCTCCGGCGGCGGGACGTCCGTGGGGCTCCTGCGYACCCTGGAACTTTCCTCCGACGTTCCCGAAGGCGTCCTGCACATCACCGCCCGCGCGGCGGGGTGCGACGGCCCCGAAGACGCCGACGGCGAGATCCCGGACCACGCGGCCTGCCACCTGTACCAGCAGGACTGGGGAATCCCCGTCCTCCTGCAGGCCGACGGCGACACCGAGCTGGTCCTGGACCTGCGCGGAATGGACTGAGCCGCARCACCTGGCCGCTGCGCCRRKGCTGATCAAAAGGCTGCTGCCCGTGACCYCGCGTCACGGACAGCAGCCTTTCGGCTTTCTTCGGGCCGYGCYGMSGCGGGCGGTGAGGGCCGGCGTCGTGCAACCATCGCGGGGACTGTATGCGCTTCCGACGGCGGACCCTGACTATGTTGCGCTGCTCCAGCGCAGGCAGCTGCTCACGTGTGTGAGCGCCGCGCCGTTCTACGGGTTGTGGGCGTTGGAGCAGCCCGGGCCCCGGCATGTGTACCACCGGCGCGGGGGTGCGGCAGGCGGGGAGCCGGGRCACGGCGGACTGCTGTTCGCCCCGGATCCGCACCGGCCGGTTGCGGCCCTGGGCGATGTCCTCATCCATGCGCTGAGGTGGCTGCCGTTCCGCGAGTCCCTGGTGATGGTGGAGTGCGCGGTCGGCAGGGGTGACATGACGCTGGACTTCCTGCGACGGCGACTGCCCGGGACGCGCAATGGCCGGGCCCGGGAGGTCCTGAATTGGGTGGACCGCGGCGCGGAATCGCTGCTCGAAACCCTGGCGCGAACCTATTTCCGGCAAGCCGGTATCCGCGTGGAAGGGCAGGTGCACATCGGCGGCGTCGGTTCTGTTGATTTGCTGCTTGAGGGCAGGCTGATAGTGGAGCTCGACGGACGCCATCACGGCGAATGGGCTCARGTGAAGAAAGASCAGCGCCGCAACAACCGCTCCGTGGTCCGAGGATAYGCGGTGCTCCGCTACTACTRTGCGGACGTGGTGCACAACCCGGCGGACATGGTGGCGGAGGTCCTCGCTGTCCTTGCCGGCRTCAAGGCACCCGGGTAGGCGTCACGGCCGGCAGGTTWTCTGGCACCGASGGAGAAGAAATCCGCGGATTTGCCGGGAGCCGGGCCAGCGACGGGTTCAAAGTCTGCCCTGCRTGACRGGAAGGGGCCCGGCGCCGTGGGAATCAGCCAGGGTTCCAGGAGTTAGCCGGGAGCCTAGTAGTTCAGCTGCGGGGTGAGCTTGACGGTGTCGCCGTCGATGTCCAGGCGGGTGGTGAAGCTGAAATCGTGGACGCTGTCGATRTCGGATACGGCGCCCGAGAACAGGTCCACCTGGCGGCCCTGGATCCGGGCCTTGCCGTCCAAGGGGGACACGACCCAGCGGCCGCCGAACGGCTCGATGCTGACGGTGGGGTAGTCCGTGATGCTCCAGTGGATGGTCCCGTCGATCACCCGGTTGTTCGTGGCGTGATAGAACGGGCAGTCGGGCTGCAGCTTCTGCTGCTTGTCGGCCTCTTGGGCGCAGGAGTCCAGGAAGTCCTTGACCTTGCCACTCACGGCGTCCTTGAGGGCACCGGTGGCCTCAGTCAGCAGGTTCAGCGAGGCCGGGTGCGCTTCCTCTCCGGCGACGGTGGCCCGGGTGGGCGGGGCCGAGAAGTACTGGCCGTTCAGTGAGGCCTCGTACTCGCCGGGGTAGAAGACCGCGAAGGAGTTGCGGCCGTTGGGCATGTTCACCGGAACGCCRTTGACGGTTGCCTCGCTGGAGTTGACCACCGTGACGTCCAGGACRGGCAGCGCAGCGGGGACGAARGACCATTTGTGGAAGAACARCCACTCGGTGCCGGAACGCTCCAGCAGGAACTCGGTCCGCAGCCGGCTGCCATCGATGGTGTAGTCCATGGGCACCATCACCCGGTTCGCRCCGCGCTCTTCGGCGTCGCCGAGCTTGACGTCKGAGATGCGGGAGGCCGCRGTTTGCAGGGCGGTTCCGTCGAGCATCGCCGGGTTGCTGTCCGGCACGGAGGSGCGCAGCAGGCCCAGGGCTTTTTCRCCCTCGCCTTTTTGCAGKGCGCTGAGATATTCGCGGACGGGCTGCTGCGGCCCGGCAATGGAGTCGTTCACCAGGTTGATCGACACRATGGCTCCGGCCACGGCAAGCATCAGTCCCAGCAGCCACGCTGCTGCGATTTTGACCAAGGCCTGACTCATCTGCACGATTCTTACGTTACCTGCACCCCACAGGAATMTCCGTGTCAAGGACCGSCTCTGTGACGCGGACCATGGCGGCCGCGCCCGATTAGARKGCCCCGGACCTCCGGCGGGCMGCAACRGCAKTCATCCGCTAGCGKCGGCGGCGCYTCGAGGAAGTGCCAAASACGCCGCGCAGCAGTTCCCGGCCGAGTTGGGTCCCCAGCGAGCGGGCCATGCTCTGGAGGCCGCCGCCCAGGGCCCCCGCGAGGTCGCCGCCGATGCCGCCGCCTGTGGGCTGTGCCGGCCGGGGGGCAYGCCGCTCGGGCGCCTCCCCGTATTCGGGCGGCATCCCTGGTGCCGGCGCAGGACTGCTGCTGGTTCGGCTGCTGGGACGGCCGAGGACTTCTTCCTCGATCCGTCGGGCTTCGGCGTCGATGGCGTTCGGGTCCAGTCCGCCGGCGGWGGMCCCTCCCTGGGTCCCGGCACCCTGCTGAGCGGTCCCGGCGGCYGGCCCGGTGGGGGCRGCGCCCTTCCCGGTGATCTTCTCGTACGCSGAGATGTTGTCGACGGCGGTGCCGTACTTGGGCAGGAGGGCGGAGGYRGCGACCGTGCTGGAAATCAGGGCATCGGTKCTGGGACCCATGACGGACTCCGGGGCGCGGAGCCGGGTCAGKGCCACGGGCGTCGGCGCCCCCTTYTCGTTCAAGACCGTGATGACSGCCTCGCCGATGCCGGCGGTGGTGAGGGTCTCCTCGAGGTCGTAGTCGCTGGTGGGAAAGGTGGAGACGGTGGCCTTGAGCGCCTTGGCGTCCTCCGGGGTGTAGGCGCGGAGGGCGTGCTGCACCCGGTTTGCCAGCTGGCCCAGGACGTCCGCGGGGACATCCTTGGGGGTCTGCGTCACGAAAAAGATGCCGACGCCCTTGGACCGGATGAGCCGGACGGTAGTGGTGATGGCGTCGAGAAAGGCCTTCGAAGCGCCGTTGAACAGCAGGTGCGCCTCATCCAGGAAGAACACGAGCTTGGGCTTGTCGAGGTCTCCGGCCTCAGGCAGGTCCTCGAAGAGATCTGCGAGCAGCCACATGAGGAATGTCGAGAACAGCATCGGCGTGGTCTGCAGGGTGGGCAATTCCAGGCAGCTCACCACGCCRCGGCCGTCWGGTGCGGTACGCAGCAGTTCGGCGGTGTTGAACTCGGGTTCGCCGAAGAAYTTTTCCATGCCCTGCGCCTCGAGGGTGRTCAGTTCGCGCAGGATCACACCGGCGGTTGCCTTMGAGAGSCCGCCGAGTTCCTCGAGCGCGTCCTTGCCCTCGGCCGAGGTCAGGAACTGGATCACGGCACGCAGGTCCTTGAGGTCGATCAGCTCCAGGTTGTTCTTATCCGCGAAATGGAAGACCAGCTGCAGGCTGGATTCCTGGGTCTCGTTCAGGTCCATGACCCGGGAGAGCAGGATGGGGCCAAAGGAAGTGATGCTGGCGCGGACGGGTATGCCCTGTCCRTCGCCGCCGAGGGCCAGGAACTCCACCGGGAAGGTCTTCCCCGACCATGCCTGGCCGATGCTCTCAGTGCGTGCCAGGAGCTTCTCRCTGCCTGTGGCGGCGGTGGCSAGCCCGGAGAGGTCGCCCTTGATGTCGGCCAGAAACACGGGCACGCCCGCCGTGGAAAGCTGTTCGGCCATCATGTGGAGCGTGACTGTCTTGCCGGTGCCCGTTGCCCCGGCCACGAGGCCGTGCCGGTTCATCATCGCGAGCGGCAGCCGGACGGGCGCGTCCTTGTGGAGTTCGCCGTCGACGATTGCCGCCCCGAGCTCGATCGTCGGGCCGTCCAGGGTGTAGCCCTTCTGGATCGTGGCGACTTTRTCTGCAGTGGATTTGATGGCCATGCGGTTAGCTTAGCCGGGTCCRGTGTTYCCGSACCCGGCTCAAGCCGGCCTATTCGGCGGTGGCGAGTTGTGTGACCGTGTCGGCGGCGCACCGGCGCCGTGACAGAATTACGCCACCGATTTGTTTTTCTTGCTTTAGACTGTGGCATGCCCAACTCGYTCCCGCGCATCGTACTGGCCTTTGTCATAACCCTCTGCCTTGTCTTCTTGGGTGGAGGCGCTGCCTCGGCCGCCACGGCCACSTCCCCGGGACCGGGCATCGACGTGTCCTGGCCGCAGTGCGGCAAGACGCTGCCAAAGCAGCCCGCTTTCGCGGTCGTCGGCGTCAACTACGGCCTGGCCAACAACACGAACCCGTGCCTGGCAAGCCAGCTGGCCTGGGCGAARACAGCGAAGTCTCCCGCAGCGACGTCGCAGCCGCGGGTGGCCCTGTACGTCAATACGGCCAACCCCGGCCTGAAGGGGTCCTGGTGGCCCAMATCGAACACCTACAGCGGGGTGAAGGTCRCCAACCCCTACGGCAACTGCGCCCTGGGGTCGTTCAAAGCCTGCTCCTACATGTACGGATGGGCCAARGCGTMCGACGACGCCARGCGCCGCGGCGTCAGCAACCCTCAGACCTACCTCTGGTGGCTGGATGTGGAAACGGAAAACACCTGGCAGKCAGACAAGGCAGCCAACGTCGCAGTCCTCGAAGGCATGACCGCCTACTTCAAGCGGATCGGCGCCCGCGTGGGCCTCTACTCCACCCCCTATCAGTGGGGGAGGATCGCCGGAACCGTTAAGTTCACCAGCCCGCTGGCAGGACTGCCGAGCTGGCTTGCGGGAGCGGGATCCGCGGCCGGCGCCAAGAAGAACTGCGCCCTCCCCGGATTGACCCCGCGCAGCCGTGTCTCGATGACGCAGTACATTTCCGGCGGACTCGATTACAACTACTCATGCAGCTGACCCGCTGATTCACTGATCTGCGAAAGCCTATGTAGCAGGCAGGCAGGCACGTAGCAGGAGGCGTGCGGCCGGCCGCAGGCTGGCCGTACCGGGCAAGAAACATGCGCAGGAAAATGTGCAGAAATATCCCGGGGGCCGCCGTCGTTGATGCCAGTGTGCCCGCGCCGGAAACCCGGTGCCGCCAGGACCGCAGTTCCCAACTCCGGCCCGCACACTGCTCCGCTACGAAAGGCCGGCTTTTCCGTGACTGTTCCGCTTTCCATCCTTGATCTCGCAACCATCGGCCCCAACCATCGGCCC
>NZ_JBFTKG010000062.1:0-10238 GCF_056395825.1 Arthrobacter sp. 05T47 | reverse complement strand
AAGGTCGTTCGCCTCGACAAGGCTGGTGATCTGATCGATGTGCGACAGCAACCCCACCTCCGGGGTCGCTTCGCCCGCGCGTTCTCCGACACCGGTGAGCGTCGGCGCGTAAACCTCATGCCCGGCAGCTTCCAGCAGAGGGACGACTCGCGACCAGCACCAGGCCCCGACGAATGAACCATGCACCAGCACATAGGTCCTTGATGTGTTCATGGATTTCATTGTGCTCTCCTGTTCAGGTAGTGGGAATGGGTGAAGAGATACCGGGTGTGGACAGCCCTGCAGCCCTCGGGGAGCAGCCAACCCGCGCAGGTGTACATTCGCGCGTTAAGTTACAGCCTGCGTCTCCGAGTGCATGCTGAGCCGCTAGGCAAGGGGATTGGAGCAGAGTCTGTTGATTGCGCGGGTTCGGTCGCAGACCAAGTCTGTGCGGCGTGAGATGAGTAGTCGCAGGTCGGTGCTGATTTGTCCGCCGGGAAACGTTCTGCGGGACGGTGTCTTGAGGTCATTGGATACTCAGCCCGGCCGGCGGTGGCCGGTCACGCCGTGTTCGTAAGCGAAGATGACGGCGTGCACACGGTCGCGCAGCCCGAGCTTCATCAGGATGCGGCCCACATGGGTTTTCACTGTTGATTCGGCCACGACCAGTCGTTCACCGATCTCGGTGTTGGTAAGTCCGCCGGCGATGGCCGAGAGGATTTCCCGTTCCCTGGGTGTCAGGGCCGCGAGGGCTTCGTCACCCCCGGAGAAGGGACCGGAGGGAAGCCTTTGGCTGAAGAGTTCCAGCATCCGGCGGCTGACCCTGGAGGAGATGGCGGCGTCTCCTCCGGCGACGGCTTTGATGGACGCGAGCAGCTCGGGTGGTCCGACGTCTTTGAGCAGGAAACCGCTGGCACCGGCCCGGAGCGCCGCGAAGGCGTACTCGTCGAGATCGAAGGTGGTGAGGACAATGACCCGCGACTGCGGGCAGTTCTCGGCGATTAGCTCGGTCGCGGCGATGCCGTCCATGCCCGGCATCCGCACATCCATCAGCACCACGTCCGGCGCCAGGGTACGACACATGTCGAGTCCGGTCCTGCCGTCAGCGGCTTCGCCAACGACGTCGACCGCGGGGTGGGCATCGAGTACCATCCGGAATCCCGTTCGGACAAGCGTTTGGTCATCAACGAGCAGCACCCGGATCGGGCGCTCGGACGGGATGGTTACCGGTTCCACGGGGATACCTCCCGCGGCGGGAACTGGGCGTTCACGGACCATCCACCGCTGGCCAGAGGACCCGCCTGTATCGTGCCGCCATACAGTGCGACGCGCTCACGCATGCCCACGATGCCCCGCCCGGGATGGTCTGTAGAAAGTTCTTGGTGTTGGCCGTCGTCGGTTACCGACGCAATGATCGCTTGCGGGCTGAACTGCAGAACAATCGTGACCGTTGTTGCTGCTCTTGCGTACTTCAGCGCGTTGGTGAGCCCTTCCTGGATGACCCGGTATATCGCCAGCTGGATCCCTGGGTCGGCCGGTGGAGCACCGGCAGATTGCAGGACCACCGGAAGGCCGGTGGAACGGAAGAGCGCCACCAGCGCCTGGATGTCCTCCACCTGTGGCGCGGGCGCTACTACTCCGGGTGAGTCAACGTTTTTACGTGCGTTGAGAACTCCGAGCATCCGGCGCATGTCTGCCACCGCTGTCCGGCCGGTCTCGGCGACCTGGCGCATGGCGTCTACGGCGCGGGCAGGATCAGTGGGGGCGATCTCTGCAGAACCGTGGGCCAGGGAAATCATCACTGCCAACCCGTGCGAGACGATGTCGTGCATCTCCCGGGCGATCGCGTTGCGCTCGGCCGCGGCGGCGATGCTGGCCAGGTGCTCCCGTTCTCGCGTCAGCCGGTCGGCACGGTCCACGAGGGCGGCTACGTAGTCTCGGCGCGAGCGGACGTTCAAGCCGATCAGTGCCGCGATCACGAGCACGGCAATTGCCTGGCCGGCCTGGCCCGGGTCGACCATCGACCCGGGGAGGAGGACCGCGGCGAGAAGCAGGATGCTGCTGGTTCCCAGCAGGGCAAAGACGGCATGCCGGGCCGACCTGTAGACGGCGACGGCGTACAGCGCCATGGCTGTCGCCACCGCTGCGAAGCTCTCCGGAACCGAGAACGTGATGAACATGATGCCGGCCGTTGCAGCCAACGACAACATCGGAGCGCGCCGGCGGAAGAGCAACGCAGCGCCGGAAGCCACCACCGCGAGCAACAAGAGAACGGACTCCGGGCCTTTGGTCTCGTGAACGCTAGCGGTTGCCGCCAGGGCCGGCGCTGCGTACAAGGCAGCGACCATCAGGTCTGTGATACGCGGACCGGGGCGCCACCCCCGTCGCCGATGCGGTTTTTCCGGCGACATCGGTGCCGTCAGGACCGCTTCCGGCAACGCCGCCAGGCGCTGAGCGTCTCCCGTCTTGGTCATGCTCCGGCCGCTACCTTTGTGGGGTTCATAAGAGTCCTTCGGTGTTCATATGGGTAGATGCCGGGTATCGCTCGGGCTGAGGCAGGCGTGGCCCGTCCTGCGGCCCGTGTCGAAGATCAGTGGAGTGCCAGGACCAGGTAAAGAAAGGCGAGGGCAGCCGCGACAGGAGTCATGACGAGGCGTTCGGGCCTGCTGCGGGAGATCCCGTTCATCACGACGCCGAGCGCGAAGTATGCAGTCATCACCCAGATGGTGATGGAGGTAAAAGATTCGTTGACCAAGAGCGGGACAACGGCGGCTTTGGCCAGTGCGGCGTAGGCGAAAAAAGCGTACACGCCGATGGAAACGGCGCTCCCGATCCTGAGGTTGCTCGGCAGGACACGGTGTTTTCCGCCCCAGGCCATCCTCCCGAACGGGGCCCCGGCAATAAGCGCGCTCTGGAAGATCGTCAGGCCGGTCAGAAGCGCGCAGGCGAGTGTTGCGGAAAGCTGATTTAGCGGCATTGCAAACCACTCTCTTGTCCGGTGCCGGGCAATCTATGCTCCCGCTTATGCTGAGCATATTCGCGAAAGCGCAGAAGCATGGCGACCGCCATCAGCGGGAGCACTGTTCCGTGGCTGAGAGACATCATTGTCCCGGCAGTCATAGTCCCCAGAAGGTAGGGGCCCATGGTGAGGGCTGCGGGAAGAAGCATGGCTGCCGACATCTCTCCGATCGCCCGCCAGCTGTGACGCTGATGGCGCATGTACAGGACCATCGGAACGCTCATGTTGAGCGCCATGATGATGTTCGAGAGTACGGGCAGCCGGCTCCACGGGTCGTCGACTCCGGCAACGGTCGCTCCCAGGTCGTAGACGGGGTCCAGCACGAACATTCCCGCGTACATCAGCGCGACCATCACAGCGAAGTGCTTGGCAAAGTAGAAGTATGTCGGCCGGAACTTCGGGACGGCATGGTCGGTCCGATCCATGGAATCGGGTGGGTGCGGGCGGAAATCCGAGAGATGTCACGAGTCATTCATCTGCCCCTCTGCCCGACGCCGGACGACGATTCCATGGATCGCCGGCAGGGCACCGGCGAGAATTGCGAGCAGCAGGCCGAGCACGATCAGGACCGGAACGCGGAGATAGGTTCCACTGTCCGGAAGGTTCAGATGCGCCGTGGGATAGTCGATCATTTTGGCTGCCGACAGGGCGGTGGCACGGTCGGTATGCCGCGCAAAATACTCCAGGGCCCCGTCGAAGCCGAGCACGCCGCCAGCGCCGGCAAGGGCCTCGATGGGCACGTTGCGCGATGCGGCCCAGTCCCTCAACTGCGGGTCAATGTCCTGGCCCCGAGCCGCGCCGGGGGCGATGACCCTGTCCACCGGAGGCGCCTGCGTTTCCGGGGCGGTCAGGAGGACCATCCCGTGCTTGGTGGTGACCGTCTCCGTGTCGGCGACAGCCACGGCGCGGGCTGCGAAGGACATGTTGTAAACCTCGAAGGCGCTGGCGACGTCTATCTCGCCAACCCCGTTGACCAGCCCGACGCCGATGGTCGGCCGGAACCACGGGACGAGGGCGTTGAGTCCGACGGGAACGTCCGAGACGGCGAAGGACTGGACGGGTATCGATGCTGACGCGGCAATGGACCAATCCGGGTAGTTCATAAGCCGGCCGACTCGTTCGGCTTCGCCGGCGCCGGCCAGGTCTTCCATGACTTTCAACGCGCCCGGGATGCCGGAGGTAACGCCGGCTGTGGTGGTGATCATGCCGTCCTGAACGTAGCGCAGACCTCCCGTCCATTGGACCTCGGGATGGCTCTTCTTCAGGGAAATCAGACGTGACCAGTGGCTTGTGGCCGTGCGGCCGGTCAAGAGGCCGGCTCCGGCCAGGACGTTCGATCCGTTACAGACGCCCAGGACGCGGGCCCCGCGACCTGATTGGTCCACGATCCAGTCCCGCATGGCGGTTTCCTCCGGCCCCTCCGGGGTGCCGACGGCCGGGACAACGACGACGTCCGGCTGGCGGGCCTTGCCCGATCGAACGTCGTCGAACGTGTAGGTGGGCACTATGGCCGGACCCCCGTCAACGGGGGCAGGGGAGGACTGCGCTGCGATTGTGTAGACGGAGAAATTCGGGGAGCTGGCAAACACCTCGTAGGGAGCCAGAACGTCACTCCCTACGGTGCCGGACGAACCCAGAACGACGGCGACAGCGATTTTGCCGGAGGAAGAGGGCCTGTTCACCGGGAGGTTATGCGGGTCCTGCGCTGGCGGCGCGATATGGCTTTCGGCATCAGCCACCTCTGCGCCGGCGAAAGCCAGCGCAGCCACAACGAGCAGCGACAATCCCGCCGGGAGAGCGGCGTGAAAAAGACGTCTTGAGCGGGAAGCCATGAGCGGTCTCGATTCCGTGTGAATTTGCGGGCTGTCACCGTGTGTGCACCCTGCGTTGCTCTTCACGCTACGGATTGCCCGCTTCCCGTACGTCGGCCCAGGGGACACTCCCCAAGACGTGCAACCGGTACCTGGGTACTACAGGGTCGCCACCAACCGGCGCCCCTACGGCTGCCAACCGCAGCCCTGGTAAGAGGACTGGATAGGCCCAAAACACGATTCCCGGACGCTTACCGCGCGAGCGCTGGTAAGAATGTAGTCTCGGCGCCGGCAGCCTTCGCCTCCGTGACCGCGGTCCTCGCCGCGATGGTCGCCTTCGAGCGAGTGCACTTCGCCGATCCACGGCAGCGGTAGCACAGCGAATCGTCGGCTCAGAAGCGTCCGCGGACGGCTTCGAGTTCGGCGACGACTCCGGCCGGTTCGTGGTCGAGTGGCATGTTGTCGCGGTCAAGGACGGCATCGAGCGCAGCCGCCCGGTCCGTTTGCAAGTTGCCGAACAGCGGGTTCAGGTCGGTCTGCGCTGGCCCGGTCTCTGCGACGAGCTCCAGCGTCTTGTGGTCGGCAGCATCCGAAGTGAGCGACGTGACGAGGACTTGGGCGATTTGGGCGCGGGAGACCACACCATCAGAGGGATCGCTTGCCCACCGCGTGTCGCCTTGCAGCATAATGAGCCGGTGTTGGCGGGCATCGTTGTAGTCGAACCAGCCGGGACGGACGATCGTGTACGGCAGACCGCTGGCCCGGACGAGCCGTTCACCGCGGCGCTTCCAGTCGTGACCGGGCGTGTGCTTCGTGACCCCGATCGCGGTCATCAGGGCGATGCGTGCCGGAGCTGCCAGGACGCTCAGGACGTTGCGCACGGCGCCGTAGTCCACCGCTTCGGCTTCCTTCGCGCCGCCGGGGCTGCYGTGGGCGAAGACGATGCCGGTGACACCCTGGATGACGCCCCGGAGGGTTTCGGCGTCCGTGAGGTCGCCAACGACGATCTCGGCGCCGTCGGGAATCCGGTCCGTCCGGGATTCGGCACGTACCAGGGCTCTGGTCTCAAAGCCCGCCTCGAGTGCCTGAGTGACGGCGAGCTGTCCAATGCTGCCGCTGGCGCCGACGACGAGCACCGTGGACATTTCTTCAGTCATGTTCGTTCCTTTCCTTAGTTGTTGCTGGCTGCTTGATCCCGGATCGTCGTGTTGGCGCCGCTGAACGTGAATCAGCCGGGTCCCCTCGGTCCGCCGCGTCATCGGGCACCGGCGCCGGGAGCGCTCGCCCCAGTAGGTTGGCTGCCGCGAAGTCCGTGCGACGATCCCGCACTCACATAGGCGCCGGTCACGGCATTCGCGCCGGCGGCATGCCCGCGATGCCGACCTGCAACGCCGCATCGACTTCCGGCACCATTGCTGTCCCCATGAGCGAGCTGCACTACTACGTGGACATCCTTCGAAACGAAGGGCCCGTGTACTTTTCGCTCGACTCGGAAAGGCCAGCATCCAATTTCCTGTCCGCCGSCCCCGAACCAACGGGCGACGGCGAAGGACCGTAGAAACCGCCCAATTCGTGCGGGCCCTCWTTGTTTCCACTTGGAGGCTTAGTCGTGCGTGGGCGGGAGGATATGGCGGACGTTTTTCTCGCTTGTACGCGACCGGGTCRCCGAAGGCCACGAAGCCACCGAACGGGCTGTTGGCCATCGTGGCCTGGATGGTCTCGCCGTCGTCCTCGGTGATTTTCGTCCAGAGGGCCTCACCGTGGGTTGCGACCTTGGCGAAGGAGCTCGGCAGGAATCGCTCGGGCCAGTCGGCGGGGTCCTCCCGGTCATGATCTCGAAGTCTTCAGGGGACACTACTGGTTGTTTGCTCATAGACCTCATGTGTGCGGAGCGGGTGCTGACGGTTCCCGTTGGCGTTGCAGTCGCGTGTCAGAACCGGAATGACCAGGCGGCCGTGCCGGTGAACCGGTACGCGGACGAGGCGGCCTTCGCGGTGAAGYTCACCGTCTTGCCGTTGGCGGCCTTGTAGGTCCCGGCCGGGACCGGCTTCCCGTCGACGAAGTAGCCGACTCCCGCCTTCGCCGGGATGSTGTACCGGTTGGTGGTGCTGTTCATRGCCGGCTTTGCCGCGGTCACGGCCTTGCGGAAGTCGAGGCTCCAGCTCGAGGTGCCGGTCAGGATGCTGCCGGGGGCCGCMTTGGCCGTGATGGTGATCCTGGTGCTCCGGGAGTAGGTGCCGGGCGGCTTCACGGCGCCGTTGACGAGGTATGTGACATTGCCCGTKGCCGGGATCGTGTAGGTGCCCTTGGCCTGGTTGAATTTGGGGGCGRCGGGGGTCACGGCCAGGGACGAGAGGTCATAGGACCACGTCTTCAGGGTACGGCCGGCCGCTGTTTTGACGCCGATGGCAACCATGATGCTGCGGAACGGGTAAGTGCCGGCGGCCCTCACCGCCCCATCAACGAGGTAGATGACCCCGGTCTTGGCCGGGATCGTGTAGGTCAACTTTTCCCAGTCGACCGTYGGGTCGGGGGCCGYGATGCCGGGGCTGGTCGGGAGTGCGGATCGGCCGTCGAAGTAGTCGCGCGGGCTGTTGTACGACCCAGCCGGGACGGCGCCGGCCGGGTAGCCGAAGTGGTTCGCGGTTGCGTAGGTGCCCTTGGCGCTGATGCCGATGCCCATGAAGGTGGCGTCTGGCTGYGACATGTTCGCGTTGTGTCCGGGCGAACTGATCCATCCGTTGACGAGGTCCTGGCCGCGGTAATAGCCGAGGGCGATGTTTTCGGATGCCGAGAAGTATCCGGCCGGCGCACCGGTCGTGTAGTCGCTGTTGTGGTCAAAGCGTCCTGTCGCTGCCATCCTGTTGCTCCACTTTTGCGAGATGGTGGCGATTTTGACGTTGAACTTCAGGGCCTTCAGGTGTTTGGTTGCCCGAAACCTGTTGATCGCGTCGAAGGTATCGATGATCATCTGGCGCTTACTTGCCGGGAAGAGATCCAGGGATTCCGCGGACGCGGACTTGGCGGCGACCGGCGCGGGCGCCGCGGACGCTCCGCAGATCGGGCCGGCCACGAGTGCAGCCGTGAGCAGTGTTGCCCCCAGCGTTATGCTGATTTTCAATTGTCCCCCAAAGAAGTTGCCGGCGCGGAGATTTCTGCGTCCAGGATGGATCCTACGTTCCCGCAGGTCAGACCGTGAACTGCACATCCGCAGGCTGACTGCCCACTGGTACGCTGGCGCTCAATACGACGGGGGCGGCATGGTATCTAGGGACAACCTGAACGAGCGGCTCGCCGCCGCGCGGAACGAGGACGCAATGCGCCAGCAGGCCATTGACCTCTCCATCGCTGCGTCCCATATGGCCCTCGACCGACTCGTGACCGCTATCCAGGACTCCGTCGCTTTCCTCGCAGCCCATGAGGTCCCCACGCTTCCGCTGGTCGCCGAAAGCTACCCATCCACGTTGTGGGCCGGCTTCCGGAAGGCCGAGGACCAGGTCGGAACCGGCTGGCCCGTCGGAGGCGCCTATGGGATTGCGGTCGCCGCCGACGGCAAGCTGTGGCAGACCGAACGGGTCGTCACCGACGGGCGAGAAACCAGGCAGTGGGCGGCCTTCGACTTCGGCAGCATCCGTGAGACTCACGCGGCAGCAGTACGTGACGACGCCAATGCGCGGCATGATCCTGGTGTTCCCGGCCGTGACGTGGGAGCCTGTCCACGGCTTCCTGGGCGACCCCGACGCTGCCATCCAGCTTCACCCTGATCCGCAGGACCCGTTCTGTTTCGATCTCGAAGACCTTTTGGCCGGTGRTGCKGTGCGCCTCGTCCGGGAGCACACRGCAGGGCAGGCTGCCGCTGAATGAASGCATRRAGAAACCGGACCGGCATAGGCCGACCCGGTGTTCTCGTTTCGTGGGCGAGGTCTTAGCTCCACMGCGTGCGCAGAAAGCCCCATAACAGGCAGGATTTAKAAGCCCGGTGCAATCTTCGATCCGTGAGTCCCGGYCCAGTGTGAAGGCCGGACGGTGACGTAARCGAACGCTCTAAAACCTCATGTGTGCGGAGCCGGGAAGCTCTCTCACCGGTCAGGCAGCGAGCAGCCCGCCGTGTCCGAGCCCGGCCAGGGCTTGMAGGGACCGTTCACGGACTGCCGGCCATTCCTCGGTCAGCAGGGACAGGATGACAATGTCCCGCCAGGTGCCGTCGACACGCCGGGAGGACCGCCGACCGGTGCCCTCCRCCGTGAAACCGAACCGGTTCAGGGAGGTAAGGGAGCAGTGGTTGCGKGGGTCCACGTCGCACTCGATGCGTCCGGCACCCCGGGAGAACAACCAGCCCAGCAACGCGGTCTTGACCTCGTGGTTGGCGTGCATACCCMAGAATGCCGGGCTGATGACGGTCCGGCCGATCTTGACCCGTTCGGTGCGGGCGTGGGATTCGGTGCCGCCTGTCGTGTCGACGAACAGCGGGCCGCGGGGAAGGCCGGTGTAGTCGATGGCCAAGATCCGCAGGCCCTCGTGCCGACGGCGGACCAAGGCGACCAGCTCATCGTGGTTCCCGGGCCRGTGGTCGCYGTCGCCGAACCCCTGGGCCCAGATGGCGTCGTTGGCCAGGATGGCCGCCAGCGGTTCGACATGGGCGTCCGTGAACGGGCTGAGGATGAATCGGCCGGTGGCCGTGGGGAGTGTTGGCAGGGTGTGGGGGAGTCGCAGTGTCATGTCGGCCTGTCGGCCTCTCGGCCTCTCGGTCGTGCGGGATCGCTGCTGAGAGCCGGCCGGCTGGCCGTTCCGACCGGTTGTGTGCGGTCGAAGACCAAATCGTCGTCCCCGCTGAAGATTTTCAGGTAAACGGCGCATGAATTCCTGCCTGACCTGCACCTACKCATGAATAATGGCGGTGGGGGCGGTGAGTTTGTGGGCTGATCCTCATGCATTGACGGACAGACAYTCGCCGAGAAGAAAGCTGGACCATGATYGAGGCATACGGTCTAACGAAGACATACGGGAAGCGGACCGCCGTGGACGGCGTGACGTTCACCGTCCAGCCCGGGCAGGTCACCGGCTTCCTGGGCCCGAACGGCGCCGGCAAGTCCACCACCATGCGGCTGATCCTGGGCCTGGACCGGCCAACCTCAGGCCGGGTGCTCGTCAACGGCCGCCCGTACGCCGAGCACGCGGCCCCGTTGAAAGAGGTCGGCGCACTCCTGGACGCCAAGGCTCTCCACCCGGCCCGCAGCGCCGTCAAGCACCTGTCCGTCCTGGCCGCCACGCACGGCATCCGGCGCAGCCGGGTCGATGAGGTCATGGCGATGACTGGAATCACCGATACCGCCCGGAAGCGCGTCAAGGGCTTCTCCCTCGGCATGGGCCAACGGCTCGGTATCGCCGCTGCTCTGCTGGGCGACCCTAGAACCGTGATCTTCGACGAG
>NZ_JBFTKG010000061.1:0-11236 GCF_056395825.1 Arthrobacter sp. 05T47 | reverse complement strand
CCAGGACCTCACCGATGACCAGATCTGGAACCTCAAGCGCGGCGGCCACGACTACAACAAGGTCTACGCCGCGTACAAGGCCGCGACCGAGTTCAAGGGCAAACCCACCGTCATCCTGGCCCACACGGTCAAGGGCTACGGCCTGGGCACCCACTTCGAGGGCCGCAACGCGACCCACCAGATGAAGAAGCTCACCCTCGCGGACCTCAAGGCCTTCCGCGACCACCTGCGCATCCCGATCACGGACGACCAGCTCGAAGCGGACCTCTACCGGCCCCCGTACTACCACCCCGGCATGGACTCCCCGGAGATCCAGTACCTCATGGGCCGCCGCAAGGAACTCGGCGGCTTCGTCCCCGAACGCCGGCCGGACCATGCGCCCGTGGAGTTGCCCGACCCCGCAACMTATGAGGTCGCCAAACGGGGTTCCGGSAAGCAACAGGCCGCCACCACCATGGCGTTTGTCAGGCTGCTSAARGACCTGCTCCGGGACAAGAAGTTCGGCCATCGCATTGTCCCGATCGTGCCGGATGAATCCCGCACGTTCGGCATGGACGCGTTCTTCCCGACGGCGAAGATCTACAACCCGGACGGCCAGGGTTATCTGTCCGTTGACCGGGAACTGGTCCTCGCCTACAAGGAATCGGCCCAGGGCCAGCTGATCCACCCGGGCATCAACGAGGCCGGGGCGGTGGCCGCGTTCACGGCCGCGGGCACCTCCTACGCCACGCACGGCGAGCCGCTCGTGCCGATCTACGTGTTCTACTCGATGTTCGGCTTCCAGCGCACCGGCGATTCCTTCTGGGCTGCMGCGGACCAGATGACCCGCGGGTTCATCATCGGCGCCACCGCAGGGCGCACCACCCTCACCGGCGAAGGCCTGCAGCACGCCGACGGGCACTCCCCCATCCTCGCCGCCACCAACCCGGCAGTGCTCACCTACGACCCCGCCTTTGGGTACGAAATGGGCCACATCATCCGGGACGGGCTGGAGCGGATGTACGGCCCCGACAACGACGCAGACCGGAACCTGATGTACTACCTCACGGTCTACAACGAGCCGATCTTCCAGCCGGCCGAACCCGAGAACCTCGATGTCAACGGTGTGCTGAAAGGCATCTACCGGGTGTCGGCGTCGGACGTTGAAGGGCCCAAGAGCCAGATCCTTGCCTCCGGCGTGTCCGTTCCCTGGGCCCTCGAGGCCCAGCGGATCCTCGCCGAGGACTGGGGCGTCTCCGCCGAYGTCTGGTCCGTGACCTCCTGGASYGAACTGCGCCGCGACGCCATGGCCGCCGAGGAAGAMGCCTTCCTCAACCCCGGCCAGCCCGCCCGCGTCCCGTTCGTCACCCAGCAGCTCGCCGGCGCCRCCGGKCCGATCGTCGCGGTCACCGACTACATGAAGGCCGTGCCGGACCAGATCCGGCAGTTCCTGCCGAACGAGTTCGCCTCGCTCGGCGCCGACGGCTTCGGCTTCTCCGACACCCGCGCCGCGGCACGCCGCTTCTTCAAGAACGACATCCACTCCGTGGTGGTCCGYTCCCTGCAGATGCTCGCCCGCCGCGGCGAAGTCGACGCCSRGGYGCCCGSCTACGCGATGGACCGYTACAAGCTCCTGGATGTCAACGCCGGGACCACCGGCGGAGCGGGCGGCGACGCCTGACCCCATCGATCAGGCAGTTGACGGCAGTGTTCCCCMGGAACACTGCCGTCAACTGTTATATGGGCTGGATAGGCTGGCGGTTGCATAGGCTGGGGCCATGGCTGACTCATCGGAACGGCTCACGACGGCGGCACAGACGACGTCGACACGGACGACGGCGGTCCTGCTCGCCGCCGGAGCCGGGACCCGGCTGGGCCTCGGACCCAAGGCGCTGCTCCCGTTCCGGGGCCGCACGCTGGTTGAAGTGCTCGCCGCGGTGCTGCTCGACGGCGGCTGCCGTGAAGTCGTGGTGGTCCTGGGCGCCGACGCGGCCAGGGTCCGCGCCGCCACCGACCTCGACCGGCACACGGTCATCGAAAACCCCGACTGGGCTACCGGGATGGGCGGCTCGTTCCGGGCCGGCGTTGCCACGGCGGACCCGGCGGACCACGTGCTGATCGCGCTGGTGGACCAGCCGGGCCTGGGCCCGGAGGCCGTCGCCCGGCTGCTGGCAGCCCACCGGCCGGGCCGCGTGACGGCSGCCGCCTATCGCGATGCGGAGGGCAAGCTGCGGYGGGGGCATCCGCTGCTGCTCGACRCCGGMCTTCGCGCCGAAGCCGCGGAAACGGCAACGGGCGACGCCGGAGCGCGCGTCTTCCTGCAGGMGCACCCGGACCTGGTTGACCTGGTGGACTGCAGCGACCTCTCCGGCGGCGAGGACCTCGACTCCCCCGACCAGCTGCACCTTCTGGACTCGGGTCCCSAATAGCAACGGGGTCAGCMRCRCCGGTTTTAGCACRGGCRGGCTAARAGCTCCTGCAGGCCAAGCTTGAACCCGGCCCTGCCGCCGTGGGCGGGATGCCTSACTTTCGGCACGYCCAGGCCACTGAGCTGCAGGCTGCGGTGCGCCACATTGCCCACGGCCACCACGGATTCGATCGGAAACGCTTCCGTCAGCGCCTGCCAAAACGGRGTTCCAAGGGCAACYTCGGAGGCCCTTGGCGTTCKGTTGGACAGCGGCCGGCCAGGYACGTGCGTGTGCCACGGGCAGGCACTCCACAGCAGCGGCAAGAATTCCAGTTCGGCCAGCACCTCCCACATCACCGTGGCCGTCGGTTCCGCCGCGATTCCCGCGGCATCTGCCGGCAGCGCGTAGCCCTTCCCCGGCCCGAACAGCCCGAAYGAGTTGGCGTCKCCCTCGAACATGGTGCGGTTGGTGAAMGGAACTCCGGTGATTCGCATACCGCGGAAGCCCGGCGCTTCGCCCAACAGCAGCACCTTCGGACGCCTGTCCAGCATTTCCTGCAGATAGAGCTCCAGGTTCCGGCGCCGCTGGGCATTGCCGGCTTCGCTAAAGTCGAAGAAATTGTTGCATCCCGGGCCGGTCTCCACGGATGCCAGCCGCTCGACGAAGGCCCTGATGGAAGCAGTCATTCACCGGCCCGATCCGCTACGGCAGCCACGGTCCAGTCCTACCAKCGGGGGTGGATCGATTCGCGGAAGTAGCGGTCATAGATTTCGCGGACGCCGACGTCGAACGTTGCGTCAATGCCGCTGGCATCCGCCGCGGCGGCGTTGGCGCGCGCCTGGTCCACGTTCCGCGCGCCCGGGATCACCGTGCTGACGCCGTCCTGCGCCGCGATCCAGGCGATGGCCGCCTGGGCGGTGCTGACGCCGTCGGGCACCAKTTCCTCGAACTCGKYCACCGCTTTGAGGCCTTGCCCGAAGTCCACGCCGGAGAAGGTTTCCCCGACGTCGAACGCCGATCCGGTGCGGTTGTAATTCCGGTGGTCGTCCGCCGCGAAGGACGTCTCCGCGGTGTATTTGCCGGAGAGCAGCCCGGAGGCGAGCGGGACGCGGGCGATGATGCCCACCCCTGCGGCCTCAGCCGCGGGCAGCGCCTCGTCCAACGGCTTGAGCCGGAAGGCATTGAAGATGATCTGCACTGTGGCCGTGCCTTCGTGGCGGATTGCCTCGAGGGCTTCCTCGGCCCGTTCCACACTGACGCCGTAGTTGCGGATGACGCCCTCGGCCACGAGCGTGTCCAGCGCGTCGTAGACCTYGGTGTTGCTGTACACGGCCGTGGGCGGGCAGTGCAGCTGGACCAGATCCAGCTGCTCGACGCTCAGGTTGCGCCGCGACCGGTCCGTCCATGCGCGGAAGTTGGCGAGGTTGTAGTTCTCCGGGCGCTGCTCCGCGCGGCGGCCCATCTTGGTGGCCACCGTGATGTCCAGGCCGGGGTTGTCTGCCAGGAACGCCCCGATGGCCTGCTCGCTGCGGCCGTCGCCATAGACGTCCGCGGTGTCGAAGAACGTGACACCAGCTTCCACGGAGGCCGCMAGGATGGCCTGCGCCTGMGCTGGGTCCACGTTGCCCCAGTCGGCGCCCAGTTGCCAGGTCCCCAAGCCAACGATGGAGACATTACGTCCGGTCCTGCCCAAGATTCGCTGTTCCATCGTCCGACTATAGGCCGTTAGCGGTCTCCACRTGAGGGATCCGACGTCGTCGGGAGCTGTCTGGTTCGGATCACGGCGTGGCCGGTGCGGGGGCTGCCACCAGCGGCCAGCCGATGACCGACTTGGGGCGCGGGGTGGCATAGGTCCGGACTTTGGACGTGCTCAGCCGCAGCCGGACCAGCGATTCAGCGATAGTGACGGCGGCAGCCACGCCGTCCACCACAGGGACGCCGGCACGCTTCCGGATCTCCTCGTCCAGCCCGGCCATGCCGCCGCAGCCGAGGACAATGACTTCCGCTTTGTCCTCCCGGACGGCCAGCAGCGCTTGTTCGATGATGGCCTCCACTGCACGCTGCGGATGCTCCTCCAGTTCCAGGACGGCCATGCCGCTGGCCCGGACCGASGCGCACCGGGCGTCGAGGCCGGCCAGCTTCAGCCGGTCCTCGATCAGCGGAACGGCACGGTCCAGGGTGGTGATYACYGAGTACTTRTGGCCAAGGAACATTGCGGTGCTCGCGGCCGCCTCGGTGATGTCCACGACCGGAACGTCGAGGAGCTCCTGGAGCCCTTCGCGGCCGTGCTCGCCGTAGCCGGCCTGGACAACGGCGTCGAACGGCTCCGGGTAGGACAGGACCGCGTCCATGACGGCGATCGCGGCGAGGTAGCTTTCAAAGTTTCCCTCACAGGAGTCCGCTCCGAAGCGGGGAGTGAGCCCGACGATTTCCGTGTCCGGAAGCGCGGCCTGGCGTGCCTGCTCGGCGATGGAGTCCGTCATGGACTGGGTGGTGTTGACGTTGGCGACAAGAATGCGCATTGTGCTTTTCGGCTTTCAGACGGGGGTCAGTGGGTGCTGGCGACGGCGATTGCCTCGCCGTCGACGTCGTCCAGCCGCTGGGAGCGGTCCGAAATGACGTAGTAGACAACCGCGGCGATTCCGGCTGCGACGAACCACGCGAACGGGGCGGCGGCGTCGAGCGCCGGAACAAAGGCGACCAGGAGCGCAACGCAGGCGGCCGGCACCATGGCGATGATCGCCCGGGGATTGAAGCCGTTCTTGTAGTAGTAGGCTCCTGCCGGGTTCTCGGTGTAGAGCTCCAGCACGTTGACCCTGCCGCGGCGCAGCAGCCAGTARTCGGCCATCACGACGCCGAAGAGAGGGCCGAGCAGCGCTCCGAGWCCTCCCAGGAAGTACACGATCACGAGCGGGTTGTTGTAGAGGTTCCACGGCAGGATGACGAGGCCGATCGTGCCGCTGACCCAGGCCGCCTTGCGGAAGTTCAGRTGCTTCGGAAAGAGGTTGGTCAGGGCGTAGACGGGAGCCACAAAGTTGGCCATCAGGTTCACGGCGATGGTCAGGATCAGCAGCGCCAGGCAGGCCAGGACAAGGAACAGCGTGTTCGGGATGGTCTGGACGATGTCCGACGGGCTCTCGATGACCGTGCCGTTGATCTTGAACTGGCCACCGGCCATGACCACCACGATCGCGCCGAAGAGGAGCATGTTGATGGGGATGCCCCAGAAGTTGCCCCGCACCACGGCCTTCTTGGAGACGGCGGACCGGGTGAAGTCACAGAAGTTCAAGACGAACGTGCCGTAGATGGCCACCCACAGAGCACCGCCGGCAAAGATGGTGCGCCACATTTCGGCGCCTTCGAGGGGGTTGTTCGAGGCCCAGGCGATGGAACCGCCGGCTTCGACGAAGATCCAGACGGCGATGGACGCCATGGTCACCAGGATGATGGGCCCGGCGAAGGCCTCATACTTGCGGATCATTTCCATGCCGAAACTGACGATGACCAGCTGGACGATCCAGAGGAACACGAATGATGCCCAGCCCAGCGTGGAGAGGCCGAGGAGGGAGTTGGCGTCCAGGTCCCGCAGCGAGGGAACCATGGCCACGAGCATGACGCGGAGCACCACTGACGCCAGGTAGGTCTGGATACCGAACCATGCCACGGCCACTGCCCCGCGCAGAAGGCTGGCGATCTGGGCTCCCCTGATGCCGAAGCTGATCCGGCTCATGACGGGGAACGGGACACCGGTCTTGACGCCCATGAAGCCAGAAAAGCTGAGCAGCGYAAACAGCAGGACGGCCCCGATTCCCAAGGCGAGAAGGATCTGCCAGCCGCCCAGTCCGAGCGCGAAGAGCCCGATGGCGAAGCCATAGTTTCCAAGGCTGTGGACGTCGTTGGCCCAGAGGGTGAAAATGCTGTAACTGGTCCAGCGACGACCTTCCCGCTTCGTCGGGGCAAGGTCGATGTTGTACAGGGAGGGGCTGATCGTTCGGCCGGAGGCGGCGCTGGCTGCATCGCAAAGSGCGTCGACACCCATGGAAGGGTGGGTAGCTTTGCCCAAGTCAGCTGCGGTSTCGGGTGCCGGGTCGACGCCGGYCAACGGGGTCGTCTGCATCGTGATCTCGCTTCTTGAAGATGTCTTCCATGCATTCCGCATTGGGATTTCGCCGGAAACAACCGGCAGGAGCGTCGTTGCTCTAATTCCACAATGCGGAARATGGGTATCGRGTAGTGAAATAACGGTATGACCTGGATCACGCATCGGTCAAGGGTTRCCGGATTACGGCAAGTCACAAACGGTTGCTACGACCCCCAAGTTGGTTTTAGCGGGAGGGGACGAGCCCGGCYKCTTTSAGGCCGAGGTAGATCTTGTCCCGGGAGATCGGCAGCTGGGAGAAYCTCACGCCSGTGGCGTTYCGGATGGCGTTCGCCAGSGCCGGCGCCACCGGATTGAACGGGCTCTCGCTCATCGACTTCGCGCCCAGCGGGCCCAGCTTGTCGGCCGTGTCGGCGAAGTACACCTCGCTGCGCGGCACGTCCGCGAACGTSGGGACGTGGTACTGCCGCAGGACGTCGGTGGTGACGCGGCCGGCGTCGTCGACCTTGACTTCCTCGTACAGCGCAGAGCCGAGGGCCTGCGCGATCCCGCCCTCGATCTGGCCGCGGCACTGGCGCGGATTGACCACCACGCCGGCGTCGGCCGCCTGCACGCTTTGCAGGATCCGCAGCTCCCCCGTCCCGGCATTCACGGCCACCCGGAAGCCCTGGACGTTGAACGCCACCGAACGCGGCGTCCCGCCCCAATGCCCCTCGGCGGCGAGCTCGACGCCGGCTTCCGCCGCGGCGTCGTAGATTTCGGTCAGCGGCACCCGGGTCCCCTCACAGACCACGGCGTCCCCGTCCAGCAGGCAGCCGGAGGACTGAACCCCGCGGATGCCGGCGGCGAAACCGCGGATGCGGACGGCGAGGTCCTCGGCGGCCGCCAGCGTCGCCTTGCCCGCCACCACGGTGCCGGCGGATCCGAACGCACCGGAATCRTGGTCCACGAGGTCGGTGTCGGACTGCCGMACGGTGACGYGTGCGGCGTCGGTGGACAGCGCCGTGGCCGCGAGCTGCGCGTGGACCGTGGTGGTGCCRTTGCCGAATTCTGCCGTCCCGACGTCGGCGGCGTACGTYCCGTCCGGCAGGAGCCGGAGCCTGGAGTGGGCAAAGTGGCCGCGCGGCGGGACGGTGTCGATCATGGACAGGGCCGTCCCCTKCCCGACCATCCAGTCCGGTCCCAGGGTGTCGAGGCCGGCTTCGCGGCCGCGTTCCAGGCCGCGGGCCAGGGCRTCCTCCACCAGYTTGGTGCACTGGTCCAGGCCGTAGCTGCCGTAGCGGACGTCCTCCTGGGGCTCGTCCCGGGTGGACAGCATGTCGTCGCCTTCCCGGACCATGTTCCGGCGKCGGAACTCCAGGGGGTCCATGCCGATCCCGGTCGCGAGCTCGTCGATGCCGGATTCGATCGCGAAGATCATCTGGCTTAGTCCGTAACCGCGGAAMGCGCCCGAGGGCACGGTGTTGGTGTACACGGCGTGGGCGTCCACTTTCTTGTTGGCGCACTTGTACACCCCCAGCGACTCGCCGCAGCCGTGGAACATGACCCCGGGCGCGTGGTTGCCRTAGGCGCCGGTGTTCGTSAGCACYTCCAGCTGCAGTGCGGTCARCCGGCCGTCGCGGCTGGCGCCGGCCTTGAGATGGATGGTGAACGGATGCCTSGTGGTGGCKGCSGTGAACTGTTCGGTCCGGSTGAATTCAAGCTGCACGGGCCGGTTGAGCYTCAGGGCGGCCARCGCGACGACGTCCTCGGTGAGMACTTCCTGTTTGCCGCCAAACCCGCCGCCCACCCTGCCYGCCACCACCCGGATCTGCTCCTCGGGCARGCCGAAGACCCGGGCCAGGGTCCGCCGGACCAGGAACGGGACCTGGCTGGAGGTGCGGATCAGCAGCCGCCCGTCGCCGCCGAAGGAGGCGATGGAGGCATGGGTTTCGAGCGCCATGTGCTGCACCCGCTGGGTCCGGTAGGTGTGCTCGTGGAYGAAGTCCGCGGCGGCGAAGCCGGCCGMCACATCRCCGAGCTCGGAATGCAGYTCCGCCACGACATTGCGTTCCGGCYGGCTGATGCGGGYCGTGGCCGCGTCCTTGTCYCCGTGGATGGCTGGGGCGCYGGSGAGCATGGCYTGCTCCGGCGTGAAGACAGCCTCCAGCAGTTCGTAGTSGACCTTGAGGGCCCGCACGCCCGCCTCCGCCGCCGCCACGGTCACGGCGACGACGGCGGCGACCCGCTGGCCGGTRAACCGCACGACGTCGTCGAACACACGGGTGTCGTCCGGGTCGTCGGTGTAGAGCTCGTGCTGCGCGGTCGAAAACAGCTGCGCCGGGGAGTCACGGTGGGTAAGGACCGCTTCSACTCCGGGAAKGGCCAGCGCGGCCGYYGCGTCGATGGAGCGGATGCGGGCGTGGGCGTGYGGGGAGCGCAGCAGCTTCATRTGCAGCAACCCKGGCAGTTCCCCGGCCGGGACRTCCAGGGTGTAGCGGGCCTGTCCGGTGACGATGGCTAGGCTGGCAGGGGCGGGAACGTCGTCTCCCAGCTGCCCGGGGCGCGGCTCCGGCTGGCCCGGCCCGGCGATCCCGGATCCCGAGCCGGCGGGGTCCGGGTRACTGGATTTGCCGTGCGCGGCCTCCCCGCAGACGGCGTCCTCGATGGCGCGGTATCCCGTGCACCGGCACAGGTTGCCCTTGAGGTTGCGGGGCAGGTCCGCCTTCTGCGCGTCGTCGAAGGCGGCCGCCGTCATCACCAGGCCGGCCGTGCAAAAACCACACTGGAAGCCCTGCCGGTCCAGGAACTGCTGCTGCATCGGRTGGAGTGCGGCGCCGGCGGTGGCCTCAGCAGCCTGGGAGGCATTGGAGGCGCAGGTGGCGGCCAAGCCCTCGATGGTGGTGACGGCCCGGCCCGCCGCGCGGACGGCGGGATAGATGCAGCTGTGCACGGGCATCCCGTCCACGTGCACCGTGCACGCGCCGCAGTCGCCGGCGTCGCAGCCCTTCTTCACGCCCAGGTTTCCCTGCTCACGCAGGAACGTCCGCAGGCACTGGCCCGGGCGGGGTTCGGCATGCACCGGGGCGCCGTTGATCTCGATGGCGCCGTTGATCTCAATTGACATGGTCAGGCCCCTTCCGCCCGGAATGCGGCGGGCAAGGGCCTGCCCCGCGGCGGCCAGAAGTCACCGGAGACGCGCGGSGGCTCGTGGCCTGCCGGGGCGGTGAGTTCGGCCAGGATTTCGTGGGCCAGCCGGTACGTCATGTCCTTGCGCCATTCGGGCAGGCCGTGGAYGTCGTCGTGGTACAGCTCGTCCGGGATGGCGGCGTCCAGGGCGGCGGTAAGGACCCCGGCAAGGGCCCCGGGGAGGGCGCCGGCGGGCGCCGCCGCGGTGGTTTTCAGGCGCAGCTGGACGGGGCGTTTGGTCGCCGCGGTGACGGTCAGGACCAGCCTGCCGCCGGCGTCGAGCCTGCCGATCAGCAGCACCGCCGACCTGCCCAGGTTGCTCAGCGACAGCCGGCGGAACGCCACCSGGGAGGACAGGGCCGACGCCGGCAGGCTCACGCTGCGCAGGAGCTCGCCGGGAGCGAGGGCGTTGGTTCCGTCGCCCGTGACAAAGTCCAGCRCCGGAAGCGTGCGGGCGCCGCCACCGGGGCCCAAAATGGTGGCTGTGCCSTCSAGCGCCGCGCAGAGCGAGATGATGGGCCCGGCAGGCAGGGCGGTGCACAGGTTGCCGCCCACMGTGGACATGTTCCAGACCTTGAAGGACGCCACAAACGACTCGCAGCACGGSCGGACGAGCTCCAYGCCGGGCCAGTCCCCGGCCAGCCCCCGGCCGGCATCCGAATCRGGRAAWGCRTAGAGCTGCGCGATGGTGCAGGTTGCCGCCAGCTCGATGCCCGCCGGCGAGACAGCCAGSGGTGTCCAGTCCGTCCCGCCGAGGTCCAGGAGACGCCGGAGCGGCTCCTCCCCGGAGGCGGGGCTCCCGGCGGARAACAGCACGGTTCCCCCGGCGAGCCAGGCGTCCCCTTCGYGCCAGTCGGCCGGATCCGTTGTGCGGACCACGGCTTCGATGGTGTTCATGTCCATGGGACCTCCTGACGTACCGGGATGCCGGCGCKGCTGTCGTGGTAGCTGCTGTCGTGATCAGTTGGTGCATAGTGGTGGATCGGGCCGCTGGCGTCCTTGAGGGACACGCTGCCCTGGGCCARCCCGGCGGACSYGCTCCGGTTGGCCACGATTTCCGCCGCGATGGACACCGCCACCTCTWCCGGCGTGACGGCGCCGAGGTCCAGGCCGATGGGCGAGTGCAGCCGGGCCAGGTCCCGTTCGGCCACACCGGYCYGCCGCAGGGCATCGATCCGGGCGCTGTGGCTGCGCCTGGACCCCATGGCGCCGACGTAGGCCACWTCCAGGCCAAGCGCGGCCTGCAGGAGCGGGACATCGAATTTCGGATCATGCGTGAGCACGCAGATGGCCGTCCGGGAATCGGTGCGCCCGGCCCSCACCTGGTCCGCCAGATACCGGTGCGGCCAGGCCGTGGCTACCTCGTCCGCGGCACCGAATCGGTCCTGCCGGGCAAACGCCGGACGCGCATTGCACAAGGTGACGTGGTAGCCCAGGAGTTTCGCCGCCGGCAGCAGTGCCGCTCCAAAGTCATTGGCGCCGAAGATCAGCAGGCGCGCCGCGGGCAGCTTGCTCTCCACCAGCAGGCTCACGGGCTCCGGCCGGCAATCCCCCGCAGACGCGAGCCGAACCAGCCCGGTGC
>NZ_JBFTKG010000060.1:0-11980 GCF_056395825.1 Arthrobacter sp. 05T47 | reverse complement strand
GTCCGGACGCCGGTGAAGCAGGCGCTGCGGGCGGGTCTTACTCCGACGGCACCAGGTGGTAGGCGTAAATCAGAGGGGCATCCACACTGGATGTGCTGAGCCGTACCGCGCCCGCGGCCGGTACTTTGATGCGGGCAGTTTCACGGCTGCCGTTGCAGGCGGCACCTGCCTCGGCCAACTGGCTGCCGTCCAGACTGACGGCGAAAAAGGCTTTTCCGCCGCCCTCGCACGTCATGGTCAGCGTGTACGTGCCGGCGGGCACGGCGGCGGACCGGACGATCGGGTCCCGGTTCAGGATCTTGCCGGCATCCTCCAGCACCGTCCCGGGGGCCGAGGGCAGCGCAGTGGCCTTCCACGCGGGGATATCGGCGTTCTCAACAGAACCGGCTGGGGCGCAGGCCGCTGCGGCAAGCACGACGCCGACGGCGGTCGCAGCCGTGAGCGTCCGCCGGACCAGGAGGGTGGCCGGGGCGCGGAAAGAAGGGAAAATCATGCCTCCAACTTACCGTCTTGCACGCCCCCGTCCGGCCGCGCGGCCTTCCCTTGCGCCATCTCCCGCGGACCCTTGACTTTGACGCWGCGTCAAAGTTTAGAGTCGAAGGGACGGGCCGGCAGCGGCCGGTCRGCACCGGGAGAWCAGGCGCAGCAGAAACCATAGCTGAACAGCRGGACAGCAGGACAGCTGAACAGCTGAACAGCAGGACAGCAGRACAGCAGAACAACAGGAACACGCGGCCCGAGGCAGAAGACACGGCCCGAGGCATAAGAAAGGYRGAGGCATGGACTGGTCCGTTCAGCAGATCGCGAAATTAGCCGGGACCACCGGCCGGACTYTGCGTCACTACGACGACATTGGCCTGCTCAGGCCGAGCCGCACCGGGAACAACGGCTACCGGTATTACGGCCAGGAGTCGCTGGTCCGCCTGCAGCGSATCCTGCTCCTGCGCGAGATGGGRCTTGGGCTGCCGGCGATCGCGGACGTGCTCGCCAACGAGGCGGACGCGGAACGGGCACTGGACCGGCATCTGGCATGGCTSCTGCAGGAGCAGGACAGGCTGGGGCGGCAGGTTGCGTCGGTCCGGMACACCATTGAGGCATTGCAAACAGGRGGAAAGATCRTGGCAGAGGAAATGTTCGACGGTTTCGACCACACCCAGTACCGGGAAGAAGTCGAGCAGCGGTGGGGCAAGGACGCCTACGCCACGTCAGACGCCTGGTGGCGCGGCATGGACGCCGGGCAGAAGGCCGCCTGGACCGAGCGGTCGCGGGAGCTCGGCGCGGACTGGACGGCCGCGGCAGCGTCGGGCGTTCCTGCCGACAGCGCGCAGGCACAAGACCTGGCCCGGCGCCACGTCCAATGGCTCAAGGGCATCCCCGGCACCCCGGCGTCCCCCGCCGCAGGCGGGAACGCCGCCCTTGCGGACATCAAGGCGTACGTGACAGGGCTCGGTGAGATGTACGTGGCTGATCCCCGGTTCGCCGCGAACTACGGCGGTGCCGACGGCGCGGCCTTCGTCCGGGACGCCCTGAGGATCTACGCGGAAACCGARYTCTAGCCGGACCCGCACACGGTCCGGTCCAGCCCGGACCAGYACGGCCCGGGGCTGAACCCCRGACCAAGTTCCGGCCTGAACCCCGGACCAAGTTCMGGCCTGAACCCGGGACTAAACTTGTCCRGTGACTTCCTCAGCGCAAGGCCCCGCCGTGTTTCGTTCAACGCAGGCTCGTTCAACGCAGGCTCCCGCAACCCCGCCCCCAATGCCCACAGCAGGCACCCCCGATGCTCCGCGGAGCGACCTRCCGGGCCTCCTGGAGGCTCTGGCCACGGACCTGCGTGCCGTGGGCTACTCGGTGGACGGGGTTGCGGAACTGCTCGGCGAGGCTGCGCACTCGGCGCTTAGCCGGGACCAGCTCATCCCTGCGCTGATCGTCACCGGGCGCGCCTCCGGGGAGCCGACGACGGCGGCGCTCGCCGCCGTCGTGCGCCTCTGGCTCCTGGCAGAGCCGCAGCGCGCTCAGACCCTCGACGCCGCCCTCCCCGGCATCCGCACGGAGGGGTTGCTGGAACTCGGGCTCGTGGAACCGGCGGACGTGGAACCGGCGGGCCTGGACCAAGGCGGCGACCAGGACCTGTTCCAGGCGAAGGTGGACTTGAGGCCCTACGGCTGGGACCCAATCCTGGGCGAGGACGGCGCCGGCGAGGGCGGGGCGGACCTCTGGGTGGCCAGCGACCTCGCGGCCCACCAGCGCGCAGGCGTCCTTCGCCACGACCACGTCCTCGGGATCGGGCAGGCCTCCACCACCCTGGTCCAGGTCACCGCCCGCCGCCATGTTGCCAGGGCCCTTGACCTTGGCACGGGCTGCGGCATCCAGACCTTCCACCTGCTGCACCACGCGGAGCACGTGACCGCCACGGACATTTCCGAACGCGCACTGGCATTCACCCGATTCAACCTCCTGCTCAACGCCGCCGAGCTGCACCTGGACCCGGCGAACCTGAATGCCCGCGTCAGCCTCAGGCTCGGGTCCCTGCTGGAACCGGTAGCGGGCGAGGAGTTCGAGCTGGTGGTGTCTAACCCGCCGTTCGTCATCACGCCCCGCAGCCTCGGCGAGTCCGCCAGGGACCAGTTCACGTACCGCGACGGCGGCCTGCCGGGGGACGAGATTGTGTCCTCGCTGGTCCGCGCGCTGCCCTCCGTCCTTGCCCCGGGCGGAACGGCCCAGCTGTTGGGCAACTGGGAGATCACGGAGGGCTCCGGCTGGGCCGAACGGCCGCAAACCTGGGCCRGCCCCGACGCCGACGCCTGGTTCATCCAGCGCGAGCAGGTGGGCCCCGAGCAGTATGCCGAGACCTGGCTGCAGGACGCCTCGGAAAACCGTGACCGCCGGCTCTACCAGGACTCGTACGCGGCCTACCTCGATGACTTCGCCGCCCGCAATGTGGCGGGCATCGGCTTCGGCATGATCTGGCTGCGGCGGCCCGCCGACGGCGCCGGGARGGTGATTTCCCGCTTCGAGGAGATCACGTACCCGATCGAACAGCCCGTGGGCCCGCACCTSGGCGCCGCCGTCGAGCGTGCCGACTGGCTGGCCGCCCACGATCTCGACGCCGCCCACCTGCTCGTCGCGGAGGACGTCACCGAAGAGCGGCACCAGCGCCCCGGTGCGGAACAYCCCGGCGTCATCCTGCTSCGGCAGGGCGCCGGGCTSCGCCGSACCAACCTGCTCAGYACCGAGCTGGCYGGCYTSGTYTCAGCGTGCGACGGCGASCTCTCCGTCGGGCAGATCATCGGCGCCCTCGAGGCGCTGCTGGGCGGATACGAGGGGTTCGACAGCGCGGAGTTCCGCGCCGGACTCCTYGRGGAGGTCGGGAACCTGGTCCGGGACGGCTTCCTGCTGCCGGCCTGACTCGGCGGCGGACGCCCCGGCGTCCTCCCGGCCGAACCGCGGAAGGACGTACGCGGTGAGGGCGAGGGCYACCAGGACGCCGACGGCCCCGGTGAGCACGAAGCTGGCGCGTACCGGCACAAGGGCRCCCAGGAGCCCGCCCAGCGCCAGCGCGCCAATGGAGACGGCGCGCGTCATCCCGCCAACGATCGCCATCGCCTGGCCGCGGCCGCTTTCCGGAATCCGCAGGATCGCGATCGCGCCGAAGCAGGCGTTCAGGACGCCGCAGGCCGCGCCCGTCGCCGTGTAGGCCACAAAGAGCAGTTCCACGTTGGGGACCAGACCCGTGAGGACCAGGAASGCCGAGGCTCCGGTCATGGAGGCCAGCAGCACGCGCAGCCGGACCCGGGGTGTCCGGATCCTGCCGGCCATCGCCGCCCCTGCCGCCATGCCGAGGCCGAAYGCTGCGGACAGGAGCCCGTACTGCGTCTCGGTGGCGCCAAGTTCSTCGCGGGCCAGGAAAACCTCCAGCACATTGGTGGCCTCSCCGACGAYGATGAAGAACATCGCCCCCAGGACCAGGGCCCAGACCAGGCTGTCCCGGCGGATCACGCGCAGTCCGTCCAGCAGCGCGGGCTTCGCCTTGCCGGCCCGTTCGGCTGCCGTGCCGCGGCGGGTCCGGATCAGCAGGGCGCCCARCCCCATGGCCACRTAGCAGSCGCTGGCCACGGCGAACACCAGTCCGGTCCCGCCCCAGCCGCTGAGCAGGCCGCCCGCGGCGGGACCGGCCATGCCCGCAATCATGATSGTYGCCTGCATGGTCCCCATCGCCCGCGGGGTGCGGTCCTCGCCAACGATCCGCGGCAGCAGGGCCTGCCAGGTGGGGCCGGCCACGGCCTGGGCCGCGTCGAGCAGGAAAGTCATCGCAAACAGCACGGGCAGATAATTCTCCAGGTACTGCATGCCCAGCCCCATGCCGGCGACGGCGGCGGCGCTGACCGCCGAGCTGGCCGTCGCCAGGGTCCGGGAGTCCATGGTGTCGGCGAGCCGGCCGGCCCAKGGRGCCAGCAGGACCAGCGGCAGCGCCGAGCACAGCAGGTACGCGGCCACGAGCCAGGGCCCGGCGACCGGCGTTTCGCCGGCGGCGGCCGCGTTCTGCAGGTGCAGCATGACGCTGACGACGACGGCGCCCAKGCCCGCCGTCGCAACGAACCGTGCCGTGCCGGCGATCAGGAAGTCTCGGTTGCGCCAGAGCGGCYGAGCCGCKGCCGCGGGGGCYRCTGATTTATGAAGTGTCTGTTTCATAAATAGCAAGCTAGTCCTGTCCCGGAATTAATGTCAAGCATTTCTTTCATAGTTTGGCRCGGCTGGATACACTGGAGGAGTGAATGCAGAAACSCCGACGGCGGAGACCRCGGCCCCGCCGGCCACCAAGCGCCGGCATCGTCCGGAGAAGCAAGTGGAAATCACCGACCCGAAGGCGATCCGCGCCCTGGCCCACGCCGCGCGGCTGGAGGTCATTTCCGAGCTGTATTCCACCCARGTGAGCCGGACGGCGACGGAACTCGCCGCGCAGACCGGCCTGACTCCCAGTGCCATGAGCTACCACCTGCGRGCCCTGCAGAAGTGGGGCATCGTGGTTCCGGCAGCCACCGCCGGTGACGCCCGGGAGCGGCGCTGGAAGGCCGCCGGCACGGACTTCACCATCAATTCGGGCGGGGGAGTGGCGAGCCCGGAATTCGCCGTGCTGGACCTTGAGCTGGATGCCTACCGCCGGCGCGTCAACGCCTAYGCGAGGGCCCGGGACGAGCGGCGACAGCGCGGCGAAGCTGTGGACGGACCATCTTCGGTGGTGCTGGCCAGCAACCTGCTGTACCTGACCCCGGCCCAGCGCGGTGAGCTGAACGAGAGGCTCTTCGATCTGCTCAAGGACTACGAACTCGAGGACCCGGACCACGTGCCCGAGGGCGCCGAACGCATGGCCACGATGTGGTCAATGATTCCGGACGACCGCGGACCGGCCGCAACGAAACCCGCGCCCACCGCCAAGCCCTCCGTGAAGTCCTCTGTGAAGCCCACCGGCCGCACGGCCTGAGACCGGTGGCGGAGCGGCTCAAGTCCGCCGCCGGAGCGCCCATCAGGACTGCCAGACACCCAGTCGCATTTCGGCCGGAAGCCACCTTCACGGGACCGTCATTTCCGGCCGGATGCGCGGGATTCTGCAAAATATGGTGAACTAGGCGGGTATGGGCGCATCTGCCCGAGCCRCCTTTTTCTGTAGGAGCATCGTGCCAAGCAAGGCCAAAACCGGCAAGAAACTCGTGATCGTGGAGTCTCCCGCCAAGAGCAAGACCATCGCCAAGTACCTGGGCGAGGGCTTCATTGTTGAGGCCTCCATCGGTCACATCCGCGACCTTCCCCAGCCCTCGGAGCTCCCCGCGGAACTGAAGAAGACCCCGCTGGGCAAGTTCGCCGTCGACATTGAAAACGACTTCAAGCCCTATTACGTGGTCTCCTCGGACAAGAAGAAAAAGGTCGCCGAACTCAAGGCCCAGCTCAAGGACGCCGACGCTCTCTATCTCGCAACCGATGGGGACCGCGAGGGCGAGGCCATCGCGTGGCACCTGCTGGAAGTGCTCAAGCCCAAGGTTCCCGTCTACCGGATGACCTTCGGTGAAATCACCAAGGAAGCCATCCACCGCGCCATGGACAACCTGCGCGACGTCGACCAGGACCTGGTGGACGCSCAGGAAACCCGCCGCGTGCTGGACCGCCTCTACGGCTATGAAATCTCTCCGGTGCTCTGGCGCAAGGTGGCCCGCGGCCTCTCCGCCGGCCGGGTGCAGTCCGTGGTGACCCGCATGGTGGTGGACCGCGAACGTGAGCGGATGGCCTTCAAGGCCGCCTGCTACTGGGACCTGACAGGCCAGTTCGGGGCAGACTCGGGATCCTTCAAAGCCAAGCTCGCCGCCGTCGACGGCGCCAAGGTGGCCAGCGGCCGCGACTTCAACGACAACGGTGAACTGACCTCCCGGAACGTCGTCCACGTCAACGAGGAACTCGCCACAGCCCTGGCAGCCGGCCTGCAGAGCGCCGACTTCAGCGTCCGCTCCGTCGACACCAAGCCGTACACCCGCCGCCCGGCGGCGCCGTTCACCACCTCCACGCTGCAGCAGGAGGCCGGCCGCAAACTGCGCTTCTCCTCCAAGAGCACCATGCAGGTTGCCCAGCGGCTCTACGAAAACGGCTACATCACTTATATGCGTACGGACTCSTCSGCRCTGAGCRACGAGGCCGTCACSGCSGCCCGGCGCCAGGCCTCCGAGCTGTACGGCMCSGARTACGTYCCSCAGTCGCCGCGSGTCTACRSCRGMAAGGCCGCSAACGCSCAGGARGCCCACGAGGCCATCCGYCCCGCCGGYGACTCCTTCCGCACGCCCGCCCAGGTGGCCAAGCAGCTCTCCGGCGACGAGTTCCGGCTTTACGAGCTGATCTGGAAGCGCACGGTCGCCTCTCAGATGGCTGACGCCAAGGGCTCCACCGCCACCATCCGCCTGGGCGCCGTGACAGTGGGCGGCACGGCCGCCGGCCGCGACACCGAATTCTCCGCGTCCGGCACCGTCATCACCTTCCCCGGCTTCCTGGCCGCCTACGAAGAGGGCAAGGACGAAAGCCGCGGCGATGACGACTCAGAGGAAGCCCGCCGGCTGCCGAACGTGGCCAAGGGCGACGCGCTGCAGGCTTCTGACATCGTCGCCGTCGGCCACGAGACCTCGCCGCCGCCGCGCTTCACGGAAGCCTCGCTGACCGCGGAGCTGGAAAAGAAGGGCATCGGCCGTCCGTCGACCTATGCCTCCACCATCTCCACTATCCAGGACCGCGGCTACGTCCGGAAGCAGGGTTCCGCGCTGGTTCCAAGCTGGATCGCGTTCTCCGTCATCCGGCTCCTCGAGCAGCACTTCCACGACTACGTGGACTACGAGTTCACGGCGGACATGGAAGCCGACCTGGACAAGATCGCCAACGGCCAGGCGGCCGGACCCGCCTGGCTCAAGCACTTCTACTTCGGCGCGGACTCCGAGCCCGGGCTGCTCAGCATCGTGAACAACCTCGGTGAGATCGACGCGCGCGAGATCAACTCCATCCCCATCACGGACGGGATCACGCTCCGGGTCGGCAAGTTCGGCCCGTACCTGGAAAGCTCCGTCGCGACGGTGGATCCGGAGACCGGCGAAGTCGTTGAGGCGGCCCGAGCCAACGTCCCCGAGGACCTGGCCCCGGACGAACTCACCGCCGCCAAGGCCGTTGAACTCATGGAGACGGCCGCCCCGGAGGAACGCGTCCTGGGCACGGACCCGCACACCGGGCACACAGTGGTGGCCAAGAACGGCCGATACGGCGCCTACGTCACCGAGGTCATCCCGGAGATGACCGATGAACAGCTGGCCAACCAGCCTGTTGAGTACTACAAGAACGGCAAGCCGAAGCCGGCCAAGAAGCCCGTCAAGGCCAAGCCGCGCACGGGTTCCCTGTTCGCATCCATGAGCGTGGACACCATCACCCTGGACCAGGCCCTGCAGCTCATGAGCCTGCCCCGGGTGCTCGGCCAGGACGCCGAGGGCAATCCCATCACGGTGCAGAACGGCCGGTTCGGACCCTACCTGAAGAAGGGAACGGACTCCCGCTCGATCGGCTCCGAAGAGGAGATCTTCACCATCACGCTGGAGCAGGCGCTGGAGATCTACTCGCAGCCCAAACAGCGTGGCGCCCGTGCCGCCGTGCCGCCGCTGGCCGAATTCGGTCCGGACCCCGTCTCGGAGAAGAACATCGTGGTGAAGGAAGGCCGCTTCGGCCCGTACATCACCGACGGCGTCACCAACATCACCGTGCCGCGCAGCACCTCGATCGAGGAGCTGACCCGGGAACGCGCCGTCGAACTCCTGGCGGAAAAGCGGGCCAAGGGCCCGGTCAAGCGCACGACGACGGCCCGCAAGGCACCGGCGCGGAAGGCCCCGGCGAAGAAGTAGGACAGCCACACTGGAGTCGCCGGAAACGTGCGGGCCCGCCGGAAAATACCGGCGAATTCGCAGGTTTCCGGCGATTTCGCGTTTGCGGACCGGCCGCGGACGTGATCGAGTAGGAATATGACTGAACAGCCCGCACACCTGGACAACCAGCCGCTGAACGAACTCGAAGAGCAGCTTGCCCGGGGGGAGCAGCCGGACGCCAACCCGGTGGACGTGATCCTCGCCTTCCTGAACAACGAGGTCTACGTGGTCAGCTCCGACGCCCTGGAGGGCCCGGACTCCCAGGTGGAACCGCTGGTCCTCGCTAACTCCTCCGGCAAGCCGGTCCTGGCCGTGTTCTCGCACCCGAGCCGCGTCACCGAGCAGTACCTCGCCGCCGCCCCGAACGTGCTGGGCACGCAGGGCGCCGCGATCATCGGCAACCTCGGCGAAGAGCTCGGCATGGTGATCAACCCGGGAGCCGCGTACGGCTTTGAAATCGATCCGGAGGGCGTGGCCAACATCCGCCGCGACTTCAAGCCGACGGACGAGCCCGCTGACGCAGACGCTGACGCTGACGCTGCCGAGGATCGGCCGGCACAGGGCACCGGCCCGGCCTAAGCCCGAGGCCCGACGTAACCCTCGCAACGGCGGTATTCTTCGCGAATACCGCCGTTGCTGTAGGCCAGCTGCTTCCGTGGGGGGAATAATGGCAACATGCGTCTAGGCGTCCTCGACATCGGATCCAACACTGTCCATCTGTTGCTGGTCGACGCCCACCCCGGCGCCCGTCCGGTCCCCTATGCCTCGCACAAGCGGCGGCTGTCGCTCGTGCAGTACCTCGACGACGACGGCAACATCGACGACGAGGGGCAGCACGAACTCGTCGAGTTCGTCCTCGAGGCGTGGGAATTCGCGGCCAAGCACAAGGCCGACGACCTCCTCGCGTTCTGTACCTCGGCCATCCGTGAGGCCACCAACGGCGCGGATGTCCTGGCCCGGGTAAAGCATGAAACCACCGTCACCCTCCGGGAGCTCACAGGCAGCGAAGAGGCGTCCATGACGTTCTTCGCCGTCCGGCGCTGGTACGGCTGGGGCGCCGGGTCCATCCTGAACCTGGATATCGGCGGCGGCTCCTTCGAGATGGCCCTCGGACAGGACGAGCTGCCCGAGCTGGCACTGTCCGTTCCGCTCGGCGCCAGCCGGCTGACGCGGGACTGGCTGCCCGAGAATCTGCCCTCGGCCAAGAGCATCAAGGAGCTGCGCCGCTACATCCGCTCCACGCTCAAACCTGCGGTGCGCAAATTCGAGAAGCTGGGCCCGCCCAACCTTGTGGCGGGTACGTCCAAAACTTTCCGGTCCCTGGCCAGGATTGCCGGTGCCGCCCCCAGCGCCGCCGGGCCGTACGTCAAGCGGGAGCTGCTGGCCCTGGACCTGGGGCTCTGGGCGCAGCGGATCTCGGCCATGGAAATCGGGGACAGGCTCCACCTGCCCGGCGTATCGGAGGCCCGCGCGCCGCAGGTCCTGGCCGGTGCCCTCGTCGCCGAAGCGGCCCTTGAAATGTTCAAGTTCGACAGCATGGTGACCTGCCCGTGGGCCCTGCGTGAGGGACTCATCCTCCGCCGCCTGGACCAGCTGGTGTTCGAGGGGCCGCTCGATCCCGCCCCGCATGTGGCAGAGCAACCGCCGGCGCGGCTCCTGTCGCCGGACAAGACTTCCTGAGACCGCACGGGCAGCGGCGGTGTCGAGGGCGTTGTCGAGACCGTTGTCGATCCGTAGCGTCCTCGATCGTGTAAATGCTGAGAGGCCGGCACACCGCCGGCTGATCCGACAAGGAGGCACCGAAATGACGCAGTACCTGCTCAGCATTTACCAGCCGGACGGCCCCGCCCCAAGCCCGGAAATCCTCGAACCGATCATGCGTGACCTGGCGGTCCTGAACCGGGAAATGCAGGACGCGGGAGCCTGGGTGTTCGCCGCGGGACTCCACCCGGCGGAGTCGGCGACGGTTCTTAGGCCCAGCGGCGACGAGATCCTTATCACCGACGGACCCTTCACCGAGGGCAAAGAGCACCTCGGCGGATTCACCGTCATCGAGGCCGAGGACCTCGATGCGGCACTTGGCTGGGGGCGGAAGCTGGCCGGCGCCACCACGCTTCCCGTTGAAGTCCGTCCCTTCCAGCACTAGCTGCCGGGCCAAGGACGCTGCTGTGGGCGACCGGGAGGTACGTAGCGCCGCGACCGAGGCAGACATTGCCCGGGTGTTCCGGCACGAATACGGCCGCGCCGTAGCCGTCCTGACGCGCACGTTCGGCAACATCGATATTGCCGAGGACGCCGTCCAGGATGCTTTTGCTGCGGCGGTCCAGCGCTGGCCCGCCGCAGGCGTCCCGCCCAGCCCGGCCGGCTGGATCATCACCACAGCAAGGCATCGGGCGATCGACCGGCTGCGGCGGGAGGCCTCACGTGAGGATAAACAGGCCCAGGCGGCCCTGCTCGCGGCGGCGCGGACCGGGAACGGACCCGCGCCGGCCGCGGAGGAGCAATTCCTGGCGGACCAGTCAGGGGTGGAGGACGTGGACGATGACATTTTGCGGCTGATGTTCACCTGCTGCCATCCGGCGCTGGCCAGGTCGGCCCAAGTGGCCCTCACGCTCCGGCTCCTGGGTGGATTGACCACGCCGGAGATCGCCCGGGCCTTCCTGGTGCCGGAGGCAACCATGGCGCAGCGGCTGGTCCGGGCCAAGGCGAAAATCCGGGATGCGAGGATCCCGTACCGTGTCCCGCAGGGCGCCGAACTGCCCGAACGGCTGCAATCGGTGCTGGCGGTGGTGTACCTCATCTTCAACGCGGGATACACCGCGGGGCCCACGGACAGTCCGGCCCGGACGGAGCTCTGTACGGAAGCTGTCCGGCTTGGCAGGCTGCTGGCGTCCCTGATGCCGGACGAGCCGGAAGCGACGGGTCTGCTGGCACTGATGCTGCTCATTGAGTCCCGGCGCGCGGCCCGGTTCGCCCCCGACGGCGCACTGGTGCTCCTGGCGACCCAGGACCGGACGCGCTGGGACAGCACCCTGGCCGCCGAAGGCCAGGAACTGGTGCGCCGGTGCCTGCGCAGGAACCGTCCGGGGCCGTATCAGCTCCAGGCGGCCATTAACGCCGTCCACAGCGACGCCGCAACCACGGGGGACACCGACTGGGCGCAGATCCTGCAGCTGTATGACCAGCTCCTGGCCGTCGCTCCCGGACCGGTCGTGGCGCTCAACCGTGCGGTCGCCCTTGCAGAGCTGCACGGGCCGGCCGCCGCTTTGGCCGCGGTGGAGGACCTGGGACTGGAGAACTACTACCTCTTCCACGCCGTCAGCGCCGATTTCCTGGTGCGCCTGGAGCGCTTTGCCGAAGCCGCCGGCGCCTACAGTCGGGCCCTGGCGCTGGCTGGAAGCGCCGCGGAACGCCGGTTCCTGGAAGAGAAACTCCGGAGGGCAGAGTCTGGCCGGGCAGAGACCGGCGGGGCAGAGAGCGTGAACTCAGCAACACAGGGTTAAACGAGTAGCGCCGGGCGATGGGAGCAGGACTTGGGGGAACAC
>NZ_JBFTKG010000059.1:0-12437 GCF_056395825.1 Arthrobacter sp. 05T47 | reverse complement strand
CCCAACGCGCCGCCGGGGATCCGAGGAGCCGCGGCCAACTGATGGCCGATGCCCTCGTCGAACGCGCCGCCGGCACCCCCGGCGGGATCACCGGGGTTGAGATCCAGCTCGTCATGACCGACCGCACCCTCTTCCAGGCCGACAGCGAACCGGCCCGCCTTCCCGGCTACGGCACCGTTCCCGCCCAATGGGCCCGCACCCTCGTCACCACCGGGCCCACCGACTCGTTGGAACCTGACGGCCCCGCCGGCGGTTCCGTGGACCCGGAGCCGGCCACGGGCCAAGGTACCGGCGCTCCGCCCGATGGATCACAAGGATCCGGCAGCAGGTCCGGCGGTTCCCCTAGCGGCGCAGACACGTCCGGAGATTTCGGWGAYGAAGCCGCGTTCAAGGTCTGGCTCCGCMGSCTSTACACCCATCCCGGCRCCGGMGAGCTGATCGGCATGGACTCTCGCGCCCGGATCTTCCCGCCAGGGCTCCGACGCTTCATYCARGCCCGGGACGACACCTGYCGTACTCCATACTGCGACGCCCCTATCCGGCACCTGGACCACATCGTTTCCCACCACAACGGCGGACCTACCACCGCGGCCAACGGCGCCGGACTCTGCGAAGCCTGCAACCACACCAAAGAAACCCGCGGCTGGACCGCCCGGGCCATCCCAGAACCACGCCACACCCTCGAGCTCACCACTCCCACTGGCCACACCTACCACTCCACCGCACCACCCCTGCCCGGAACCCCGCTACGCCCACCAGCCCCGGAACAACCCGGCTCCCGTCAACGACGCCAACTCCGCCACCACGCGAAGAAGCTCAAGCATGTGCGGCCCACAGGCTCACTAGCGGCCTGAACGAGGGACTGATCCACAAGCCATCCCGTACTGGACGATGAAATTGCCCGCACGAAAAAGCCGCCCGCCGATCGAATCGATCAGCGGGCGGCTTCCCTGCAACTTGGCGGCAGGCTGCGAGTGTCAGCGCGCGCCGACCTCCTGGGGCTCGGGCTCAACCTCCGGCCTGGGCAGGGGCTCAGGCTCCAGCTCGGGATCGGCGGAAGTCGCGGAAGCCGCTGAAGCCGCGGGCCCCCGAGCTTCGCGCGCTCAACATCGATGTCCGGCAGGAGCCGGTTCAGGCGACTACTTTGAAACCTTGTCCTCGCCATACGGTTCCGGCCCGGTGACCACATCGTTGGAGGCACTGTGGCACCACTCCGAGAACGATCCCGGATACAGGGCAGCCGAAAAGCCTGCGATCTCGAGGGCGGCGATTTCGTGGGCGGCGGTCACCCCGGACCCGCAGTAAACGGCAGCGGGGACGCCTTCCTGGTAGCCGAGCCGCTCGAAGCGCGCCCGCAGCTCTGCCGCGCCAAGAAAGCGTCCGTCGGTCTCCAGGTTCGCGGTGGTCGGGGCACTCACAGCCCCCGGAATGTGGCCCGCGCGCGGATCCACTGGTTCGATTTCCCCTCGGTACCGCTCGGCCGCCCGGGCGTCAAACAACAGTCCTTGGCGGCCCCAGGTAGCGGCTTGTTCGGCGTCGATCGCTGGCATGTGGCCCTCGGACAAGGTGACGTTCCCGGGCGCCGGCTGTTCCGATCCCGCCGCCACTTCGAATCCCGCGGACCGCCAGGCGGCCAACCCGCCGTCGAGCAGGTAAACCTCGCGGAAACCCGCATTGCGTAGCATCCACCACAGCCGGGCGGCGGCCATATTGCCGCTGTCGTCGTACGCTACGACCGTGTCGCCGTCGTTGATGCCCCAGCGGCGGGCTGATTCCTGGAACTGCTCCAGCGGCGGCAGCGGATGCCTTCCGCGTCCCGGATCCGCTGGTCCGGCAAGTTCGGTGGCCAGATTGACGAAGACGGCTCCAGGGATGTGCTCGCGAAGGTAGTGGTCGTGGCCGTGGGGATCCCCCAGCGCCCACCGAACATCGAGGAGCACGGTTTGCTGGCCGGCTTCGCGGGCCCCGCCCAGTCCGTCCAGCCCGTCCAGTCCGTCCAGTCGGCCCTTGAGGGCAGCAGCAGTAAGAATGGTGTCCATCCGCCCACTCTATCTGCGGCGTCCCGCCGCCCCGGTAGGCTGTAGCGGTGAACACCGCGCATCAGCAGGACCGGGCCTGGGCCGACGAAGCCGTCCGCCGGATCAACGCCGAAAACAACCGCTCTGCCGACACGCACCTGTATTCGGTGCCGCTCCCCGAACACTGGGGCGTCCAGCTGTACCTGAAGGACGAGTCCACCCACCGCACTGGCAGCCTCAAGCACCGGCTGGCGCGTTCGCTGTTCCTCTTCGGCCTCGTCAACGGCTGGATCCGGGAGGGCACCACGATCGTTGAGGCGTCCAGCGGCAGCACCGCCGTCTCCGAGGCCTATTTTGCTCAGCTGCTCGGACTGCCCTTCATCGCGGTGATGACCCGGACCACCAGCCGGGAGAAGATCGCCCTGATCGAGCAGTTCGGCGGCTCGTGCCATCTGGTGGACCACGCCTCTGAGGTCTATGACGCCGCCGCGGATCTGGCCAGGAGCACCGGCGGGCACTACATGGACCAGTTCACGTACGCCGAACGCGCCACGGACTGGCGCGGGAACAACAACATCGCCGAGTCGATCTTTGGCCAGCTGGCCCTTGAGGAGCATCCGATCCCCCGCTGGGTGGTGGTCGGGGCCGGCACCGGCGGGACCAGCGCCACGATCGGCCGGTACCTGCGGTACCACTGCCACGAGACCAGGCTCGCCGTCGTCGATCCGGAAAACTCCGCGTTTTATCCGGGCTGGCGGGACAGCCGGCCCGACGGCGGGATGCCCGCCACCCGCGGGGCGGCTGGTGGCGGGGCAGCCGCTGGCGGGAGCGCAACGGCAGGGCCGTCACGCATCGAGGGCATCGGCCGGCCGCGGATGGAGCCGAGCTTTGTGCCCGCCGTGATCGACCACATGATCCAGGTTCCCGACGCCGCGTCCGTGGCGGCCATGCGGCACCTGAAACAACACGCCGGGCTGCACGCCGGCCCGTCCACCGGMACCAAYCTCTGGGGCGTGTGGCAGCTGATCGCRGMGATGRTCGYCGAGGGCCGSCGGGGCAGCRTKGTGWCGYTGATGTGCGACGSCGGSGACCGCTACGCCGGGAACTACTACAACCCGGAGTGGCTCGAGGCCCACGGCCTGGACCCCGAGCCCCACGAAGCTGTGCTGCACGAATTCTTTCACACGGGCATATGGCCGGACTCGGCCGCCAGTGCACCAGCGTAGAAGAAGTAGAGCGCGCCCGCGTAGGCGCAACAGCGCAGGCTGCGGCCGGCGTCGGCTAGACCTCCGCTGAGTCGCCGCTGGAGAGGTGCCGGTACTCGGTGCCGTATTTGGCGCCGATCCGGGTCACGTGCCCTTCAATGAGGCCGCGGCCCATGTCGTTCAGGAGCGCGTCATGGATCGGGAAGGCCTGCGGCGCGCGGACGCCGATCACAAAGTCCACCACTTCACCCACCTTGTTCCACGGGGCGTGGATGGGCACCAGCAGCGTCTTCACGTCCACGCCGTCGGGAATCGCGAAGGAATCCCCCGGGTGGTAGACGTTGGCATCGACAAGGTAGCCGACGTTGGCCACGACGGGGATCTGCGGGTGGATGAGCGCGTGCTGGCCGCCGAACGTCCTGACCGCAAAGCCGGAGGTCTCAAATTCCTCACCAGCAGCCGCCGCGTGGATCCGGCTCCCGGCGTCGGGCGCCTTTCCGCGGAGCGCCGCGGCCACCCCCTCCGGAGCGAACAGTTCCAGCGCTGTATTGGACTGCAACGCGGCGGCGACGGCGTCAATGTCCACGTGGTCCGCGTGCTCGTGGGTGATGAGCACCGTATGTGCTCCGGCCAGGGCCTGGTCCGTTTCCGAGAAAGTCCCCGGGTCAAATACGAGCACCCGGCCATCCTGCTCGAGACGGACACAGGCATGCGTGAATTTGGTCAGCTTCATCCGGTCAGCCTAGGCACCCGCCGTCACGGTGTCCACGGAGCTCTGCCGGCGATCCTGCACGCTGGTAATCTTGGACATTGCCACCACCCCGCAGCGAGACCCCCGCGAATACTTTGACGAAGCGAGTTCCATGATGTCCCAAGGCGCTACCGCCGGCAGCAGCCGGGTTCCGGCCTCGGCACCTGCAGAGGCCTCGGCACCCGTGCAGGGCAAGGAACAGCGCGTCACCAAGCAGCGCCTCGCCGTCAGTGCCGCCCTGGACGATCTGGCGGACTTCGTCAGCACCCAGGAACTGCACCGCATCCTCCAGGAGCGCGGCACTGCGGTGTCCCTCGCCACGTCCTACCGAATCCTGCAGTCCCTCGCCGACGACGGGCTGGTGGATGTCTTGCGAAACGCCGACGGCGAAGCGGTTTACCGGCGCTGCGCCGTCACCGGGCACCACCATCATCTGTTGTGCCGCAACTGCGGCAAGGCCGTGGAGGTGGAGGCCCCTGCGGTCGAAGCCTGGGCCGCACGGATCGCGCAGGAGCACGGCTTCACGGCTGTGGAGCACACCGTGGAAATCTTCGGGCTGTGCCCCGAATGCACGGCCCTGAAAGCCGGCCAGTAGCCCAGGGCTGCGGAAATTCCCCACCTTGGACCCCATGGACCGGTATTGACCGGCAGGTCGCCGGGACTCGCCGGAGGTCGTCGCCAAACATGGGGAAAATCCGCCAGGGCGTCACCGGGCGCGGTACGGAGGCCTTAGGCGGCCCGCAACACCCTGCCGTTGAGCCCCCGCTTGGCCCGGGCGCCGCCGATCACCCGGCAAGCCACATAGATCAGGAATGACAGCGTGGTCACATAGGGGCTGATCGGCAGCCGGCCGCCGAGGGCCAGGAGGATGCCTCCCACGGTGGCCGCCATGGCGAAGAGGATGCTCAGTGTGACCACCAGCCGGGGCGAGGACGTGACCCGCATGGCCGCCGCCGCGGGCGTAATCAGCAGGGCCAGCACCAGCAGCGCGCCGACAATCTGGATGGACAGCGCCACACTGATTCCCAGCAGCACCATGAAACCCAGGGCCAGGGCCCGCACCGGCACGCCGCGGGCGGTGGCGACGTCCGGGTCAACGCTGGCAAAGGTCAGCGGCCGCCAAATGGCGACCAGCGCCAGCATCACCACGACGGCGGCGAACGCCAGGACCTGCAGCTGGACCGTTCCCACCGACACGATCTGCCCGGTGAGCAGGCCGAACTTGTTGGCTGCCCGGCCCTCGTACAGGGACAGGAAGAGGATGCCCAGGCCCAGCCCGAAGGGCATGATGACGCCGATGATCGAGTTCTTGTCCCGTGCGCGGACGCCCATCACCCCCAGCACCACGGCCGCCAGGACCGATCCCGCCAGTGAGCCGAGGATGATGTTCGCGCCGATCAGCAGCGCGAAAGCTGCCCCGGCGAAGGAGAGCTCGGAGATGCCGTGGACCGCAAACGCCAGGTCGCGCTTCATCACGAAGGTGCCCATGAGTCCGCCCAGCAGCCCCAGGACGGCGCCGGCCCAGATCGAGTTCTGCACCAGGACCAGCAGCTCGCCGTAGTTTTCGAAGTTGAAGATTGAATGCAGCAGGTTGCCCAGATCCACCTAGCCCACCTCGCCCGCGACGGAGTGCGCGTCCTGGTGGTGGTGCGTCGTGGCATCCGGCAGCCCCACCACGATCAGCCGGCCGTTGGCCTGGATGACTTCAACGTGGCTGCCGTACAAATCCGAGAGCACCTCGGTGGTCATGACCTCTTCGGGTGTGCCCACCCGGAACCGGCCGCCGGCCAGGTACAGGACCCGGTCCACGTAGTCCATGATCGGGTTGATCTCGTGGGTCACGAACACCACGGCGCTGTCCGACTCACGGCATTGCTTATTGATCAGGGCGCTGACGGCCTGCTGGTGCTGAAGGTCAAGGGAGAGCAGCGGCTCGTCGCACAGCAGCACGTTGGGATCCGTAGCGAGGGCCTGGGCCACGCGCAGGCGCTGCTGCTCGCCGCCGGAGAGCTGCCCCACCGGCACCTTGGCGTAGTCAGTGGCGCCCACGAGGTCCAGGAGCTCATCGACCTTCCGGTTCACTTTTGCGCCGCCCAGGCGGATGCCCCAGCGGTGGCCGTCGACGCCGAGGGCCACGAGGTCGCGGGCGCGCAGGGGCGTGTCGGGGTCAAATGATTTCTGCTGCGGCACGTAGCCGATCCTGCGGCTACCCCGCTCAACAGGACGGCCGCCGAGCACGGCAGTTCCCGTGCTCAGTTCCTGCAGCCCCAGCAGGACCTTCAGGAAGGTGGTCTTGCCGCTGCCGTTGGGACCGAGCACGGCAAAGAATTCACCCGGGTTGATGTCCAGGTCCAGGCCCTCCCAGAGCGTCCGTTGGCCGAACGCCAAGGAGGCACCACGGAGGCTCACTACCGGTGTCAAAGGGGGTTTCCTCGATTTTCCGCGGAGACTGCTGCTCCCGCTGTTCCGATCATCCTAGGGCCTTGCCGATGCTCTCGACATTCCCGGTCATCCACTGCAGGTAGGACTGGCCGTCCGGAAGGGTCTCGCTGAAATTCACTACCGGGACGCCGGCGGTCTCGGCGGCCTTTTTCAGCGTCACCGTCTGGGGTCCCTCCGTCTGGGTATTGTAGGCCAGCAGCTTCACGCCCCGGGATGCCACGAGGTCGACGGCGGCCTTGAGCACGGCGGGCGGCACATCGGCGTCTTCCTCGATCGCGGCCGTGTACTCCTCCGGGGTCTGATTCTCCAGTCCGGCGTCCTCGAGCAGGTACAGCGGGACGGGTTCGGTGACCGCAACGGGCGAATGGCCCGCCGAGGCCTTGATGGCGGCGAGCTTGGTTTCCAGTCCGCCGAGAGAGTCCTTGAAGGCCGCAGCGTTGGTCCGGAACGTCTGTGCCGAGCCAGGTTCCAGCGAACCCAGCTTGTCCGCGACGGCGTCCGCGAGGCGGGACATGGCCGGCAGGCTGTACCAGACGTGCTCGTTCAGCCCGGCGTGCTCGTGCGCGTGGGCGGCGGCGTCAGTTGTTGCCGGTGCCGGACTTCCGGTGGCAAGGCCGGAGACGTCCACGGAGTTGATGATGTTGCCGTGGTCCAGCCCCGTGTCGGTGGCGAGGGTGTCGATGAAGGCGTCGTATCCCCCGCCGTTCTCCACCACGAGCTCCGCCTTGGAGACCGCCAGCTTGTCCTGCGTGGTTGCCTCGTACGAGTGCGGGTCCTGGCTGGTGCGGTTGATGATCGAGGTGACCCGGACCTTGTCGCCGCCGATGCTCGAGACGATGTCGCCGTAGACGCTGGTGGATGCCACGACGTCGATCACGCCGTCGCCCGCGGTCCCCCGCGAGCCGCCCGCCGTCGGACTGCACGCGGTGAGCAGGAGGCCTAAGCCGGCAAAACCAGCCAGCATGGCTCGGGCAGCGGGACGACGCACGGGAAACCTCGGATCTGTTATTGAGAATCAGGAGCAATAGCAACAGCCCGAGTGTATCCCTAAATAGGAATCATTCCTATTTAGGGATACACGGCGGGCCACAGCGCACCTGTCCGTTACCGGGGTGTCCGTTGCTGGGCTGTCCCTTACTGGTCTTGGCCCAGCCTGCGGTAGCCCGTGGCCTGCGTCGCGTCACGGATTTCGCCGACAAGCTGCTCGATCACGTCCTCCAGGAACAGCACCCCCTGGGTCAGTCCGTCCGGGCCGATCACGCGGGCCAGATGCGAGCCCGTGCGCTGCATGACGGACATGGCCTTCTCGATTTCGTCGTCCATGGCCAGGTTCGCCAGCGACCGGATGTGGCTTTCCGCAATCGGCTCGTGGTACCCGGCATCCGGAATGGACAGCACGTCCTTGATGTGGAGGTAGCCGGCCAGCATGCCGTCGTCATCGAGCATSGGGAAGCGSGAGAACCCGGTSCGGCTCACYGMCTTYTCRAAYTCMGCCGGCGTGGTGGCCGCCTTGAGCATGACGAGCTTTCCCAGCGGGACCATCACCCGCGAGGCCGTGTGTTCGGAGAACTCCAGCGCTCCGGTAATGAGTCCGGCGTCGTCGTCCACTAGTCCGTGGCGGGTGGATTCCTGCACGATCGACTGCACTTCTTCAAGCGTGAAGGAGGACGTCACCTCATCCTTCGGCTCAATCCGCATGAGCCGCAGGATATGGTTCGCGGACCAGTTCAGGGCCGCAATGAAGGGCTTGACCACGCGCGCGATGAACATCAGGGGCGGTGCCAGCAGCAGCGCCGCCTTGTCGGCGACCGACACGGAGATGTTCTTGGGCACCATTTCGCCGAACGTGACGTGCAGGAATGTCACCACCAGCAGTGCGACGGCGAACGCCACAATGTCGGAGGCCTCCGCAGGAACGCCCAGCGCTTCCAGCGGTACAGCCAGGAGGTGGTGGATCGCGGGTTCGGCCACCAGCAGGATCAGCAGCGAGCAGACTGTGATCCCGAGCTGGGCGCACGCGAGCATGAGCGAGACGTTTTCCATGGCCCGGAGCGTGGTCTGGGCCCGCTTGGAGCCGGCTTCGGCCAGCGGTTCGATCTGGCTGCGGCGCGCGGACATGACAGCGAATTCAGCCGCCACGAAGAAGGCATTGGCCACCAGCAGGAGGGCAAGCCACAAAATTCCGGCCCAGTCGCTCATGCGGCACCTGCCTGGCTGCCGGACTGGGGGCCGGGCTCGTTGCCGGGCTGGCCGCCGGGCTCGCCGTCGCCGGGTTCCCGGGCCGGCCGGAAACAGATCCGGTCGATGCGGCGGCCGTCCATGCGGGTCACGCTGAGTGTCCCGCCGTCGACGTCCACTGTGTCGCCGACTGCCGCGATGCGGCCGAGCTGGCTCATGAGGTAGCCTCCCACCGTTTCGTAGGCAGCCTCATCGGGCACGGTCAGGCCCGGGATCTGTTCGGAGAGCTCGTCGGGCCGGAGCAGGCCGGGGAAGTACCAGTCCCCCGAGGCGCTCTGAAGCAGGCCGGGGCGGACCTTGTCGTGTTCGTCGGCCACTTCCCCGACGATTTCCTCCACGAGGTCTTCCAGGGTGGTGACGCCGGCGGTTCCGCCGTACTCGTCAAGGACGACCGCCAATTGAAGGTTGCCCTCGCGCAGTTCGGCCAGGAGGGCGTCCAGGTGGATGGTTTCGGGGACGCGGAGCACATCGGTCATGATGGCCCCTGCCTGCAGCTTCGCGCGGCGGTCCGAGGGGACGGCGATGGCCTTCTTGATATGCACCACGCCGCGGATGTCATCGGAGGACTCGCCGATCACGGGGAAGCGGGAGTATCCGGTGCGTTTGGCGGCCTCGACGATATCCGAGACCGGCTGGTCGGCGTCGATGGTCTCCACGCGGATGCGGGGGGTCATGACGTCCGCGGCGGTCCGCCCGGAGAACTTCAGGGTGCGGGAGATGAAGTTGGCCGTCCCGGCGTCGAGGGTGCCCATGGCCGCGGAGCGACGGACGAGCGAGGCCAGTTCGGCCGGGGTGCGGGCGCCGGAGATTTCCTCCTTGGCCTCCAGACCGAAGACGTTGAGGACCTTGTTGGAGAAGCCGTTCAGCACCACGATGGCGGGTTTGAAGATGGCGGTGAACACCAGCTGTGGCCGGGCAACGGCCTTGCCGACCGGGAAGGACAGTGCGATGGCCATGTTCTTTGGCACCAGCTCGCCGATCAGCATGGAGAGCAGGGTGGCCAGCGCCATTGCGAGGATCAGGGACAGGGAGGCGGCCGCCGCGGGCGGGACGCCCAGGGCGGTGAGGGGGCCTTCGAGCAGTTTGCCGACGGACGGTTCCATGACGTAGCCGGTCAGCAGGGTGGTCATGGTGATGCCCAGCTGGCAGCTGGAGAGCTGGGTGGAGAGTGACTTGAGACATTTGAGCAGGGGCTCGGCGGCGGTGTCGCCGGTATCGACGGCGCGCTGCACGGTGGACTGGTCCAAGGCGACGAGGGAAAATTCCACGGCGACAAAGAACCCTGTGCCAAGGATGAGCAGGAGGCCTGCTGCGAGGAATAGCCATTCCATGTCAGCAGCCTGCTTCCACGGCAGCGGCGGCGGCGGAAATTAACGGCCGTCGCAGGGGCCGTAGGTGCTGGAAGGGCCTGCCTGGCGGAGGATGGTCGGCGGCGGCCGACCCTGTTTCCTGGAAGGCTCCGGGGTGGCGGGTGGCCGGAGAATGATGGGCGCGTGAACGGGGTTTGCCGGCTCTGCGGGTGGACTGCGCGGTAACGGTTTCCGTTCTCCGCTGACAGCCCCCAGGCCGGCACCTAGATTTACTGTCCATAAGAATTTCAGTCTACAGGAGCAGCCGCCGCCAACCCCCGCCCGCCCGCGTCCTTGGGGTGTGCGGGAATCACCAGCTCTGCGGGACGGGCCGGCCTTCCTCATAGCCTGCCGCGGACTGGATGCCTGCCACGGCACGTTCCCGGAAGGCGGGGAGATCGGCAGCGCCGGCGTAGCTCATGGAACTGCGCAGCCCGGCGGTGATCATGTCCAGCAGGTCCTCGACGCCGGGCCGCGCCGCGTCCACATACATGCGGGATGTGGAGATGCCCTCCTCGAACAGGGCCTTGCGATCCTTCTCAAACGCGCCCTCGCGCTGGTTCCGGTTCTGTACCGCCCGGGCGGAGGCCATGCCGAAGCTTTCCTTGTACTGCCGGCCGGAAGCGTCGAGCTGCAGGTCCCCGGGGCTTTCGTGCGTTCCGGCAAACCAGGAGCCAATCATCACCTGGCTGGCACCGGCGGCCAGGGCCAGGGCGACGTCGCGCGGGTAGCGGACCCCGCCGTCGGCCCACACCCGGCCGCCGGCTTCGCGCGCGGCGGCGGAGCATTCCAGGACGGCGCTGAACTGCGGACGGCCCACGGCCGTCATCATGCGGGTGGTGCACATGGCGCCCGGACCCACGCCGACCTTGACGATGTCCGCACCGGCCTCGATGAGTTCACGCGTGGCCCCGCCGGTGACGACGTTGCCGGCCACCACAGGGACGCCGGGGTTGAGTCCCTTCACGGCAGCCAGGGCGTCGAACATTTTCTGCTGGTGGCCGTGCGCGGTGTCTAGGACCAGCACGTTTACGCCGGCGGCCAGCAATTCGGCCGCCCGCCCGGCCACGTCACCGTTGATTCCGACGGCGGCAGCCACCTTGAGCCGGCCGTCCTCGTCCAGGGAGGGCCGGTAGAGCGTGGAGCGGAGGGCGCCCTTGCGGGTGAGCACGCCGGCCAGGACGCCGTCCTGCTGCACCGGAGCGTAGTCGGTTCCGGCTGCATCCATCGCCTCGAAGGCGCGGAGGAGGGCCTGCGCGGCATCCGCCGCGGCGGCGGCCGACCCGTTCCCAAGCTGTGCGGCGTCGAGCACCAGCGGCTGGTGGCGGACGACGGAGGCCAGGGACGCGAACCGGTCCTGGCCCTCGCAGTCGGCGGCCCGGACCACACCGGTGACGGCGCCGGAGTCATCCACCACCACCACGGCCCCGTGCGGCCGCTTGCCCATCAGGTGGAGGGCATCTATGACGGTGTCTGTGGGCGCGAGCGTGACCGGGGTCTCCAGGACCGGGTGGCGCCCCTTGATCCAGGCCGTGACGTCCCGGATGACATCGAGCGGGACGTCCTGCGGCAGGACTCCAAGGCCGCCGCGGCGGGCCATGGTCTCGGCCATCCGCTTCCCCGTCACCGCCGTCATATTCGCCGCCACCAGGGGTATCGCCGAGCCGGTCCCGTCGTCGGCCGTGAGATCGACGTCCAGGCGGGAGGTGACATCCGAGCGGGACGGTACCAGGAACAGGTCGGAGTACGTCAGGTCGGTGGTGGGCTCATTCAGGAAACGCACGGTTGCTCCTTAGCTGGCACCCTGTGGCTGGCGCCCTTGGCGCCATGCGGGTTCTCCTTTGATTCTAGGGCGGGTCCCGGGCCCCGCCGGCACGTCATTCCGGCCGATTCCGGACCACTTCTTCACTCCATTTCGGCGGCTGATGGGGCGGATCATGATTTGGGTCACCCTTATTGGCGGTTTGGCAAGAATCCTCACTAGACTGGCATGGGTCTGGGTTCACTGGACGCAGAGACTGGCTCAATCGTTGTGCCGAGGCACCGTGGAAGCCAGAGGGAATCAAACTCATGGAAGAGGCGTATTTCAAGTGCCAGAGCAGCCAAGCCACCGTCTACCAGAGGAATTTGGCGGAAACGAGTGGCTCGTTGACGAACTGTACGAGCGTTACCAGCAGGACAAGAACACGGTTGACGCCAAGTGGTGGCCGCTGTTCGAATCCTTCGAAGCCAGTGACGCCTCTTCCGCCAACGGAACGTCCGGCACCGCGACAGCTGTGCATCCTGCCACCCGTGAACTTCCCGTTGTAGCGCCCGCCGCCGCACCGCCGGCAGCACCTGCACCGGCTGCCCCCGCTCCCGCCGCGGCTGCGCCCGCCGCCCCGGCTCCCGCAGCCAAGCGGGCCCCGGCCACCGCCGCCCGGGACCCCGGGAC
>NZ_JBFTKG010000058.1:0-12718 GCF_056395825.1 Arthrobacter sp. 05T47 | reverse complement strand
AGCGCCGCGGTGCGCAGGTCAAGGCCCGCGGGCAGCGCCCGGAGCATCCGCGCCGGCAGGTTCACGTACCGGCTGAASGCGCCGTCGGTGTGCGGGAASCGGGCCGCGCTGCCCAGGTAGGTGCAGCCCGGGGAGAGGTTGGGCCGGTCCGCCGGATACCGGGCGGCGCCCGGGCCGGGCGTGGCCGGRTGGACCGCCACGGCCGTGCCCGGACCGGGCCCGGTGCCGTCCGCCGCGGCCCGGACCACCGTGCCGGAGACCTCGTGCCCGAGCACCAGGGGCGCCCTCAGGATGGACTCCCCCGCCGCGCCGTGCAGCCAGTAATGCAGGTCCGAACCGCAGATCCCGCCGTAGCGGACTTCGACGACGGCCTCCTCCGGGGCCGGCGCCGCCAGCGCCACGTCCTCGATCCGCAGGTCACCGGCSGCGTGGGCCACCACCGCCAGGCCCGAAACAGGCAGTGCAGACCCGGGCAGGGCCGACCCGGAGGTGTCAGATTCGGAGATGTCAGACTCGGYCGCTGCCTCGGGAAGTGCTGTGYTGCCGCCCATCAGACCACCACCGTCATTCCGCCGTCGATGAAGATGGTCTGGCCGTTGACGAAGTCCGAACCGTCCGAGGCCAGCCACACCGCGGGCCCGGCCAGGTCCTGCACGGTCCCCCACCGGTGCGCCGGGGTCCGGCCCAGGATCCAGGCATTGAAGCCCTCGTCATCGACCAGGTTCTGGGTCATCTCGGTGTGGATGTAGCCCGGCGCGATCCCGTTGATCTGCAGCCCGGACCCCGCCCACTCCGCGGTCATCGCCCGGGTCAGGTTCCGCAGCCCGCCCTTGGCSGCCACATACGGGGCGATCGTGGGCCGGGCCAGGTCGGTCTGGACCGAGCAGATGTTGATGATCTTGCCCCGSCCGCGCGGGATCATGTGCCGGGCCGCCTCCCGCCCGACCAGGAACGCGCTGGTCAGGTCCGTGGAGATCACCCGCTCCCAGTCCGCCACATCCAGCTCCAGCATCGGGACCCGGTGCTGGATGCCGGCGTTGTTCACCAGGATCTCCAGCGGCCCCACATGCTCCTCCACCCACGCGAYGCCCCGGGCSGCCTCGGYGTCGCTGGTGACRTCGAACGCGCAGCCGTGCACCCGCCCCGGCGGGTAGTCCGCGGCCATCGCSGCYTCSGCGGCCTTGAGCCGCTCRCCGTTGATGCCGTTAAGCACCACCGTGGCCCCGGCATCCGCCAGCGCCCGCGCCAGCGCGTTGCCGATCCCCCGGCTCGAACCGGTCACCAGGGCTACCCGCCCCGTCAGGTCAAAAAGTCCACTCATGGTTTGCTGATCCTCAATTGGTCTTGACTGGTGTGCTGTCTGTTGTGTTGCATCTGATGTTGTCGCTGAGATTGGAGATGGTTTGCCGTACGACGGCGAGGTCCCGGTCCCCCAGCCCCTGGCGTTTGAGCTCCGCGTAGAGCTCGACGCCGGCGGAGGCCATCGGCACCGCGGCACCGACGGCGTCGGCGCTTTCGAGCACGAAGGACAGGTCCTTGTGCATGAACTTGGCGGGGCCGGTGGGTTCGTAGTCCTTCGCGGCGAGCCTGGGACCCACGACCTCGAGGACCCGGCTGCCGGCCAGGCCGCCGGCGAGCACGTCGTAGAGGGCCGCCACGTCCATGCCGGAGCGTTCGGCGAGCTCGGCGGCCTCGGCGAGCGCCGCCGTCGTGCTTCCCACGATCAGCTGGTTGCATGCCTTGGCGAGCGACCCCGTGCCCAGCGGACCCAGCCGCCGCACGGTGCCGCCCATTGCGTTAAAGAGCGGCAGGAGCCGCCGGAAGTCGGTTTCGCTGGCGCCGGCCATGATGGCGAGGGTTCCCTCCACCGCACCTTTCGTCCCGCCGCTGACCGGCGCATCGACGACGACGGCGTTGCCTCCGCTCGCCGTCGCGACCCGTTTGCCGAACTCCTTGACCACAGAGGGCGAGACGCTGCTCATGACCACCACGGCGGTGCCGGGGGCGGGCGGCCTGGCGGCCCACTCCGTCAGGAGGGCGAGGGTCGCATCCTCAATGTCGGACAGATCCGGGAGCATGAAGACAATCACCGGCTGGTCCCGGAGCGCCTCGACGGCCGCCACGCGGGAGCCACCGAGGGCCTCGAAGGCGTCCAGGGCTGGTGAAGAGCGGTTCCAGGCMGTGACGGCCCACCCTGCCGCGAGGAGGTTGGCGGCCATCGGGGCGCCCATCAGTCCCAGGCCGACAAAGCCGGCTTCTTTACGGTCCATCTCCATGCTGCCTCACTTCGTCGTGGTCAATCCGTCGTGGTCAATCTTTGAAATCTGTTCAGCATTCTAGCCTCCATTCAGTATGATGAACACTATGACGACCAAAACCACCGTCGCGATCGCCGTCCCGCTCGAAGCAGAGCTTGTGGAACGCATCCGCGCCGTAGACCCGTCCGTGACCGTCCTCTACGAGCCCGACCTCCTGCCGCCGGAACGCTTTCCCGCAGACCACTCGGGAGATCCGGACTTCCGCAGGACGCCGGAGCAGGAGGAGCGCTACTGGGACATGCTCAACAAGGCCCAGGTGCTGTACGGGCTCCCCAACGAAAGCCCGGCGGGCCTTGCCCGGATCGCAGGCAGCAATCCCCGGCTTGAGTGGATCCACGCCATGGCGGCCGGCGCCGGCGGTGCCGTGAAGGCATCCGGGCTGGACGCCGAGACGCTGCAGAAGTTCAAGGTCACCACCTCGGCCGGCGTGCATGCCCTGCCGCTCGCCGAGTTCGCCGTCTTCGGCATCCTCAACGGCTTCAAGCGCAGCGCCGAACTGACCCAGGACCAGGCGGCCAAGGTCTGGCCCGAGCTCCGCACCCCTACCCGCCTGGTGAACGGCTCCCGCCTGGTGGTCACCGGGCTGGGCGAGATCGGGCTCGAGACCGCACGGATCGCCCGCGCCCTGGGCATGAGCGTCAGCGGCACCAAGCGGACCGTGGAGGCCATCGCCGGGATCGAGGAGGTCACGGACAACAACGGCCTGCCGGGCCTGCTGGCCACGGCAGACGCCGTCGTCAATACCCTTCCCGGCACGCCATACACCGAGAAGCTCTTCGGCCGCGCGGCCTTCGCTGCCATGAAGCCCGGTACCGTCTTCGTGAACGTGGGCCGCGGCACCGTGGTGGATGAAGAGGCGCTCCTGGAAGCGCTCGAGAACGGCCAGGTCTCCTACGCCTGCCTGGATGTGTTTGCCGTGGAGCCGCTGCCGCAGGACAGCCCGTTGTGGTCCCACCCCAGGGTCATGGTCTCCCCGCACACCTCTGCCCTCAGCGCGGCCGAAAACCGGCTGATCGCCGAGCGCTTCGCCAGCAACCTGCGGACCTACCTCGACGGCGGCGAACTGCCCCACCTCGTGGACACGGTGCACTTCTACTAGGCCGTTGCCCCGCRGCGCCACCGCATCACCACCCAGGGCGGCCCTTCCGGAAACGGAGGGGCCGCTCTTTGCGYCTGGGGGCTCCGGGGTCGGGCACTCCCGGTTGGCGACGCGAGTCCTGGCCGGCGACGCAACTCCCGCCTGGCGACGCGCATCCYGACTGTCGACGCCGGTATTTCGGTAGCGCCCGGTATTCTGCGCGTCGCCAGGCGCTTCCCGTGTCGTACAAAAGGCCGCGGCCCCTTCCTGGCAGGAAGGGGCCGCGGCTTGCGGAYCTGTTGTTCGGGTACGCCTAGCTCGCGTCCTCGATGAGGACGAGGTCGCGTCCCACCGTCTCCGGCGTGAAGAACGTGGTGACGAACGAGATCAGCGCGAGCACCAGCGAGTAGATGGCGAGCACCAGCCAGGAATGGTCCGTGGCGGCCAGCAGCGCGGCGCCTACCAGCGGGACCAGTCCGCCGGCCAGGACCGCCGAGAACTCCCGGCTCATGGCCACTCCGGTGAAGCGGTACTGCGAGCCGAAGAGCTCGGGCAGCAGCGGGCACTGGGGGCCGAGCATGGACTGAACACCGAGGGCGATGCCCACCACCATGACAACCCAGACGAGCGTGACGTTGCCCAGTGTCACCAGGTAGAACGCCGGCAGCGCGATGAGCGCCTGGAAGAGCGCACCGTAGCGGTAGACAGGCACGCGGCCGATCCTGTCGGACAGCGCGCCGAACGTGATGACCATGACGGCTGCGAACCCTGCGGCAATGAGCAGGCCGACCGGGCCAATGAACTTGTCGCCGGGGAAGACTCCATCCTTTGCCGCCAGGAAGGCGACCAGCAGGGCGGAATAGATCGATGAATTGCCGTTCTCGCCCATCCGGAGGCCGATGCCGATCAGCACGTTCTTCTTTGAGTGCTTCCACAGCTGGCCGATGGGGTTCTTGGCCACATTCTTGTGCTTCTCCAACTCCTGGAACACCGGCGTTTCCTTCAGGCGGAGCCGTATGAAGAGGGCCACCAGAATCAGGAACACGCTGGCCAGGAAGGGCACCCGCCACAACCAGCCCTGCAGAACGGCCTTGTCGGCCATGGCAATCAGGGCAAACGTTCCCGCGCCGAGCAGGGTGCCCAGCTGGATGCCGACGAACGGGAGAGCGGCGAAGAATCCACGACGRCGGCGCGGTGCGACCTCCGAGATCAGCGTGGTGGCGCCGGCCTGYTCCGCGCCGGCACCCAGGCCCTGGAAGATGCGCAGGATCACCAGGAGGACGGCGCCCAGCATGCCCGCCTGTTCGTACGTCGGCAGCAGGCCGATGGCAAAGCTGGCGGTGCCCATCAGGCCGATGGTGAGGATGAGGACCATTTTGCGGCCGAACCGGTCGCCGATGTAGCCGAAGACCATGCCGCCGAAGGGTCGGGCCGCGAATCCGACGCCATATGTGGCGAAGGAGGCGATCAGGGCTCCGTCCTCACCGAGCGGCGCGAAGAATAGCGGGCCGAAGATGAGGGCCGAGGCCAGGCCATATATATAAAAGTCGTAGTACTCCAGAGCGGAGCCTACAGAGCTGGCAAGCGTTGCCCGTCGCAGCTGTTCCGGATCGACGACGGCGCCGTCCGTGTCAGCCAGCGGTGTATTAGTACGAGTTGTCACAAGCACTCCCTCAAGAACACTCCAGAACCCCGTTGGCCTGGTGGGATGTGAGCAACCCCTCAAGGAGTCGATCACTATGTTGAACASAGTACAGCATAGTGATCGGCTAGCCAATGAATAATCAGACTTATTCGTGGCGACTCAGGACGACCGGCGTTATGGGCCCTAGCCCATGGGGTTGCCAAGAGACCGGGCGAGGTCCCTGAGTTCCTTGACCATCATGGCGCCCTGTTCATCCGAGTAGGTCGCCTTGAGCGCCGTGACCGAGAGSCCAAGGCTGGGACCATGTGCGCCGCGCGTGGGGACGGCCACGGCCAGGCACACGACGCCAGTGGTGGATTCCTCGTCCTCGAAGGCGTAGCCCTGCGACCGGATGACTTCGAGCTGGGCCTTGAGTTCTGCTCCGGTGCGCAGCGACTTCGGCGTCAGGACCGGCAGTTCGGCGTYGTCCGGAAACATGTCCTCGACGTCATGGTCATGCAGTCGCGCTATCAGGGCCTTGCCCACGGCGCAGAGGGACACCGGCATTTTGTCGCCGATGTTGGACGTCAGGCGTACCGCCGGGTGCCCTTCGTAGCGGGCCAGATAGATGACATTTGTTCCGTCCAGCATGGCGATGCGGACAGTCTCGCCAGACAGTGTCGGAGCCTGCTCACAAAAGCGGTAGAACTCCTGGACCTCGTCGAGGCGGCTCAGGTACGCCGCACCCAGCTCAACCAACTTGCGCCCGAGGGTGAAGTCCGCGCCCTGGCGGTTGATCAGGCGGGCCTCCTCGAGGGCGAGGAGCAGGTTGGACGTTGAGGACTTCGGGATTCCCAGCTCCCTGGCCAGATCACTGAGCGTCAGGCGTCCGGTCGCCGATGCGGCCAGGGCCTCGAGCACAGCGGCGGCTCGGGTGACGGCCGGTGCGGGTGACGCGCTCCCCAATCCGTCGGAGGTTCGGGGAACTCGGGAATCGGCCATGATTCTCCTTCAGGTATCGCGCGCAAGTCGCCGCGCCACTCATTCAAATGCCGTCCAGTCAGCTGAACACTAACCATCATAATGCACCGCATGTGTCGGTGGCCGGGCCCGCCCGGCCCCGTTGGCCGCTGCCCGCACTTCGGCGCCCTTCGCTGGAGACCGCCGGCCCGTCAGCCGGCGGCCACCACGGGATTGGTCAGTTCGCCAATGCCTGCAATGTGGCAGGTGACGGTGTCGCCGGCAGCGAGGGGCGCGCACTCGGCCGGGAACCCTGTCAGCACCAGGTCGCCGGCGTGCAGCGTCATGAACGAGGTCAGGTAGGTGAGGATCTCCTCCACCTTCCAGCCAAGGTCGGCAGAACTGGCCGCCTTCAGCTGGGCTCCGTTRTGCTCGATGCCTATTGCCAGGTCTTCACCCGCCAGGTCCGTGACGATCCATGGGCCCACAGGTGTGAACGTGTCCTGGCTCTTGGCGCTGATCCACAGTTCATCGGATGCCTGCAGGTCCCTGGCGGATACGTCGTTTCCAATGGTGTAGCCCAGAATGGCGCTCATGGCATTGCCGGGCGTCAGGCCGCGGGCCTTGCTCCCGACGACGATAGTCAGTTCGGCCTCCGGCTCGACGCGGCCCACGCCCGGCCGCAGTTCGATTGCGTCCCCCGGGCCCACCACACTGGTGGTCGCCTTGTGGAARGCCTGCGGCGGCAGGTCGCGGCCCGGGCGGCCGGTGTTGTGGGCCATGCCCAGGACGTTGGCCGGGACGCTGGGTGAGAGGAACGTGAACGATGCCTCATCCACGGTTGCGCCGAGTTCCCAGCCACTACGGTGCAGGCTGCCGGCGTTGGCCGGAGACCCGGGGAACGGGGAGGTGGTTACCGTCCACGCCCTGCCGGCCGCGCTCTCAAAGTCCGGTTCGTCGTTGGMAACGAAGAAGTGTTCGTCCTCGGTGGCGCGGGAAACGGGGCGGACTCTGGCGATTCGGCGGGCATGCGTGGCGGTCATGCAATCATCCTAGGCGGGAGGGGTCCGTCGGCCCTGGTTAGGCCAGCGACTGGCGTAATTATGCCGCGCTGAAACCCTGGCGGTGTTTCACATTTCCAAAAGTTCACGGTATATTCATTACAAGCCTTCCACCGCGGCATCCCCCAATAGTCGCGGTGGAAGGCTTTTCCAATGCCCGGTTTTCGGGCCCGGCCAGTGTCCGTGTCGTGTCCAGCATTCAAGCTGGCGGACCGTTTGACCGTTCGTGATCGCCCGGCTCGTTCCCGCCCGCTGCAGCCTAYGCGGCGTCCGCGACAGCCCCCCGAAGCCGCCATCCGCCGCCGAGGCCGTCCCGGATCAATTCCATGGTGGTCAGGGCCGACCCGTGGTTGCGCCCTAGCCTTGCCTGGACCTGCCAGACCTCGACGTCAACCCGGCTCAGGCCCTTGGGCATCCGGCGCTCGGCCTCCCACCAGCTGACGCGCTCGAACCAGCGCACCGGCTCGGCCCCGATCATCCACTCCCTGCCCCCGCGTACTACCGCCAGGGGCCGCCCATCCGGGCCGGTCTTCACCATCACGTGCTCCATGCCTGTCACGCTAGGGTGGAGCACCGACAATTTCTGGGTACTGGCAAGTTGGGTCCCGGACCGACGCCGCAGTCCCGGGCCGGSCCCGATCAGCGTCCCAAGGGCCGGCTTCGGGCCTTAACCTTTAGCCGGCGGCGTGTACCGCCACGACCCGGGGCTGGCGCAAGCGGATGAAAACGTCTGCCGGCTGACGGTTCTTGCCCCKCAGCGTGATGCCGGAGATGCTGACACCTTCCGGCAGGAGAAGGCTCTGACGCACAACGCCGCGCGCACTCTTCGACCACACCTGTCGGCTCCACCCAAACGTGGAGCTCTTCCGCAACCCGAGCTCCGCAGGATCCATGCCCTCCGCGCCGTGCAGATCGTAAGAAACCATGGCAAAACCTCCCTGAAGCCTGCTTTTCGACTCGAACTCAAACTCGAACTCGACCAGCCCCGCCTCGATTCCCGTGTCCAACGCAAACGTCAGCTCCGTCTCCTCGGTCAGGCACAGGGGTTCCGCACCGGGCGCGGACAGCTCGTGCGGCGCGGGTTCGCCGCGGACGATGTCCTCAATAAGGCTCGGCCATTTCCCCGCAGAAATATCCGCCGCCCGCACGGCCGGAAGCTTGTCTAGCCGCGCCAAGGAGGCCGCGACGCGCTCGTGCGGCGTCTCATTCAGGGTCGAGTCCTGATCGCTGTGACGGACTTGGAAGAACATGTGCTCCCGAGAGTCCAGAATGGTTGGCATCACTTGATCGACACCGTGGTGCGGACCGGGCGTAACGATGGAGAGGCTCCGCTCGCTCGGGTCGAAAGCGGATACGAACGCCATGCCTTGGGCGGACTTCGGGTGATAGAACTCCCGCAAGTTCACCAGCTCGCGTTCGCCCTTGTAGGCGGTCAGACCGAGCCCGAATGAAATTGCCATCCCCACGTGGTTCAGGGTGCGGTACTCCTCAAGGTGCGTCAGGTAGTCAGCGGCGAGCAGGTCGTCGTCGTCGAGGCGGAACCACGCGACGGGCTGCACTCCGGCGTCGGCGGCGAACTTACCGGCGAGATCCTGTTCGATCAGGGGCTTCACTTCTTCGATGCCCGTTCCCCGGACTACGTCGTTCCATTCCACGGGGACCAGGAACGGGTACTTGGAGGCGGCCGCGAAAAGGATTTCCTGGTGGCGCTTTGGCAGCAGCTTGGAGTACATCACGAAGTGCTTGTAGTCATGGTTCTCCGCCATGGCGGAAAGGGCAGGCACGGCCTTCTCGAAGAACATCTCAGCCCGAAGATTGAGGCGCTTTTCGGAGAACAGATACTGCATGTAGTCCTCCGGGGTCTTGAAAACGCCGCTGCGGGACGTTTTCCAAGAGTGCGATCCGGGTGAGAAGAGGCTGTAGCGGGTGACGCCGTAGAACATAGTTGTCCCCAATGGTCATTCGAAGCTGAACAAATCACCTAACTGTACTCTGCGCGGCCCGGACTTAGGACGAGGGAACCGCACTTCACGTCCCGTCACTAATGTCAGACATTTCAGGTCAGATGGTACGTTCGACGCGTGCCGGGGCGTACAGGGCGCCCTGGACGGATGACAAGGGGAATCCAAGATGGCTGAATCAAACGCTCAGAAACTGGAGAAGGCGAAAGCAATTGTGCTGGATTCAATCGTGAAGGTTGGCGTTTCGACCAACCAGTCGCAGGCCGTGCAGCGCCTCGCCAACGCCTACGCCCTCCTTGAAGGAACAGTCGAGCCCATCAGCGGCCCAAACGAGCCGTCGCCGAAAAGCGCCTAAGCGTCTTTAGAAAGCAAGAAACCCCGTCCTCGGCGGACCAWGCGGTCCGGAAATRACGGGGTTTCTCGGGGTTTTCTTGTGGTGGGTCCTACCGGGATCGAACCGATGACATCCACGGTGTAAACGTGGCGCTCTACCAGCTGAGCTAAAGACCCAAAACCGCGGTATCCGCGCCCAAGCGCTTCAACCAACGAACAGCTACTGTACCGGATGCCACGGGCCAAGCGCCAATCGGCCYGCTCCCWCCTGCAGCGGGCGGACYGCMGCGKCGGACTACAGTGGCGGCAGCTCGGCGGCSAGCCAGGTCAGGGCGCCGCTGACGCCGGAGTCRAGCTTGATGGTGGCGAGGTCGTCGCCGCGGGTCGGTCCCCTGTTGATGATGACCACGGCCTTKCCCTGCTTCGCCGCGTGGCGGACAAAACGCAGGCCACTCATTACYGTGAGCGACGAGCCAGCCACCAGGAGCGCCCGGGCCGCGTCGACCATGGCATACGCGCGCTCGACACGGTCCTTGGGCACGTTTTCGCCGAAGTACACGAAGTCTGGTTTCAGGGTGCCCCCGCAGGCGGGACAGCGGGCGACGACGAAGGATTCGATCAGTTCGGAGTCCTCGACCGTGGCATCGGCATCCGGGGCCATTTCAATGGCGCCGGCCGCCTCCGCCCGTTCCAGGAACCCGGGGTTGAGTTCCTCCAGGATCCCGGCCAGCATCCGGCGGCTGAACCTCCGGTGGCAGTCAAGGCAGACAACCTGGTCGAACCGGCCATGCAGGTCCACGACGTTGATGCTGCCGGCGTCCTCGTGGAGGCGGTCCACGTTCTGCGTGATGAGTCCGGTAAGCAGCCCCCGGTGCTCCAGCCGGGCTACAGCGGTGTGGCCGTCATTTGGATCGGCCCGGCGCAGGTGCGACCAGCCGATGTGGTTGCGGGCCCAGTAGCGCTGCCGGTTCCCCGGTTCGCCRATGAACTCCTGGTAGGTCATGGGCATCCGCGGCGCGGCGCCGGGCCCGCGGTAATCCGGAATGCCCGAATCCGTGCTCAGGCCAGCGCCAGTCAGCACGGTGAACTGTCCCCCGGACAGGACGCCGCGGATGTCCTGCAGGACCTCGAGCTCGCCCTGCAGGAGTTGTGCTGGTGTATCGCCGGCTTCGGCGGCCGTGACGGGCGGGAGGCTGGCAAATCCTGTCATGCCGATTCCTGGCCGCCGCTGCCTCACCGGATCAATTCCCGCTGAGCCCTGCGAGGGCGGCCCGGTATTCGCCGAGGTCCCGGGCCCGGCCGCGGGGATTCACCACGACGTAGCGGACGATTCCCGCCGCGTCGATGATGAAGGTGCCGCGCAGTGCCATGCCGCTGTCGGCGTCGAACACCCCGTAGGCCGATGCCACCGCGCCGTGCGGCCAAAAGTCGGCGAGCAGGTCGAAACCGTAGCCTTCCTTTTCGGCGTAGGCCCGCTGGGCGAACTTGCTGTCYACCGAGACTGCCAGCACCGCGGCGTTGGCGTCCTCGAACAGAGCMAGGTTGTCMCGGATTTCGCACAGCTCGCCGGTGCAGATGCCGGAGAAAGCGAAGGGATAAAAGACAACCACGACATTGCGTCCGCGGAAATCCGAGAGGCGCACCGGTTCGCCATATTGATTAACAAGTTCGAATTCCGGYGCGGAATCCCCGACGCCGGGAACTGGMGTCACGGCGGGCAGCGCCGCGGGAGWCACCGCAGCGGCCTCATGCTGGACCGCTTGGGTCACTTGTTCTTCCGCGTGACCAGACGGGTGGCGCTCCAGTCCTTCGAGACGCCGGCGGAGGTGGTGTAGTGAAGTCCCGCGGTGGGGGCRGCATCCTGGATGTCTGCCGGCGACACRTAGCCGTCGCGGCCCGACTTGGGAGTCAGGACCCATACGACGCCGCCCTCGGTGAGGGTGGTCAGCGARTCGACCAAGGTGTCSACAAGGTCTCCGTCACCTGCCCGCCACCACAGAATGGCGGCGTCGACCACTTCGTGATCGTCCTCGTCGAGCAGTTCAGAGCCCGTGAGATCTTCGATATCGTCACGCAAGTCGAAGTCGACGTCGTCGTCATAACCGAATTCCTGAATCAGGTCCCCGTCTTTGAAACCCAGTTTCTCCGCCACATTTACCGAAGTGGCGGCGTCGGCCTCGCTCACGTGTTGCTCCTATGTTTTGTGAATTGCTTCATGTTTTCAATGGCACTAGTGATTTCCATTACTCCAAGCCAACACCCTTTGAGCTCTCGCTTCAAGCTGTTGACCCCGCGATCCGCCATATTCTGCGTCACACAGGCCGATCCGAAGGCTGCAGGGCAGCCCTTCGTCACACAACCAGTATGCCCGTGAAATACGACGACGGGTCCATGCGGCGGCTACGCATCGGTCTGCCCGCACGGCTAGAGTGGCTGATGACGACTACGCCTGCSCGGGCAACCGCCCGRCTRATTACAGGCAGGCGTACCGTGATTGGACCTTGCCCGGCGCATACGACCGGGCTGTTGTAACCGATATGTCGCACACGTCGCGTTCAACCCAGGCAGTCACCCTGCCCGGAGCTGAGGGTGCCGATGGATGCGCTCAAAGAGAGGTTGGACGTGGCTGCAGGAGAAGATACCTCCCATATCCTCAGCGGGTTGACAAACCAGCTGCCTGATCGTGATCCGGAAGAGACCGCCGAGTGGCTGGAGTCCCTGGATGCGCTGATTCAGGAACAGGGCACCGAGCGTGCCCAGTACATCATGCGCAGCCTGCTCCAGCGGGCCGGGGCGCAAAGCGTGGGTGTTCCGATGGTCACCACCACGGACTACGTCAACACCATCCCGGTGGACCAGGAGGCCCCGTTCCCCGGCGACGAGGAGATCGAGCGCAAGTACCGGGCCTGGCTGCGCTGGAACGCCGCGGTGATGGTGCACCGGGCGCAGCGGGCCGAYATCGGCGTGGGCGGGCACATCTCGACCTATGCCGGGGCCGCGACSCTGTACGAGGTCGGSTTCAACCACTTCTTCCGCGGCAAGGACCACCCCGGCGGCGGGGACCAGGTCTTCTTCCAGGGCCACGCCTCCCCCGGCATGTACGCCCGGGCCTTCATGGARGGCCGTTTGTCCGAGGAGGACATGGACGGYTTCCGGCAGGAGAAGTCCAAGGAGGGCCACGCCCTCTCCTCCTACCCGCACCCGCGGCTGATGCCGGAGTTCTGGGAATTCCCCACGGTCTCGATGGGCATCGGCCCGATGAACGCGATCTACCAGGCCCAGTCCAACCGGTACCTGCACAACCGCGGCATCAAGGACACCTCCGACCAGCAGGTCTGGGCGTTCCTGGGCGACGGGGAAATGGACGAGCCCGAGTCCCGCGG
>NZ_JBFTKG010000057.1:0-13409 GCF_056395825.1 Arthrobacter sp. 05T47 | reverse complement strand
GGGCACGGGACTACAGGGCACGGGCCCCGGAGTAGTGCGTCGGGTCAGGCCTGGACGGCGGGCTCGAGCTTGAGCATCTTGGCGATGACGTAGTCGAGCTCGGAGTCGTCGAAGATCTTCTTCCAGTCGTCCTTGATGATGGTGTCCTTGCCGTACTGGATGGCGATTTCGCAGGCCTCCGAGAACGGGTTGGAGCCGCGCAGGGCGTTGGTCAGGGCGATCTGGACGTGGCCGAACAGCATGGCCTTGGCGGCCTCTTCCGGGACACCGGCGGTGTGCACGGTCTCGTGCAGGGCTTCCTTGAGCAAGGTGCCGATCATGCAGGCGACGGTTTCCACGAGGGTGGGCTCGAGGATGGCGAGCTGCTTCACGGTGACCCAGTGGACGTCGATCACGGGGGCGTAGATGACTTTGATGGTGGCCTCGGCGGCGGCGCGGGCGGCCTCGGTGGCGTCCTCGTCGATCGCGGCAACCACGTTCTGCGGGGCGCCCTGGCCGCCGAAGGTGTCGGCCCATTCTTCCTTGGTGGTGCGCTCGAGGAAGACCGAGGGGTGGCAGGGGTGCGCCACGGCCTGGACGACGTCCTCGCGCTTGGCCAGCAGGCCGGCGTAGGCCGCGGCCGGGTCGAGGGTGAGCAGGATGGCGCCGGACTTCATCTGCGGGACCACGCCGTGGGACACGACGCCCAGGACGGTGTCCGGGACGGCGAGGATCACGACGTCGGCGTCCTTGATGGCGTCCTCGGTGGTGCTGATCGCCCGGCCCTCGGCGCGGACGCGTTCCTGGCCTGCCGGTGAGTTTTCGCTGTGGTAGACGGTGTGGGCGCTCTTCTGGAGGTTGGCTGAAACACGCAGCCCCATTTTGCCTCCGGCTCCGATGACGGCGACGGTCAATTGTTCTGCTGACATTTCAGTTACTCCTTAGGAAATCGAGGCTTTGCTGGGTCCACTGCTTTTCGAGGCGGATGGTCTCTTCTTCGGAGGCCTGCCACGGCAGCCAGTGCTCGATGATCTGGTTGATATTTCTTTCTTTGGGCTGCAGCTTCCCGGCCATGTAGGCATAATCCAGGAGGCCGTCGCCGAGGGGAGCGCCGGAGTACGTGAACCCGACCCACCCCTCCTTGCGGCTGAACGCAAAGTCTTTGATGTGCATGTTCAGGACATACGGCGCGACGGCGTCAATCACCTCGCGCGGGGATTCCAGCGCCGCCACGGTGTTCGCGGGGTCGCTGCAGATGCCCAGGTACGGGCTGCCCACGCGGGCGATGACGTCCAGGACGCGGGAGGTGGGGACTTGTTCGTAGGTTTCCACGGCGATCTTCACGCCGGCGGCCTCGAACTCGGGCAGGACCTCGGTGAAGGCGGCCACGGCCTGGTCCGCGTCCGGGGTGTGGCCCGGGACGTTGAACATGGTCCGCAGCAGCGGTGCACCCAGGACCCCGGCGATGTGCAGGAACTTCCGGAGATGGTCCGGCCGGATGCCCTTGGTGCCGAGCTCCAGGGCGATGCCCAGCGAGTCGGCCGTGGCCCGGACGGACACCAGGTCGGCGTCGGTCATGGCCTCCAGCGGGGCGTAGTCGCAGATCTGAAAGAGGTCCACGCCCAGGGCCGCGGTCTCGGCCAGTGCTTCGTCGAGGTCAAGCGGCGCGGAGACACGGTCCGAGAGCTGCCAGAAGAAGGCGTAACTGCTCAGGCCGATTTTTGAACCCTGGCCGGTCGTGGCGCTCATGCTGCCGCCGTTCCGGACAGGAGTCCCAGGCGTGCGGCGGTTTCGTCCAGGATGGTCCTGAGCGCCTGCGGGTCGTGGGCGAAGCGGCCCAGGAACAGCCCGGCGACGGCGGGATCGAGCCGGCTGATCAGGCCCGGGCCGGCGCTTCCGCCGTAAATGACCCGGCTGCCGGCCTGGCCGGGCAGTGAGCGCAAGTGCGCGTCCAGTCCGGCGATGACGGCGCTGATGTACTCCGGGGTGGCGGGTTCCGGGGCCCCGATGGCCCATTGCGGTTCGTAGGCCACGATGGTTCGGGCAGCCGGTCCGAGGGACCGTGCCCGGTTGAGCGCGGCGTCGATGTCCGCGGTGCAGTGCCGGATGGCTTCCTCCACCGAGCCGGGCTGCAGCTCCCCGACGCAGAGCACCGGGGTGAGCCGGTTGCGGTAGGCGGCGGCGGTCTTGAGCCCGATGGTCCGGTCATCCTCGCCGAAGATCCGGCGCCGCTCGGCGTGGCCCACTTCGGCGTAGCGTCCGCCGAGCTCGGACACGGTCCGGCCCGAAACCTCGCCGGTGTAGGCGCCCTCGTCCTCCCAGAAGATGTCCTGCGCGCCGGCGCCCGCCCCGGCCACGCCGAGGATCCGGGCTGCCTCCGGCAGCGCCGGCAGCGCGGGCAGGACAAACAGTTCAATCTCGCCGCTCTGCACGGCGGGGTGTGTCAGGGCGATCGCGGCGACCTCGCGGCAGTAGTCCAGCGTGCGCTGGTAGCCGAAGTACATTTTCAGGCTGACGCCGATGATGGCACCGGGCTGCGCTGTACCAGCGGCGCGGCCAGCGGCGCGGCCAGCGGCGCGGCCAGCGGCTGTGGCCGTTCCGCCTGCGGCGGTGTTAGCAGGAAGTGACACCCTCGTAGTCCTTAATCAGTGTGACTTTCTCGGCCGAGGCCGAGGTTTCGTCGAACGTGTAGGTCAGCCACTCGCGGGCCAGCCGGCGGGCCAGTTCCAGGCCGACGACGCGCTGGCCGAACGTGAGGACCTGGGCGTTGTTGCTCAGGACGGAGCGTTCGACCGAGAAGCTGTCGTGCGCGGTGACGGCGCGGACCCCGGGGACCTTGTTGGCGGCGATGGCCACGCCGAGGCCGGTGCCGCAGACCAGCAGGGCGCGGTCCGCCTCGCCGGCGGCGATGAGTTCGGCGGCAGCGATGGCCACGGAGGGGTAGGGGGTGTGGCTGGTGGCGTCGACGCCGACATCGCGGACGGACTCGACCAGCCCGTTGGCTTCAAGGTCCGCCTTCAGGGCTTCCTTGTATTCGAATCCGGCGTCATCGCATCCGATAACCAGGCGCAGTTTGGCGCTCATGCGTTCTCCTTGACTGTTTTTCCCTCGACTGTTTTTTCGAGGAGAGTGTTGTGGATTGCCCGGACGATCAGTGCCATGGACACCGCGCCCGCGTCCGGGGTGCCGAGGCTCTTCTCGGCGTGCGGGCGGGCCCGGCCCATGAGGGGCAGGAGCTGCGCGGTATCTTCCGCGGCCTGCTGCGCAACGGTGGCGGCGGCGCCCCAGGCCTGTGTGAGGGACTGCCCGGCGTCCACGCGGCCGGCGAGGGTGTCGCGGAACGGGACCAGGACGTCCACGAGGGTCTTGTCGCCCGGCGCGGCCTTGCCGAAGTCCATGATGGCGGCCGCGGCGCCGGCGACTCCGGCGGCGACAGCGCCGGCGTCGGGGGCGTTGGTGTTTCCGAGCGCATCCCCGACGGCCCGCAAGGCCATGCCCCAGAGGGCGCCGGAGGTGCCGCCGGCTTTGTCTGCCCAGGCGTCGCCGGCGAGGTGGAGGGTCGTGGCTGCCCCGGCTCCGCGGGCGACGGCGGCTGCCGCGGCGTCGACGGCGGCGCGGACGCCGCGTTCCATGCCGATGCCGTGGTCACCGTCGCCGGCCACCGCATCGATCCGGCCGAGCTCCTCGGCGTTGGCGTCCACCACGTTCTTCGCGGCGCCGAGAGCGGCCAGGACCCGTACGGCGCTGGCACGGGATTCGTCGGTAGCCTCCGGGATGGACGCTTCGATCTCGGACGGGTCGGTGAAGTCGGCGGCCTCGAGGGCGGCCGCGGTGACGGCGCCGCGGCGGAAGGCCGGGGCGTCGGCGGGCGCGTGCCAGAGGGTCTCGAGTTCCTCGTCGAGCCAGAACAGCGTGAGGGAGGTGCCGGCCATGTCGAAGCTCGTGACGAGTTCGCCCACCTGCGGGTCCACGGCGTCCAGGCCGGCCTCGGCGAGGAGCTGGGCGACGCGGCGGTAGACGACGAAGAGTTCCTCGTATTTGACACTGCCCAGGCCGTTGAGGATGGGAACCACGCGCGCACCCTTCACCTCGACGCCGTCTGGAACCTCCGCCAGGAGGCTGCTGACCAGCAGCTCGGCGAGTTCGTCCGCCGTCGGGATGCCCGTCTCGCCGATGCCGGGCTCGCCGTGGATGCCCATGCCGACGGCCATCCGGCCCTCGGGGACGGAGAACAGCGGGTGGTCGGCACCGGGCAGGGTGCAGCCGGTGAAGGCGACGCCGAAGGAACGGGTGCGGTGGTTGGCGCGCTCGGCGATCTCGAGGGTCTGGTCCAGGCTGTAGCCGGCCTCGGCAGCGGCGGCGGCCACCTTGAAGACGGTGAGGTCGCCGGCGATCCCGCGGCGCTTGGCCCGCTCGGTGAGCGGGGCGGAGGAGACGTCGTCGGTGACGGCGATGCTGCGGCAGTCGATGCCTTCGGCGCGGAGCCGGGCCTGGGCCTGGTTGAAGTGCAGGACATCGCCGGCGTAGTTGCCGTAGCCCAGGAGGACGCCGGCGCCGTTGTCGGCGGCCTTCGCCACGTCGTAGATCTGCTGCGCGGACGGGGAGGCAAAGAGGTTGCCCATTGCGGCGCCGTGGGCGAGGCCCTGGCCGACGAGTCCGGCGAAGGCGGGGTAGTGGCCGGAGCCGCCGCCGATCACGAGCGCCACGGTGCTGGGGGTGCTGCGCGTGTTGCGGGCTACGCCGCCGGAGACGCGCCTGACCCAGCGGCTGTGGGAGGCGACGAAGCCTTCGATCATTTCGTCAGCGAAGGCTGCGGGGTCATTGAACAGGCGGGTCATGGGGGTACTCCTGGAAGAGGGAAAGCTGCTTGGTGGGTGCCCGCCGCGGCCGTGTGGCACGCGGCGGGCACCGGTTTGGTGGGAGCGGGGCTGCGTCCGCTAGCGGGCGGCGGCTGACTCCGCGGCCTCGGGCTCCCCTGCTGTGGCTGAGAGGTCCGTGGCCGTCACGTTGGCAGTGCCCCTGCGGGCAAGCACCACCATGAGGATGGCCGAAAGGATCATGAAGCCACCCACCACGAACATGGGCACGTTGTAGCTGCCGGTCCAGTCCTTGAGCCAGCCGGTGACGTAGCCGGCGCTGAATCCTGCGAGGTTGCCCACGGTGTTGATCAGGGCGATCCCGGCGGCGGCCGCGGCTCCGGTGAGGAACTGGGTGGGGACCGTCCAGAAGTTCGGCAGGGCGGCGAAGATGGACATCGCCGTGAGGGTGATGACCGCGATCGTCGCTGCCGGCGATCCCGCGAAGAGGGCCAGCGGAATGCTCAGGCCGCCGATGAGGGCCGGGACGGCGATGTGCCAGGTCTTCACACCGCGCTTGGTGGCGTCCTTGGACCAGAAGTACAGGGCAAAGGCTGCCGGCAGGTACGGGATGGCCGTGATCAGGCCCTTCTGGAAGATGTCGAACTTGGCGCCGTACAGACCCTCGAAGCCGGAGATGATGGTCGGCAGGAAGAATCCGAGCGCATACAGGCCGTAGATGAAGCCGAAGTAGATCAGGGCGAGCATCCAGACGCGGCCGTTGCCGAAGACCGTGCGGACACTGACGTGCTTGTTGCCCGCGGCGGTTGCGTTCTTTTCCTGCTCCAGCGCTCCGGTCAACCAGGTCTTCTCTTCGGCGGTCAGCCACTTGGCCTTGGCCGGGGAATCCGCGAGGTAGAACCAGGCGGCGACGCCGATCAGGATGGCGGGGATGGCGACACCGAAGTACATGACGCGCCAGCCTTCGAGGCCGAAGAGGCCATGCTGCTGGATCAGGAGGGCGGCCAGCGGGGCTCCGATGACAGTGGTCAGCGGCTGGGCCAGGTAGAACAGGGCAAGGATCTTGCTGCGGTGCCGCGACGGGACCCACAGGCTGAGGAAGAGGATGGCGCCGGGGAAGAATCCGGCCTCGGCTACGCCCAGGATGAAGCGCAGGACGTAGAGCTGCTCCACGTTGCCCACCCAGGTGAAGAGCAGCGAGACAATGCCCCAGCTGACCATGATGCGGGCCAGCCAGCGGCGGGCGCCGAACTTGTGCAGGGCGAGGTTGCTGGGGACTTCCAGCAGGATGTAGCCAATGAAGAAGACGCCGGAGGCGAAGCCGAACTGGGCCGCTGAGAGGGCGAGGTCGGTATTCATGCCGTTGGGGCCGGCGAAGGAGATGGCCGTGCGGTCCAGATAGTTGATGAAGAACATGAGGGCGACAAACGGCACCAGCCGCACTGCCACCTTCTTGATTGCAGATCTTTCGACCACTGATTGCGTGGTGTCCACATTGACTCCTAGATGTTGATGTCCCGGCCGCCTCCTGCGCTGGAAGCATGGGGATTGGTCTCATCGCGTAGTTCTGGAGAGCTGGCCAGGCCCAACTAAGCGTGTGATAAAAACCATACGGCGTCCATCCTAAATTGGTCAACCGGTTGACATGTTTATTTCACAGACGGAAGTCTGCATGGCGCGGCTGGTCCGGGTTGTTACGCTTTGAAGGTGTCCGTAAATTCCGCCGCTTCAACGGCCAAAATAAGTGCCGCACTCGGTTCCATGGAGCAAGGCTCGGTTGTCTCCGAGGTCGCGGAACGCCTGCTTGGGTACTTCACGAGCGGCGAGATCGCCGTCGGGACCCGCCTGCCGGCCGAGCGCCAGCTCGCCGCCTCGCTGGGGGTCGGACGCTCGGCGGTCCGTGAAGCCCTCGCGGCGTTGGAGATCCTGGGGATTGTCATTGTCCGGCCGGGTTCCGGAACCTACCTTCGCGACGGCATCTCCGAGCTCCTCCCCCGCACGCTGAGCTGGGGCCTCATGCTGGGCGCCCCGCGCACCCGCGAACTCGTGGAGCTGCGCAGCGGACTCGAGGTTCAGGCCTGCCAGCTCGCCGCCCAGCGCATCACCGACGACGCCCTGGACCGGATGCGCGAAAATCTGGCCACCATGGAGCTCAACCTCGGGGACCTGGCAACGTTCGTGGAGGCCGACGCCGCCTTCCACCGCGAAATAGCCGCCGCGTCCGGCAACCAGGTGCTGCAGGAACTGCTGCAGAGCATCCGTTCGCTGCTGCGCATCTGGGTGGACCGCGCCTTGACGGATGAGGGGCACGCAGCGGCGGCCCTGGCCGAGCACCGGGAAATCTTCCGCGCGCTCGAATCGCGGGACGAGGCCGCCGTGACGGGAGCCATGCGCTCCCACATGGACACGGCCTCCCGGCGCCTCCTTGCCGGGTTCGACGCCGACCAGGGCTCCGCCGACTGACACCTCCTGACGCCGCGCCCCGGGTTCCTCCCAACGCCCCCCAAACGCCCCCCAACACGCGAAATCGCCCGAAACCTGCGGACTCGCCGGAAAGTTCCGGCGAGTCCGCAGGTTTCCGGCGACTTCGGCCGGGCAGTGGGTTAGAGGGCAGTGGGTTGAAGGGAAGGCGGTAGGGCTGGGCGGTCCCTAGGAACCGGCCGCCACGGGTGACTGCGCGATGGCGGCCAGTTCGACCGGAGCGGGCCGCGGTGCCGTGCTGGCGATCCGGACCGGCGCACCCGTGTGTGCCGACTCCAGCACGGACTCCATCACTTCCAGGGCGTGGAAAGCCAGGACACCCCCTGCCCGTGGCTCCTGGCCGGCCGGCGTGCGGATGAGGTCCGCGACGCCGAAGCCGCGCCCCGAGTCTTCGTAGCCGGCGGAGACCGGAAGGCTCTGCCAGTCCTCGGCGCCGAGGGCGAAGAGCTGCACGTCGCCGTCGAAGTGGTTGGGATCCGGGACCACGAGGGAGCCGTGCTCGCCGTGGATTTCGATGTTGGGGCTCTTGGTCTTCACGGCATCGAAGCTCATCACCAGCGTGGACAAGGCGCCCGAGGCGTGGACCAGGACGCCGGTGACGTGGGTGTCGATTGCCACGGGCACGCTCTGGCCAACGCGTGCGCCCGAGCCGATGGTCCGCTCGTCGCGGGTGTGGCTGGCGGCACCGATCACCGAGACCACGGGTCCGAGCAGGGTGACCAGGGCCGAGACGTAGTACGGTCCCATGTCCAGCAGCGGGCCGCCGCCGGGCTGGTAATAGAAGTCCGGGTTCGGGTGCCAGCGCTCATGCCCGGGCGTAACCATGGTGGCGGTCGCGGAGATGGGCCGGCCGATCAGTCCGTCGTCGATCGCCTTCCGGGCGGTCTGGATCCCGGTGCCGAGCACGGTGTCCGGGGCGCAGCCGACCACGACGCCGGCTGCCCGCGCAGCGTCGAGCACCTGGCGGGCCTCCGTGGTGGTTGCCGCCAGCGGCTTCTCGCCGTAGACGGATTTGCCGGCGGCAATCGCACGAAGGGCGATCTCGGCGTGCGCCGCGGGGATGGTCAGGTTCAGGACGAGATCGACGTCGTCGGCGGCCAGGAGCGCGTCGACCGTGAGCGCCCGAACGCCGTCGTACGAGTCGGCAACTGCCTGCGCCCGGGCCGGGTCAAGGTCCGCGACGGCGACGAGGTTGATGAGGTCATTGTCCTGAAGTCGGCGGAAGTTGACCAGGTACTGGGCGATGATCGCTCCACAGCCGATGATTCCAACGTTTGTTGGCCGGCCTGTGTCTATTGGCTGGTCTGTGTATATTGGCTGGTCTGTGTTGAATGGCTGGTCTGTGTTGATTGGCTGGTTCAGGTCTATCGGCTTGCCCACAGCAGGCCCCTTTCGATGATGGTGCGGACATTGCTGTCCTGGAGGACTTCGACGCGGTGTCCCGGGGTGCAGACGAAAATCCTGCCCTTGCCCCACTGCCGGGTCCAGATGGCGGGCGAGGTGACTTCCCGGTGCCAGGGGTCCCATTCGCGGACCTTCTGGGTGGTGGTGGCCAGGACGTCGATGTAGTCGTCGGCGAGGACCCAGTACTGTTCGGTGACGAGGTCGAAGTCGCCGAGGCCGGCAGTGATTGGATGCTCCGCGGCCGCAGGGAGCATGTTGACCGCGTACGGGACGTAGTTGTCAGGTTGCCCGCCCGTTCGCTCATCCGGGTGTTTGCCCGGGTGGCAGGCAAACTGGCCGCCGATCAGGTGCAGGTAGTCCGAGGTGTTGCGGTAGGAATCCGCGATGCCGCCGTGCCAGCCGGCCAGGCCCGTGCCGTTCTCGACGGCGGTGCGGAGGCCCTCGAATTCGTCCTTTTCGATGGTGGACATGGTCATGCACTGCATGATCAGGTCCACGCCGGCCATGTAGTCGGCATCGGCGTAGATCTTGGGCGATTCCTCCACCCGGACCTCGTAGCCGTTGGCTTTCAGGTACGGGATGAACTCCTCGGTGGCCTCAACGGGCTGGTGCCCGTCCCAGCCGCCGCGCACCACGAGCGCGGTTTTCTGATGGTTTGTCATGGGGATCCTCTGTTGTTGGTTTGTTGTGGCCGTGGCCGGCTCAGCGGGCGGCGAAGGCTGCATCGAAGGCGGCCGCGGGCGGTGTGATGGTGGCAAGTTCCTTGACCAGGGCGAGGGCCTGCGGTGCGCCTAGCAGGCGGTCCATGCCGGCGTCCTCCCATTCGACGCTTGTGGGTCCCTGATATCCGATCGCGTTCAGAGTCCGGAATATCGGTTCCCAGTTGACGTCGCCATGGCCGGCAGTGACGAAGTCCCATCCGCGGCGGGGGTCGGCCCACGGCAGGTGGGAGCCGAGCCGGCCGTTGCGGCCGTTGAGCTGGCGGACGGATTCCTTGATGTGGACGTGGAAGATCTTCTCGGCGAAGTCCTGCAGGAACATCACGGGGTCCAGGTCCTGCCACACGAAGTGGGACGGGTCGAAGTTCAGGCCGAAGCTCTCCCGGTGGCCGATGGCTTCCAGGGTGCGCTTGGCGGTCCAGTAGTCGTAGGCAATTTCGGACGGGTGGACCTCGAGGGCGAAACGGACCCCTTCGTCCTCGAAGACGTCGAGGATCGGGTTCCAGCGGTCGGCGAAGTCCTGGTAGCCGCGTTCGATCATGGCGTCCGAGGCGGGTGGGAACATGGCAACGCATTTCCAGATCGAGGATCCGGTGAACCCGGTGACCGTCTGCACGCCCAGCCTGGCGGCCGCGCGGGCCGTGGTCTTCATGGCCTCGGCGGCGCGGGCACGGACCCCTTCGGGGTCGCCGTCGCCCCACACATCGGCGGGAAGAATGCCCTCGTGGCGCTCGTCGATCGGGTCGTCGCAGACGGCCTGTCCGGTGAGGTGGTTGGCGATCGCGTGGACCTTGAGCTGATGCTTGTCCAGGATGTCCAGCCGGCCCTGGAGGTAGGCGTCGTCCTCGACGGCGCGCTGCGGGTCCAGGTGGTCGCCCCAGCAGGCGATCTCCAGGCCGTCGAAGCCCCACTCGCCGGCGAGCCGCGCCACCTCTTCGAAGGGCAGGTCGGCCCACTGGCCGGTGAAGAGGGTGATGGGTCGTGTCATGGTCTTTCCTCTCAGAGGGTGTGCCAGTGGCTGTTGTTGCCGGCGCTGGTTTCGATGGCGGCGAGGACTTTTTGGACCTGGAGGGCGTCGGCGAAGGAGGGTGAGGGCGGCCGGTTKTCGGCGATGGCGTGGATGAGGTCGACGGCCTGGTGGGTGAAGAGGTGTTCGTAGCCCAGGCCGTGGCCGGTGGGCCACCAGTTCCCGGTGTAGGGGTGTTCGGGTTCGGTGACGAGGATCTTGCGGAACCCGGCGTCGGGGCCGTCGGCGGCGTCGTAGACGGACAGGGCGTTCATGTCCTCGAAGTCAAAGGCCAGGGAGCCCAAAGTGCCGTTCAGTTCCAGGCGCATGGCGTTCTTCCGGCCCAGGGCAAAGCGGGTGGCTTCAAAGATGCCGATCGGGCCGGCCCCGTTGCCGGTTCCATCCCCGCCGGCGAAGCGGGCGGTGAAGAGGGCGGCGTCGTCCACGGTGACCGGCCCGCGCTCCGCGTCGGCGGCGCCGTGCCCGCCCAGGCCCACCAGGTCCCCGGCCAGGGGGCGTTCGGTGACGAAGGTTTCCATCAGCGCCGAGACTCCGGTGATGTTCCGTCCGGTGATCCACTGGGCGGCGTCGATGCTGTGCGCCCCGATGTCCCCGAGCGCGCCGGACCCGGACTTGGTTTTGTCCAGCCGCCAGGTCAGMGGCGCATCCGGGTCGCTGAGCCAGTCCTGCAGGTACTGGGCCCGCACGTGCCGGATCTGCCCGAGCCGGCCTTCGTCGACCATCCTCTTGGCCAGGGCCAAAGCCGGGGTGCGGCGGTAGCTGAACCCGCACATGGAGTACACGCCCCGGCCCGCCGCCGCKTCCGCGGCCGCGGCCATCCGCTCGGCCTCGGCCACGGAATTCGCGAGCGGTTTCTCGCACAGGACGTGCTTGCCGGCCTCGAGCGCGGCGATGGCGATCTCGGCGTGGGTGTTGCCGGGAGTGCAGATGTCGATCAGGTCGATGTCGTCCCGCTCGATCAGCGCCCGCCAGTCGGTTTCCACGGAGTCCCAGCCGTACTTGGCCGCCGCGGCCCGCACGCCCTCCGGATTCCGGCCGGCGACGGCCGCCAGTTCGGGAGCGAGCGGGAGGTCGAAGAACCGCGGCGCGGTCCGCCAGGCGTGGGAGTGCGCCGCGCCCATGAAGGCGTAGCCCACCATCCCCACCCGCAAGGGTTTCGGTTCAAACACAACAAGTCCTCTCTATTTGCTGAAACCGGCCGTGAGGCCGCTGAGCAGCTGACGCCGGGCGATCACGTAGACCACCAGCAGCGGCAGGGTAGCGAGCACGACGGCGGCCAGCACCGCCGGGATGTTGACGCTGAACTCCCCCTGGAACGTCCACAGTGACAGCGGCAGCACACGGGTTTCGGGGCTTTGGGTCAGGATCAGCGGGAACAGGAAGCCGTTCCAGACTCCGAGCGCGTTGTAGATCCCTACGGTCACCACGGCGGGCCGGGTCATGGGCAGCGCCAGGCGCCACATCATGGCCCAGTCGGAGCAGCCATCCAGCCGCATTGATTCGAAGAGTTCGTTGGGCACGTCCCGCATGAAGTTGGACAGGATCAGCACGGAGATCGGGATGGCGAAGGCAATGGAGGGCAGGATCAGGGCCAGCAGGGTGTCGTACATATGGGCGCGAGTGATCATCCAGTAGATGGGGATGATGGTCGCGTGCAGCGGGATGGCCAGGCCCAGCAGGAACAGGTTGTTGGTCCAGCTGAGGAACCTGCTCTTGCCGCGGACAATCGCGTAGGCGGCCATGAAGGAAACCAGGAGTGCCGGCACCACGCTGCCCACCGTGACGATGAGGCTGTTGGCAAAGTACCTGGCGAAGTCGTTCTCCACCACCAGTTTGTAGTTGTCCAGGGTGGGCTCAGACGGCGGCATCATCGGGTTGGTCGTGAAGAATCCGGCCTGGTTTTTCAGGCTCGTCACCACCACGTAGTAGACGGGGACGATGATGATGGCCAGCCAGAGCCAGCCGCCGAGGCCGCCAAGGAAGTTCGGGCGGGTCCGTCCCGGTCCCTTGGTCCGCGGGCGGGGCCTGGCGGCGGGGCGGGCGGGGGCCGAGGGCGGGACGGGGATCTGGGTAATGGAAGCCATCAGGCACCTTCCAATTGGCTTGCGTTGCGGTTCTTGCCGCCCAGCCGCTGCAGCAGCAGGGCGAGGGCCAGGCCGATCGCGACGAGGATGACGCCGAGGGCACTGGCGGCGCCCATGTCATTGGCTTTGAACCCGGTGAGGTACATGTGCAGCGGGAGCAGCCGCGTGGCGTAGCCGGGACCGCCGCCGGTGAGGACGAAGACGAGGTCAAAGTAGGCCAGGGAGCCGACCACCATGAGCGTGGAGGAGGTGATGATGGTGTACTTCAGCTGGGGCAGCGTGATGTTGAAGAACTGCTGGACCCKKCCGGCGCCGTCGATCTGCGCGGCCTCATACAGCGACGCGGGGATCTGGCGCACGCCGCCTTGGTAGATCAGCGTGTGGAACGGGACGAACTGCCAGGCGATGACGAAGACGACGACGAACAGCACCAGGTCCGAATTACCCAGCCAGTCCTGGGCCAGGATCGGCAGCCCGAGCCCGGCGCCCAGGCCGAAGTTGGGGTCCAGCAGGGCCTTGAACGCGATGGCGACGGCGGCCGAGGACAACAGCAGCGGCACAAAGTACAGGACGGCCAACGCGGCCCGGTACTTCTGGCCAGCGGCGGTGAAGACGCCCAGGAGCAGGCTGATGGGCGCCTGGATGATGAAGGAGAAGAACATGATCTTAGCCGTCACCAGCAGCGCGTTGCCGGTGACGGGGTCGGTCAGGACGGTTGTCCAGCTGGAGAGCCCCTCCAGCTTGATCTCGCCCAGGCCGTCCCACGAAGTGAAGCTCAGGAACAAGACGCCGAGCAGCGGAATGATGGCGAAGAGCAGGAAGAAGGCAAGGGCTGGCGCGGCCAGCCACCCCGACGGGCCCGCTTGAAGGGCCCGCCGGGAGGAACCGGATGTGGTGG
>NZ_JBFTKG010000056.1:0-13972 GCF_056395825.1 Arthrobacter sp. 05T47 | reverse complement strand
AGCCTGCCCGGGGAGCAACAGCGAGAACCTGCATCCGCCGTCGACGTTTTCAACGGTGACCGTGCCCTGATGGGCGCTGACGATTCCGGCGACAATGCTCAGGCCCAGCCCCGCCCCGCTGTAACGCTTGGCGCCCGCCGGCTCATCCGTCTCGGGCACCCCAGCGCTCCCCAGCCCAGTCCTATCCATCCCAGTTCCGTCCAGCCCAATTCCGTCCATCCCAGGGCCTTCCGGGGCGGCCCAACGGCCGGCCCGCCTCCGGGCCGGGTCCTTCTGCCAGCCGGTCTCGAACACGTGCGGGAGGTCCGCTTCCGGGATTCCGCCGCAGCCGTCAGTAACCGCGACGACGGCCCGGTCCCCGTCCCTGCCGACTTCGACAGTGACATGGGACCCGGGCGCGCTGTGGACAATGGCGTTGAGCACAACATTCCGGATGGCGCGCCCCATCGAGGGACCGTCGGCGAGGGCCAGGCTTTCGCGGCGCCCGCCGCCGTCGAGCGTAATGCCGTGTTGCTCCGCCAGCGCGGCGAGGTCGGCAATGGCGTCGCTGGCGAGGTCGTACAGGTCCAACGGCTCGGCCTTGAGCCGCATCGTTCCGGCGTGGATTTTCGAGAGCTCCAGGAGGTCATTGACCATGCCGGCCATCAGGTCGGTCTGCGCGATGATCTTGCGGTAATAGCCGGGAACGTCCGCCGCCATGCCRTCTTCCAGGGCCTCGGCCATGGCCCGCATGCTCGCCAACGGAGTCCGGAGGTCGTGCGAAATCCAGCTGACGAGCTCGCGGCGGGCGTTCTCGATGGCGGCCTCCCGCTGCCGGGATGCCTCCAGCATCCTRCTGCTGGATTCGAGYTCGGCCGCGAGGGCGGCAAGTTCGTGGCTCATGACCGCGGAYTGGATGCCGGGGCTCTCGCCGCGGCCGATGCTCCGGGCGGCCTCGGCCAGTTCCTTGGCGTTGCGCGACACCCGCGATCCCAGCACCAGGGCGATGGCCACAGCAACCGCCGAGGCCACGGCCAGGACGTACCACATCACTTCGAGATCCCGTGCCGAAATGAACATGGCGTTGAAGGCGCTGACCATWCCGGCCGTCAGGACCGCCACGGCGGCAAGCACCACCACGCAGATCTGGACCGCGAAGGATGCCCTGCGCAGCGGCTTGAGGATAAGSAGCGACGCGGCCCCGATCACGGCTCCCCAGGCCACRGCCCAGCCGACGATGGTGAGCAGTTCAGAGGTCTGCACCGGCGGACTCTTCCTCTTCGCTGGAGTCGCTGGGGTCCAGCCGGTAGCCCACTCCCCAGACCGTTTTCAGGACGGAAGGGCGGGTGGGGTCGTCCTCGATCTTCTCCCGCAGCCTCCGTACATGGACCGTGACCGTGGACAGGTCGCCGTAGTCCCAGCCCCAGACAGCTTTCATCAGTTCTTCGCGGCTGAAGACCTGCCGGGGWCGGCGGAGCATGAAGGCCAGCAGGTCGAACTCCCGGGCGGTCAAGGCCAGCGGCTTGCCATGGCGGGACACCGTGCGCGCGGCCGGGCTGAGGTCAAAGCCGCCCACCTCGACCGGGGGCTCCGGGCTGAATTCAGGAATGCTCCGGCGCAGGACTGAGCGTACCCGCAGTACCAGCTCGCGGGGCGAGAACGGCTTGGTGACGTAGTCGTCCGCGCCGGCTTCCAACCCCAGGATCCGGTCGTCCTCCGTTCCGAGCGCGGTCAGCATGATGACCGGGACGCTGTGCGTCGCCCGGAGCCGCCGGCAGACTTCCACGCCGTCCAGGCCCGGCAGCATCCGGTCCAGGAGCACCAGGTCCGGACGGCGTTCGGCTGCGAGGCGCAGGGCCGTGAAGCCGTCGGCGGCGAGGTCCACCTGGAAGCCCGCCTGGACGAGGTAGTCACGGACCACTCCGGCGATGGTCGGCTCGTCCTCGACGAGCAGGATGCGCCGGTGATCCGTTGCGTCCGGGGCCGGCTGGGTCTTGTTCACGCTTCCAGCATAGGTTCGCGGTCCCGCCGCGGGCAGGGCTCCGGATCCCCGCAGGACATCCTTCCCGAACACGTAATATCCGTGCCGTCATGCGGCTGTGACGTGGGACGGCACGTGGCGTAGCCTGACACTATGACAGTTCAACTGGGTATGCCCCAGCCCCGCGTGGCAGGCAGTCCCGGAACGGGCGAAGCTGCGGCAGCCGCACTGTCCGGGCGCCCCGAGGGCCTGCCCGCCGGGCTCGTCGATCGTTATGGCCGCCGTGCCACGGACATGCGGCTGTCCTTGACGGACAAATGCAACCTGCGCTGCACGTACTGCATGCCGGCCGAGGGCCTGGAGTGGYTGTCCAAGCAGGCGGTGATGTCCGCGGAGGAAATCGTCCGGATCGTGCGGATCGGCGTGGACATGCTCGGCGTGCGTGAACTGCGGCTGACCGGCGGCGAGCCGCTRGTGCGCGCGGACTTGGTGGACATCATCGCCGCGCTCCGCCGGGCCCACCCGGGGCTGCCGATCTCGATGACCACCAACGGCGTCGGCCTGGACAAGAAGGCCGCCGGGCTCAAGGCCGCGGGACTGACCCGGATCAACGTCTCGCTGGACTCMCTGCATGAGGAAACCTTCACGAAGCTGACCCGCCGCCCGTTCCTGGAYAAGGTCCTCGCCGGCGTCGATGCCGCCTGGGCTGCTGGCCTGGGACCGGTCAAGCTCAACGCCGTGCTCATGCGCGGRATCAACGACGCCGAGTCSCCKGCCCTGCTGGCCTGGGCCYTGGACCGCGGCTATGAACTGCGTTTCATCGAGCAGATGCCGCTCGACGCGGACCACGGCTGGACCCGACGGAACATGATCACAGCCGCGGAGATCCGCGAGCTGCTCTCCGCCGACTACGTGCTCAGTTCCGACCCGCGGGACCGCGACGGCGCCCCGGCYGAACGGTTCGAAGTMCGGGCCCGTGTTCCCGGCACCGACCGGGCCACCGGCCCCSTCCTCGGCACCGTGGGCATCATCGCGTCGGTCACGGAGCCGTTCTGCTCCGACTGCCGMCGGACCCGCATCACGGCCGAGGGCAAGATCATGAGTTGCCTGTTCTCGCGCGAGGAAGTKGACCTGCTGGGCCTGSTGCGTGAGGGCGCAAGYGACGAACAGCTCRCCGAACGCTGGCAGGATGCCATGTGGATCAAGCCCAAGGCCCATGGCATGGACCATGTGGGCCTCGACGCCCCCGACTTCGTCCAGCCAGACCGCAGCATGAGCGCMATCGGAGGCTGACTTTTTCGTGAACGTACGCTACTTCGCTGCCGCGCGCGCTGCCGCCGGCGTGGATGAAGAACGCTTCGACCTCGACGACGGCGACACGCTCGCCTCGCTGCTGGAGGCGATCCTCGCCGTCGAGCGCCCMGAGCCGCCGGCCGGCACGCCGCCGCTGGCCCGCATCCTGTCSCGCTCCAGCTTCCTGCTCAACGAAGTTGCCGTGCACGACCACGCCGCGGCGCTCAAGCCGGCCGACRTCGTGGATGTGCTGCCGCCGTTCGCCGGCGGGTAGGCGCCGCCGGGACGTGGATCCGGGAMGGCTKTCCCGGATTCCGGGGCTATCGCGTGGACCAGACCGGTCCTAGAGTGTGGAATATCCCCGTGGCAGGCGACAAMCATCAAKGAGGAGAGCGGCATGTTCACACTGCAGATCGAGCATGGGATCAAGGACTTCGGCATGTGGAAAGCGGCCTTCGACCGCGACCCGGTGAACCGCGCAGCGTCCGGGGTCACGGCGTACCGGATCAGCCGCCCGGTGGACGACCCGCTCTATGTGGTGGTCGAGTTGGATTTCGAACAGCGCGATCAGGCGGAAACAATGTTGGCCAAYCTTCAGGCGAAGGTCTGGAACTCCGCCGACGTCGCCCCGGCCCTGCAAGGGGCTCCAAAGACCAGGATCCTCGAGGCCGCATCCTGAGAGCGCAGGCTTGGGCAGGGTGACCGGCCCAGGCCGGGCGCGGGCCTAGGCCGGGATGGAGGCGCCCTCGGCGACCCGCCGGCACACGCTGGTCATGAAAGGCGTGAAGTCGCTGGCTTTGCCCAGGCGGAGCCCGGCCGCGTGAGTCAGTTCGCCGTCGTCCACCCGGAAGGTGTGMCGTGCCGTGCCGCGGTCGCTGCGCCGTTCCACGGTCAGCGTGCCACCTTCCAGGCTGGCGCGCGCCGGAGCCTCGGGCGGCAGTCCCATGCTGTTGACGTGRTACCACAAGGTGTCCGGGTGGTCCGGGTCCATGGTGAAAACACCATGGCCTTCGGAACGGGTCCCGTCCGCATCCGTATTCCGGTAGCTGTGGGTGACCGCCAGCCCGGCGGCGGCCAGGGAAAAGATGATCTCGGTGTCCGCGCTGCGCGCAGGACCCCACGCCGTYGCCTCCCAGTGCGTGGTCCCCGTCCACCGGCCCAGAAAACCCTCAAGCGCCTCGACTGCACTGCCTGGCAGTGGCCGGTCCATGTCTTCCTTCCAGGGGTCCTCCCATACGGAGTTCSTYCCGAGTGACCCCGCCCTTATCATCACGCCGGGCGTGCCGCGGTGTAAAGATGCTGCCGTGTACAGACTCACCTCCCGGGCACGGGCCCGGGAATTACCTACAGCCCAAATGTCTCGGTTTCCTCGAACGGGCCGACCACGGTGATGGTCCGCGGCGCGGCCGCCAGCTCACGGGCGAGCTGCTGGACCTCCGAGGCGGTGACGGCCTTGATCTGGCGCAGGGTTTCATCGATGTCCTGGTACTCGCCGGACACCAGCTCCGCGCGGCCCAGCCGGGACATCCGCGATCCGGTGTCCTCAAGCGCCAGGACGATTCCGCCACACAGCTGCCCCTCGGCCTTGCGGAGCTCCTCGTCCGAGATGCCGTCCGCGGCCAGCTTGTCCAGTTCGGCGCCGAGCAGCTCGATGACCTGCCGGACCTTCGACGGCGTGCATCCGGCGTACATGCCGAAGTAGCCTGCGTCGGCGTAGGAGGAGGCGAAGGAGTAGGTCGAGTAGACCAGGCCGCGCTTCTCCCGGACCTCCTGGAAGAGCCGCGAAGACATGCCGCCGCCGAGGACCGCGTTGAGCACGCTCATGACAAAGCGGCGGCCGTCGGTGGCCACCAGCGACGGGCAGCCCATGATGATGTTGGCCTGYTCCACCGGGCGCTTCACCACATGCAGGCCGGCGGTGCCGGTGATCGCGGCGCGCTCTGTGGACCGSCGCTGMACGGGCGCGGCAGCGGGCTCAAGGTTCCAGCCGGCGGTGTGCAGGGCATCCACCACGAGCCCGCAGACGACGTCGTGGTCCAGGCCTCCGGCCGCGGTGACCACGAGCTCGTCGGGACGGTAGTAGCGGCGGTAGTGGTCCCACACGGAGTCACGTGCCACGGCCCGGATGGCTGCCGGTGTGCCGCCGATCGGGCGGCCGAGGGGGTGKGACCCCAGGACGGCGGACACAAAGTGTTCATGCGCGACGTCGGTCGGGTCATCGCTGTCCATCGCGATYTCTTCGAGGATGACGTCGCGTTCCTGCTCCATCTCCTGCGGGTCCAAGACGGCGCCGGTGATCATGTCCGAGATRACGTCGATCGCCATGGGAAGGTCGCTGTCCAGCACGCGGGCGAAGTAGCAGGTGCTCTCCTTCGCCGTGGCGGCGTTCGATTCCCCACCCACCTCGTCGAAGGCCGAGGCGATTTCCAGGGCGGTGCGGCGCTTGGTGCCCTTGAACAGCAGGTGTTCCAGGAAGTGGGTGGAGCCGTGCTGCCCGGGGGCCTCGTCGCGCGAACCCACGCCGACCCAAAAACCGATCGTTGCCGACCGCTGGCCGGGCATGGCCTCGGTCAACACACGGACGCCACCGGGAAGGACCGAGCGGCGAACCTCGGAACCGCCGTCGGCTCCGTGGATCAGGGTGTCTGCGTGCTGATTCTGCTCAAGCGGCAGGGGGACGACTGTCATCAAGGCCTTTCCATAAAACCGTCAAAAAACGCATCAAATCTGCCTGCCATCGTACCAGCGGACCACTGTGCCGGCGGAGGCAGGCCCAGGCATCTCCCSGGKGCWWACCGGGWGTTAWCCGTTGTTAACCAACGGCGGGGCCGGTGGATGATCCACCGGCCCCGCCATTTGGTCAGGAAAGACTACTCTGCGGCGTCCGCGGAGACCTCAGCGCTGTCAGCGTCTGCGGAGGCAGCCTCTTCAGCCACAACCGGCGACAGGGAAAGCTTGCCACGGTCGTCGATCTTGGTGATTTCCACCTGGATCTTCTGGCCCACGGAGACAACGTCCTCGACGTTGTCCACGCGCTTGCCGCCGGCGATCTTGCGCAGCTCGGAGATGTGCAGGAGGCCGTCCTTACCCGGGGTCAGGGAAACGAAGGCGCCAAAGGTGGTGGTCTTGACGACCGTGCCCAGGTAGCGCTCACCGATTTCCGGGATCTGCGGGTTGGCGATGGCGTTGATCGCGGACCGTGCTGCGTCGGCAGACGGGCCGTTGGTGGCGCCRATGTAGACAGTTCCGTCGTCCTCGATCGAGATGTCGGCTCCGGTGTCTTCCTGGATCTGGTTGATCATCTTGCCCTTCGGGCCGATGACCTCGCCGATCTTGTCWACCGGGATCTTGACCGCGATGACGCGCGGCGCGAACTCGGAGAGCTCGTCCGGGGTGTCGATCGCGGAGTTCAGGACGTCCAGGATGTGCAGGCGGGCTTCGCGGGCCTGCTTCAGCGCGGCGGCCAGGACCGAGGCGGGGATGCCGTCGAGCTTGGTGTCSAGCTGGATGGCCGTGACGAACTCGGAGGTACCGGCRACCTTGAAGTCCATGTCACCGAAGGCATCTTCGGCGCCGAGGATATCGGTCAGGGCGGCGTAGCGGGTCTGGCCGTCAACCTGGTCGGAGACCAGGCCCATGGCGATACCGGCAACGGCAGCCTTCAGCGGCACGCCTGCGTTGAGCAGGGACAGCGTGGAGGCGCAGACGGAACCCATCGACGTCGAACCGTTGGAGCTGAGRGCCTCAGACACCTGGCGGATGGCGTAGGGGAATTCCTCGCGGGACGGCAGCACCGGCATGATGGCGCGCTCTGCGAGGGCACCGTGGCCGATTTCGCGGCGCTTCGGGGAACCGACGCGGCCGGTCTCGCCGGTGGAGTACGGCGGGAAGTTGTAGTTGTGCATGTAGCGCTTGCGCGTCACGGGMGACAGCGAGTCGATCTGCTGTTCCATCTTGAGCATGTTCAGCGTGGTGACACCCATGATCTGGGTCTCGCCGCGYTCGAAGATGGCCGAGCCGTGGACGCGGGGCAGAACCTCAACCTCGGCGGTGAGCTGGCGGATATCCGTCAGGCCGCGGCCGTCGATGCGGATCTGGTCCTTGAGGATGCGCTGGCGCACAACCTGCTTGGTGACGGAGCGGAACGCTGCGGACAGCTCCTTCTCGCGGCCTTCGAACTGGCCGGCCAGGGAGGAGGTGACCTCGTCCTTGAGCTCGTCGGAGGCGGTGTCGCGCTCCTGCTTGTCGGCGATCTGGAAGACAGCGGCCAGCTTCTCGGCGGCAGCGGACTCCACAGCGGCGTAGACGTCGTCCTGGTAGTCCAGGAAGACCGGGAACTCGACGGTCGGCTTGGCAGCGCGGGCKGCCAGGTCGGACTGTGCTTCGCAAAGGGCCTTGATGAACGGCTTGGCAGCCTCGAGGCCTTCGGAAACRACCTCTTCGGTCGGGGCGGTGGCGCCCTGTTCCTTGATGAGGTTCCAGGAGTTGTCGGTGGCTTCGGCTTCAACCATCATGATGGCGACGTCGTCACCGGCGATGCGGCCGGCAACGACCATGTTGAAGACGGCGTTCTCGAGCTGGGAGTGCTTCGGGAACGCAACCCACTGCGAGCCGTTCTCGTCGGCGACGAGGGCAACGCGGACGCCGCCGATCGGGCCGGAGAAGGGCAGGCCGGAGAGCTGGGTGGACATCGAGGACGCGTTGATCGCGACGACGTCGTAGAGCTCGTCCGGGTTGATGGACAGCACGGTGACGACGATCTGGACCTCGTTGCGCAGGCCCTTGACGAACGCGGGGCGCAGCGGGCGGTCCATGAGGCGGCAGGCCAGGATGGCTTCCGTGGAGGGACGKCCTTCGCGGCGGAAGAACGAGCCCGGGATGCGGCCGGCGGCGTACATGCGCTCTTCGACGTCGACAGTCAGCGGGAAGAAGTCGAAACCTTCACGCGGGTGCTTGCCGGCGGTGGTGGCGGACAGCAGTGCGGTCTCTTCGTCGATGTAGACCATCGCTGCGCCGGCTGCCTGCTTGGCAAGACGGCCGGTTTCAAAGCGGATTACACGCTTGCCGAAGCGGCCATTGTCAATGACTGCTTCTGAGAACTGGATTTCGGGACCCTCCATAGAGAGTCACCTCCGTTTCATGGTTCACGGAGCCCAGCCGCATCAACCCAGKCCAGCATCTGTCKACTGGCCTGCACTGCACCCGGTCATCGATCGAGACCCACGGGCCGGGCCTCATTCCTTGAGGCCGTTCCCGGGGATCACTACCGAGGACCGCGAATGCGTGATGCGGTTGATCCTCCTGTTTAGTTTTGTCCTGAAGAGGGCGGCCCGTTCCGGTCCGGAAGGGGCCGCCCCTTAAAGCTGACTAGCGACGCAGGCCGAGGCGCTCGATGAGCTGACGGTAGCGGGTGATGTCAGTGTTCTTGAGGTAGGTGAGCATGCGCTTGCGACGACCAACCATGGCCAGCAGACCGCGCTGGGTGTGGTAGTCGTGCTTGTGCTCCTTCATGTGCTCAGTGAGATCCTTGATCCGCTGAGTCAGGACTGCAACCTGGACCTCCGGCGAACCGGTGTCGCCCTCGGACGTTGCGAAATCCTTGATGATGGACTGCTTTACAGCGGCTTCAAGTGCCACAATAACTCCTAGAGATGTGCCGTGAGGCCCGAATCAGTAATTCACTGCCGGGGGTGCCGTCCCGGAATCCCCCGCCGAAGCCGGGCATTCCGTACACAACAGGAACCAGCCGCCACGGACTGCAGCCGGATCCAACGTCCAGTTTAGTGGCACGTCCGCGATCTTGTCGAAACCGCCGGCCGCGCSCACCGGCTAAACGGYTGCGGTGTCCTGGCCCGCGAGCAGCTCGCGCACCGCCGCGACGCCCCGGTAGACCTCCGCGAAGGAGGTACTCAGCGGCGACAGCCCGATCCTGATGCCCTGCGGGGCACGGAAATCGGGAATTACATCCTGGTCCCACAACGTAGCTGTCATCTCACGGAAGGCAGGGTGGTCGATCGTGACGTGGCTRCCGCGCAGTGCCGGGTCCCGCGGGGTGGACAGCTGCACWCCGGCCGGYGCCAGCCACGCATCGTAGAGTTCGAGGGCGAAGGCGGTCAGCAGYTCTGACTTCGCCCGGAGCGCKGCCATCCCCGCTGCCTCGATCAGGTCCAGCGTGCCGCGCATGGCAAGCATCCCGAAAATGGCCGGGGTGCCGCTGAGGAAGCCCCGGATGCCGGCAGCGGCCTCATAGCCGGGACCCATTTCGAACGCATCCTTRCGTCCCATCCAGCCCCAGATTGGCTGCTGCAGCSCGGCCAGGTGCCGGGCGTTGACGTAGGCGAACGCGGGCGAGCCCGGTCCCCCGTTCAGGTATTTGTAGGTGCAGCCSGCCGCGAAGTCGACGTCGGCGTCGTCCAAARCGATCTCCACCGACCCGGCGGAGTGGCAAAGGTCCCACACCACCAGGGCGCCGGCGTCGTGGACTGCGGCCGTGATGGCCGGCAGGTCCGCGAGGAAGCCGGAGCGGTAGGCGATCTGGCTCAGGACCACGACGGCGGTGGCCGGGCCKGTGACGGCCCGCACCTGTTCGACGGTGACACCGGAGGCAGGATCGGCGTCGATCCAGCGCAGGGTCAGGCCTTCTTCGCGGGCGATGCCCTCCACCARGTAGCGGTCGGTGGGGAAATTGTCCGTGTCCAGGACGATTTCCTTCCGSGCCGGATCCGTAACCGCGGCCAGGGCGGCGCGGATGAGCTTGTAGAGCACAACCGTKGTGGAATCGGCGATGATGGTCTGTCCGGGTGCCGCGCCGAGCACTGAGCGGCCCAGCTGGTCGCCGATRGCCTGCGGCAGTTCGAGCCATTCCTCGTCCCAGCCCCGGATCAGGCGGCCGCCCCAGCTGTCCTGGATGAAGCTGCTGATGTCGGTGACGGTCCGCTTGAGCGGCCGGCCCAGGGAGTTACCGTCAAGGTAGGACAGCTCGGTGTCCGTGCCGACGAAGTGGTCACGGTAACGKGCCAGMGGATCGGCGGTGTCGAGGTCCAGGGCGCGCTGCCACAGGTTGTCCGTTGCGTCGTTGGTGGCGGGGATGCTCACTGGCCGATCTCCGTCCGCACGGCGAAGAGCTCCGGGAAGAAGGTCAGCTCGAGGGCCTTCTGCAGGAACGCCGCACCGCTGGATCCGCCGGTGCCGGATTTCATGCCGATGGTGCGCTGGACCGTSCGSAGGTGGCGGAATCGCCAGAGCTGGAAATTGTCCTCGAGGTCCACCAGTTCCTCGCAGGCCTCATACGCGCCCCAGTTGTCCGCGGCGTTCTCATAGATGTACTTGAAGACCGGGACCAATTCGGGGCAGAACTCGTGGGCCTTGGTGACGTCCCGCTCCAGCACCGATGCCGGGACGTCAAAGCCCTGGCGCTTGAGATAGGCGAGGAAGTCGTCATAGATGCTGGGTGCTTCGAGCAGTTCGCGCAGCATCTCGTGGGCTTCSGGGTCCGATTCGAAGACCGGGAGCATCTTGGCGTTCTTGTTGCCGAGGAGGAACTCGACGGCCCGGTACTGGCTGGACTGGAATCCGGAGGAGTTGCCGAGGAAGCCGCGGAACTGSGAGTACTCGGTGGGCGTCAGKGTGGCCAGCACGGACCATTGCTCGGTGAGSGTYTTCTGGATGTGCTTGACGCGGGCGATCGCCTTCAGSGCGGACCCGAGGTCRTCCGAACGCAGCCAGGCGGCGGCGCTGCGCAGCTCATGCAGWACCAGCTTCAGCCACAGCTCCGTGGTCTGGTGCTGGATGATGAAMAGCATCTCRTCGTGGTGTTCCGGKSYGCTGACCGGCTKCTGGGCGCTGAGCAGGGTGGGCAACTGCAGGTAGGACGCGTAGCTCATCCGCKCGCTGAAGTCCCGGACAATGTCCTGGTCCAGTTCCCTKGTGTTYTTCTCGATSGTCACGTCTYTTGCCTTCCTTGCCGCACGGCTGCGAACCAGTGCGCGGCTCCAGTGAGTCAGAACGCCGTCAGCGCGGGGGTCGACGCCGATCCGGCCCCGTTTTTAGCGGGCRAACAGGATGTCATGAGCCTGGACGACGTCCAGGCGCATCTGCTCCACCAAAGCTTCAGGCCCACGGTACGCCACCATGCCGCGGAGCCTTGTGACAAATTCCACCACAACTGTCTGGTCGTACAGATCGAAGTCATCGACGGACTCCTCGGGGCGGTCGATCACGTGRGCCTCGACCTGGCGGCTCACACCGTAGAACGTGGGGTTCGAGCCCACGGAGATGGCGGCCGGCCACCGGGTGCCSTCCTGGTCCACCAGCCAGCCGGCGTAGATCCCGTCCGCGGGGATGTACCCGGTGGCCGTGGGGGCGAGGTTTGCCGTGGGGAATCCGAGGTCGCGGCCGCGTGCAGCACCGTGCACCACCTCGCCGCGCATCCGGTGTGGCCTCCCGAGTACCGCAGCGGCGGTGGCAACGTCGCCCTCACGGAGTGCCTCACGGACCCACGTGGACGAGCAGCGGCGGTCCGTCCCGGCGTCGTCGTGGATGGGGAAGCCTTCCGAGCCGAACTCGCTGATGACCAGCACCTCGAAGCCGAGCTTCCGGCCCAGCTCCTGCATGGTGGCGAGATCCCCGGAATTGCCGCGGCCGAACCGGGCGTCGTGKCCGATCACCACATGGCTCGCCTTCAGGCCGTCMACCAGGACCGTGGCGACAAATTCTTCGGGRGTCAGGCTGGCGAGCTCCAGCGAGTACTTCATCACCAGGACGGCGTCGAGGCSGAGCTCTCCCAGGGCCACGAGCTTGTCCTCCAGGCCCATGATCAGCTCGGGAGCCGACTCCGGACGGTGCACTTGCGCCGGGTGCGGATCGAAGGTGATGGCGACGGSGCGGGCGTGGTTCAACCGGGCGGTGCGGATGAGCTGCGAGAGCACCTGCTGGTGGCCGCGGTGCACGCCGTCGAAATTGCCGAACGTGACAACCGACGGACCAAAGTCCGCCGGGACCTCGGACAGATCGTTCCAGATGTGGACCATCAACCTCGCCTTTTGCTGCCTGCCATGAACTCCTCCGGAGCGACCGTGCCGGCTCCGGAACTCTCTAAGATTACCCGCAATCCGGGCCGCTCCCGGACGGTTCGCCGGGCTCYTGGTGCAGCGTCGCGCGCGCACGCGGCGGGGCGCGCCCGGCGGGACCGCAACGTGAGCGGCAACGTAGCGGCGGCAGGTTGAGGGTGCTGGGGCCAGCGCTGGCTATCGCCCGAGCAACAGCCTCCGCTGGCTATCCCGGACTGAATGATGCCGCCAGTTCCGCCAGTGCAGCACGACGGCGGCGAGGATCAGCGGGACGTGGATTCCGGGCAGCATCCGTGCGAACCAACGCGGCAGGTAGATATCCGTCACCGAGCCGTCGCTRTCGCCGAGGTCCTGGGCGACGGCGGTCAGCGGGCAGTGGAAGCCATTGGCCGCAAAGACCAGCGTTTCKCCYGCGACCACGACGGCGGCCACACCTGTTTTCCGGTCGGTTCGGCCCCTRAGYCCGGTGTACAGGACGTAGGCCATGCAGGCCTCGATCGTGAACCAGGCAATCGTGTGAATCGACTTCACGGCCCGCAGCAGCAGACGGCGGTGGTCCATGCCTCCACCCTAGTCTTTCCCCCAGAGCGCGGGGTATGCCATTGGCATTCTCGCCCCTTCCAGAGGTCCCCCTTCGAAWCGTCCCCRTTCGAATCGTCCCCCGCAGCAGAACTAGCTCGGTCTGGGGATTACGCGGGCAGCGGGGTCAGACGAAACGCAGGGTCACTCGAGGCGGAAATAGCGGTTCCGGCGTGGCGTCCGGGCGGSGTCGATGTGCGGCGGTGGGATGAACCAGGCGGTGCCGCTGCGCATCCGGACGGTCCACTGTTCTTTGTGGATCAAGTGGTGGTGGTGCGAGCACAGCAGCGTTCCGTTCTCTGTGCCGGTGCTGCCGCCGCGGGACCAGTAGGTGATGTGGTGGGCCTCGCACCAGGGGGCGGGGATGGYGCATTGCGGGAASGCGCAGCCCTGGTCCCGGGCYGTGAGGGCTTTGCGGACATGGGGCGGGAAGACCCGGGAAGCGCGGCCGATATCCAGGATCCGGCCGTCCCCGCCGAGCACCATCGGGATGATGTCSGCGTCGCAGGCGAGTTTGCGGATGGTCGAGGYGGTGATGGGGCCGGTGAACGTTAGCGATCCAGTGCCCTCGTGGTCGGGTCCCGCACCGCCGAGCCGCTTGAGGAGGTCGCGGTAGTCGATGGTGGCCATGATCTGGGGCCGGAGACCGCCTGTTGCGGGCAGCCCTCCGGTGGCGAGGGCCACCTTGCAGGCTCCGACGAGGCCGTCGAGCAGCCGTTGCGGCCGGGAGCGCTGGTCGAGCAGGTCAGCTGCTCCGGTTTCGGCGCCAAGGCCTACGCCTGTGGCGGCGCTCGCTACCATGGCGGCGCCCAGGCCTACGCCCGTGTCGGCGTCCGCGACCGTGGCGGCGTCCGCGACCGTGGCGGCGTCCGCGACCGTCACCGTGCCCTCTGCTATGTCGGGTCCCATTTCCGAGCCGGTGTCTAGGCCGGCGCGAGGGTTGGTGGCGGTGTTCATGACGGTGACGAGGTGTTCGTACTGTTCGGCGGTGGCGAAGATTTCCAGGTGGTGCAGGCCGTGCCGGGGTTTGCGGATGAAGGCGCCCTGGATCCGGCGCAGCAGTTCCTCGGAG
>NZ_JBFTKG010000055.1:0-13982 GCF_056395825.1 Arthrobacter sp. 05T47 | reverse complement strand
GGTGGTAGGCGCCCGTCCGGTTGGTGACGCCGATCGCCGTCATCAGGGCGATGCGCGCCGTGCGCGACCCCAGCGCGGACAGCAAGTTTCGCACCCCGCCGTAGACGATGCGTTCCGCCGCGGCTTTGCCGCCGTGGGAACCGTGGGTCAACACGCCGGCGTCGATCCCGGCCACGGCCGCGGCCAGGGTGTCCGGCCGCGAGAGATCCCCGAAAACCACTTCGGCCCCGACAGGCAGTTGCCCGGCCTTGCCAGGATCGCGGACCAGGGCACGGGTGAGGTACCCGTGCCGGAGAGCCGCTTCGACCACCAGATGCCCAATGCTGCCGGTCGCACCAACAACAAGGACGGCGGTGGGGTTACTCATGCCGGGACGACTTCGTTGAGGACCCGCAGCGCGTTGAGCGTCCGGGGGTAGCCGATGTAGGGCAGCAGCGTGGTGATGACCTCCAGCAACCGGGCGCGGCCGTTGCCGACGTTGAGGTTGGCGGCGACGTGACCCCTGACCTGCGGCTCGCAGCCACCGAGCGAGACGAGCATCGCCAGGGTGAGGAGCTCGCGCGTGGGCACGTCGATGCCGGTGCGGGTCAGGTGGTCGCCAAAGCAATTGGCGGAGAGGTAGCGCTGGAAGTGGCTCTCGTCGTCGGCCGCCGAGGCGTGCATCGCATCGATGACGTCGGCACCGGCGATCACCTTCTGGACGGCGAGGCCCTTCTCCGCGCGGTCGGCGGGCGTCGTCGTGGACTGGCCCGGCAGGGGCAGTTCGATGCCGCGTTCGGTGAGGACCTCGTTCGTTGCCTGAATGAAGTCGAAGACCTTGGCCATTCCCACGTAGGGGACGGCCTGGTAGACGATCTCTTTGACTTCGACCGGGCTGACGCCGACGGTGAGCGCCGCGCCGAGCATCACCCGGTATTGCCCCAGCGCCTGCGAGGCGATCATCGACGCGAGCTGGACCATGAGCCGGGTCCTCGTGTCCAAGTCTCCGTGGCCGAGCACTTCGTCGAAGGCGAAGTTGCCGAAGGACTCGATGAGCTCCGGGTCGGTGACGGCCAGGGTTGAGACGTGCCCCGGGAAGAGCTCGTCGAGGTTCTTGCGGGCTGCTGCGCTGATGGCCATTGCTGTCCTGTCATTCAGAATCGGGGAAGAGACGCTYGTAACKCTCACCTGCCCAGCAAACTGCAATCAACGCGAATGAGGGAGTGCCCCYWGCTACGAGTACTGCCAGTACCCCCTTCGCGGGCGCCCGCGRGCATGGGGAGAAATTTAGCGGACGCCCGGAGCTCCCTCAGCTTTCCGCCGCCGCCTGCGAACCTGCCAGATAATCAGGCCAATCACCGCCAACACCCCGACGACGACGGCGATATCCCGCCCTACCGCTTTGGCCACGGCTTCATAGGAGTTACCGGCCACGAACCCCAACAGRACGAASCCCACACCCCAGAGAATGCCGCCGGCGACGTTGAAGGCGAGAAAACGCGGATAGGGCATCCGGGCGGATCCGGCCAGGGCCGGCATCACGGCCCGAAAGAACGCCACAAAGCGTCCCAGGAAAACGGCAGCCCCTCCCTTGCGGCGGAGAAAATCCTGCGCCTCATCCAGTCTGGTTCGCTTCTTCCGAARACCCCGCAACTCAAGGAATCTGGGGCCCAAGTGCTTGCCAACCTCGTATCCCACCGAATCCCCTACGACAGCGGCCATGACCACCAGGACCATCATCAGCCACAGCTCGGCGTTTCCGCGGCTGGCGACGACTCCGCCCAGAATCGCAGCAGTCTCCCCCGGGATCACAAAGCCCACAAACAGCGCGTCCTCGGCGAAGACGAGGCCGGCCACGATCACGTACGCCAGGAGGGGCGGGACGTTCAGGATATTTTCGACAAACTGCGTCATCGTGGCCCTGCTTTCAGACCGATCCTCGTGCTGCCGCGGCKGGCAGTTGACGCCTCGGCGGGCGGCKGTGCCTAAGGCTGAAGGACTTCCSTGGCGTCTGGCCGGGTGGCTTCCTGGAGGACCCAGCGGTTGCCGTCAGGGTCACCGAAATAGGCGAACAGGACCCCGCCCATGTCCTGGACCTCGCTGATCTCCGCCCCCCGCTCGAGAAGCTCAGACCGCGCCGAGGCCATGTCCGGGACCACCAGCTGCAGGCCTTCCAGGCTCCCAGGCTGCATGCTGGTCATCCCTGTGCCGATGACTATGGAAGTGGCGGAACCAGGCGGGGTGAGTTGGACCACCCTCATGCCCGGTATGTATTCCACGTCGTGGTCCAGGACGAAACCGAGCCGGTCGGTGTAGAACGATTTGGCTTTGTCCACATCGGCGACAGGTACTTGTACGACCTCAAGGCGCATCTCCATGCGCCTCACAGTACCTCSTCTTGCGCAGRTGGCTCCTTCGATTCMCCTATGTGTCTCCGATCAGCACGYTTTGGGGGATGCCCTGCCAGTACACCTTTCATCAGGGACTCCCATACAGTCCCTGGGGCAGGTTGACTGGAGGCGCTRGGTCCACACCCCGCGCACAACAAACTGAGGAGACACGATGCACACGCGAACTCTCGGACARGGCCTGCAGGTCTCGGCYGTCGGCCTTGGCTGCATGGGCATGTCACAGGGCTACGGCCCGAACCCCGGCGACCGCCAGGCGATGATCACGGTGCTCCGCGACGCCGTCGATCTCGGAATTAGCTTCTTCGACACCGCAGAGGTGTACGGCCCCTTCGTCAACGAGGAACTGGTCGGTGAGGCGCTGGCCCCGATGCGGGACGAGGTGGTGATCGCGACGAAATTTGGCTGGCGGATCGARGACGGCAAATCGGTGGGACTCGACAGCTCCCCCGAACGGATCAAACGGGTCGCGGACGAGTCGCTGCGCCGGCTGCGCGYAGACAGCCTCGATCTYTTCTACCAGCACCGGGTCGACCCCAATGTTCCCATCGAGGAAGTGGCMGGCGCAGTGGGCGAACTCGTCCAGGCCGGCAAAGTCCGCCACTTCGGGCTATCGGAGGCCTCAGCCACAACCATCCGGGCCGCGCACGGAGTCTTCCCGGTGACAGCCGTCCAGAGCGAGTACTCCCTCTGGACACGCGACCCGGAATCGGCGGTGCTGCCAACGCTGGCCGAACTGGGTATCGGATTTGTACCCTTCAGCCCYCTCGGCAAAGGCTTCCTCACCGGCACCGTGAATCCGTCCACGCCATTTGCAGACGGCGACATCCGGGGCACCATCCCGCGTTTCACCGCCGAGAACCGGGCCGCCAACCAGGCACTCGTGGACCACGTCGCCGGGCTGGCCGCCGCCAAGGGCGCAACTCCCGGCCAGGTGGCGCTGGCGTGGCTCCTGGCCCAGCAGCCGTGGATCGTGCCGATCCCAGGCACCCGKCGCCGGGTGCGCCTCGAGGAAAACRCGGCCGCAACCGCCGTCGCGCTTTCCGCTGACGAGGTCGCAGATTTGGATGCSGTAGCTGGCCGGATTGGTGTGCAGGGWAACCGCTACAACGACTTGCACATGGGTCTYGTGGGGCGGTAGCAGGCAGTCTTCGCACTGATCGCGACCTGCWAWGWCSKGCAGGGYGGGYTTATTCTTAGCGATKAAGASCAGTTGTCCGGTTCAGTGTGCACCGGATTCTGCCGTACCGGGATGATGGGATCTGAGGCTCGAMAATGGACGTTGCACACGCCGCACGGATGCCAGCCCAGATTCRTCGCGGTGCTGCGCATGGCTGATTCCGGCGTCCAGACCGGGGCCGGCAAGGACGGCGGTGATCTGTGCTCTCCTTTCCTGGACGAGCTGCCTATTAGCGGTGCTGCGGTCTCCATGTTCGGCGGCGCCGCCTCGGAGACYYTGGTYTGTGCAACCGATGCWCTGGCGGCCCGGCTTGATGAGCTGCAGTTTGATCTCGGCGAAGGGCCACGATGGGAGGCCCTTCGCAGGCGGCTCCCCGTGCTCGTCCCCGACGTSCGATACMCCCAGCCSTACTCGTGGCCCGTTTTTAGCAAAGCTCTCCTGGAAACAGAAGTCGCAGCGATTTTCGTCTTCCCACTGACGTTGGGAGCACTGGACCTGGGCGTCGTGGAACTTCACCACACAGCGCCGGGCAGCCTCAGTTACGCCGACTCKACGARGGCGGGGGTGMTCGCCRRCCAAACGGCATGGCATCTTCTCCGCAGGGTTCTCGCTGTGCACTCCCCCGACACCGATCCCTCGGTGGATGCTCCCCTGATGTCCAGACGGGAAATCCACCAGGCAACCGGCATGGTCCTSGCGCAGGCAGAAACCACCGCMGCCGARGCCCTCCTGCTGCTGCGCGCGCACGCATTCGCGAATGCGCTGACACTTCGCCAGGCGGCCGATGAGGTCCTGCAGGGCCGACTGAGCTTCGTCCAGGGCAATGAAGAGCTCAGGCCTGGCTCAACGCCTTGGCCTTGACAGCATCGAACTCCGCCTGGGTCAGGGTGCCGGCGTCGAGGAGTTCCTTGGCCTTKGCGATTTCCTGGCTCGGGGACGCTGAGGCGACCGAGCGGATGTACTCGTTTGTGGCCGCTTGCGCCTCCTGCGCGCCCTTGGCCTGRCGCTCGGCCATGCTGCGGCCCCGCGCGATCAGGTACACAAGCACGGTGAGGAACGGCACGAAGACGAGGAACAGTATCCACACGGCCTTGAGCCAGCCGTTCAGGTCACGGTCCCGGAAAATGTCGGTGATGACAGCAAACAGTGCGAAAAGGTAGGCGACGAACGCAAATCCCCAAAAGAACAGCCAAATGACGTTCCAGAATTGCTCCACGGGAGCCATCCTTTCGTTCTGAGGAAGCCCYACTGGCATCCCCCTYAGGCGCCAAAGTAGTCTTCCGGGCAACCGGCGGTTAGGACCATAAGGCCTGAATTTGCCGAGGTCAAGGCCCCATGGCGCCGCGGATGCGGTCTGGACCGGSCCCCGCCTAGCCGATCGCCTTGGCCTTGAGCAGGCGGTGGGGCCGCCGCGCGCGACGGATCCGGACGGGCTGGGACTAGAAGAAGTGCAGCTCGCTGGCCGCGTCAGGGGAAGGATGCACCACGGGGGCCTGGCCGAGTTCGAGCAGGATGTCGTTAATGCTCAACTGGCCGGCCAGCTGAGGATCCGGCTGTACCGGGACAACAGCCTCCGGAACGGCGTCGCTACTCATGCCACGATCATATGTGCCGGCCACTGCTGCACCCGGGGGCCACGCCGATCSGCGGCACTGACAGCTTGGCCAGGGCATTGACTTCAGGGCAGCCGACGCCGGGACCCCAGGCGCGTCAGGCGCCGTCGTAAGCTTCCTGAAGGGCKGCGATGTCCAGCTTGCCCATGGCGAGCATTGCCTGCACGGCGCGCTGGGCGCCATCGGCGTCGGGGCCTCCGATCAGTTCTCCCAGCACGGACGGCACCACCTGCCACGAGAGCCCATACCGGTCTTTGAGCCACCCGCACTGGCTTTCCTCGCCCCCRTCGGTCAGGGCGGACCAGTAGTGGTCAACTTCTTCCTGYGACGCGCAGTCGATGACAAGGGACACTGCCTCGGTGAAAGTGAAGACTGGTCCACCATTCAGCGCCGTAAAGGTGCGCCCGTCGATCTGGAAGCGGACGGTCATKGCCTGGCCGGCGGGCCCGGGACCGGCGTCGCCGTACCGGGAAACATCGAGGATCTTGCCGCCGTCGAAGAGGGAAACGTAGTACTCCGCCGCCTCCTCGGCCTGGTTGTCGAACCACAGGCAGGTGGTGATCTTTTCACTCACAGCGGTCCCCTTGCGTTCGCCCGTGCCGCCGGGTGRCTCCGGCSGCGATCAGTGGCTTGGGACCGAGCCTAGCCCCACGGTGATTTTGCGCACAACGGCTCCCGGCGMSCCGCGGRCYMCTGCYGGAGGAAGCTCACGGCCGCCGCCCCGCCCCGCGCAGCCCAGCCGGACGGGACTAGGCTTGGAGGTATGCCYTCTCCAACCCCGAGCCTCCCCCRCCCCTCAGCCCCGGACGCGCAAAAAACCGGCCTCCGGCCGGCGCAGGCGGCCACCCTGGCCGCAAGCGCGGACGCCCTCCTGATTCTGCTCTTCGCGGCGATCGGTCGCGACGCGCACCAGCGCGGCGAGATCATCACCGGAGTCTTTGCGACGGCCTGGCCGTTCCTKGCGGGYGCGGCMSTGGCATGGCTTGCCCTSCGGCTGTGGCATGACCCGCTGCGSGTGTGGCCSGCCGGCGTCGCCGTCTGGCTMGGAACCGTCGGYGTCGGCATGATCCTGCGGGCCGTCACGGGCCAGACGGTGGTGCTGCCGTTCATCATCGTGGCCCTGCTCAGCCTCGCCGTATTCCTCCTGGGATACCGTCTTGTGGTCGCGGGCGTTCGGCGGTTGCGTTCCCGCCCCCGCAAGGGCTGATGCACTAGGCTTGCWGAAGATGGCAGCGCCCGGGCAAGGGCCGCCGACAGGCCCGCAAACGGCGCAACCGATCCGGAAAGGCTCACACGTGGTCACCGCATTCGTCCTGATCAAGACAGACGCTTCACGCATCCCGGAGACCGCCGAGGAAATCTCCGCSATCTCCGGCATCAGCGAGGTCTATTCCGTAACGGGCGAGTGGGACCTGATCGCCATCGCCCGGGTYGCCAAGCAYGAAGACCTGGCYGAAGTCATCGCGGACAAGCTCTCGAAAGTTCGCGGCGTCGCCCACACCACCACGCARATCGCCTTCCGCGCGTACTCCCAGCACGACCTCGACGCGGCCTTCGCCCTCGGTTTCGAGCAGTAGCCGGCCACTGGCAGCGCAAGCAACACAAACGACGGGCCCGGCAGAATCTGCCGGGCCCGTCGTCGTGGTGGGTGCCTGTGGTCAGGGCCGCCTGAGTTCGCTCAGGCGGACTGCGACAGAGCGACCCAYCTGTCCAGCACGGCGGCCGCAGCACCGGATTCAACGGACTGCTCGGCCCGCTTGAACGCGGCTGCCATTCGATCCGTGAGTGGACCCACAGCGTCGAGGTCGAACGCCACCAGCCCGGCCGCGGCGTTGAGCAGCGCGGCATCGCGGGCCGGCCCCGGCGCGCCGCCCAGGACAGCGCGGACGACGGCGGCATTTGCCTCGGCGTCGCCGCCGCGCAGCTCCTCCAAGGTGGCCTGCCGGATGCCGAGATCGCGCGGGTCAAACATCTTGTCCGTGACCTCACCGTTGCGGATCTCCCACACCCGCGACGGGCCGGTGGTGGTGAGCTCATCCAGGCCATCGTTCCCCCGGAAGACGAGGCCGCGGCTGCCGCGCTTGGCCAGCACTCCGGCCACCAGGGGGGCCATCTGCTCATTGGCGACGCCCACGGCCGAAGCCTGGACRTGTGCGGGGTTGATCATGGGACCCAGGAAGTTGAACGCCGTCGGAACGCCGAGTTCRCGGCGGGCGACGGCGGCGTGGCGCATCGAGGGGTGGAAAACCTGGGCGAAACAAAARGTGATTCCCGCCTCCTCGGCGTTGCGTGCCACSCGGGGAATGGGRAGGTCCAGCCGGACGCCGAGGGCCTCCAGGACATCGGCGGATCCTGAGGAGGACGACGCCGCGCGGTTGCCGTGCTTGACCACCTTGGCRCCGGCGCCGGCCGCGATGAGGGCGGCCATCGTGGAGATGTTGACGGTGTTCTGCTGGTCGCCGCCAGTGCCGACGATGTCCAGCTTCTCACCGGCRATGTCTATGGGGYTGGCATTGGAGATCATCGCCTCCACCAGGCCAGCCAACTCATCCACAGTCTCGCCTTTGGACCGCAGCGCCACCAGGAACCCGGCCACCTGGGCCGGCGTSGCCTCGCCCGACATGATGGAGTTCATGGCCCATTCGGTGCTCCCGGCGGTGAGGTCYGCGCCGCCGATGAGTGCGTTGATGAGCCGCGGCCARGTGTTGCCTGCCGCCGGTGCGGATGCCTGAGAAGTCACCTCCCGATGCTATCGAGGTCGGCCCCGCGATGACCAATGTGAACCCCTCCGGGAACTTTTCCGCGCGAATTCGCGTCTTTGTAGAAAAAGTCCTCCGAAAAGGCGGTTTGCGTTGGGCAGTACGGAGTTTTATAGACATAATGTCTATGTGACATCTGCGACCCATGCCCCCAGTACCCCGGCGCACCCGACGCTGAACCGCCCCAACATGGTTTCTGTAGGAACCGTTGTGTGGCTGTCCAGTGAGTTGATGTTCTTCGCCGGTCTCTTCGCCATGTACTTCACACTCCGTTCGACTTCYGGACTGATGTGGGCCGAAGAGACAGCCAAGCTCAACTTCCCGTTTGCGCTCGTWAACACSATCGTCCTCGTRGCAAGTTCCTTTACTTGCCAGATGGGCGTCTTCGCTGCCGAACGGCTCCAGCCGCGCCGGACCGGCGGACGMTTCAGCTTCACCCAGTGGGGAATGAACGGATGGTTCATCCTGACGTTCCTCATGGGTGCTTTCTTCGTCGCCGGCCAGGCGACCGAGTACGCCATGCTCGTTTCCGAGCATGTTTCGCTGTCCTCCAACGCCTACGGTTCAGCCTTCTACATCACCACCGGCTTCCACGGCCTGCACGTGATCGGCGGCCTGATTGCCTTCCTGCTCATCATGGGACGCTCCTTCGCGGCGAAGAAGTTCGGGCACTTTGAAGCGACTTCGGCGATTGTCACCTCGTACTACTGGCACTTCGTGGACGTCGTCTGGATTGGCCTCTTCCTGGTCATCTACGTCCTCAAGTAGCAGGTTTGACTCTTTTTCTACAAGAGGCAGAATTTATAGAAGCGGCTCCCGGAGCCACCGCAGGATCGAAAAAAGGAACCACCACGTGAAGGCACTCTCGCAGAAGCGACGTCACCCACTGGCAGCAATAGCGCTGCTGCTGATGGGCCTCTTGGTCACGGGTGGGCTGTACGCCGTTGCCACCACCGTCAACCAGGCCAAAGCCGACACCACCACTTACAGCGCAAGTGACGTAGAGGAAGGCGGCAAGCTCTTTGCCGCCAACTGCGCCACCTGCCACGGCATGGGTGCCAGTGGCTCGCAGGCCGGGCCTTCCCTTGTGGGCGTCGGTGCCGCTGCTGTTGACTTCCAGGTCGGCACCGGCCGTATGCCCATGCAGATGAACGGCCCCCAGGCCCAGCAGAAGCCCGCCCAGTTCAACGAGGAACAGACCAAGCAGCTCGCTGCWTACGTTGCCTCGCTCGGCCCCGGCCCGGCCATTCCCGAGGCGGGTGTGCTCGATGAGAAGGGCGACGCCGCTAAGGGTGGAGAGCTGTTCCGCACCAACTGCGCCATGTGCCACAACGCTGCAGCTGCCGGCGGTGCCCTCACCCGGGGCAAGTTTGCCCCGGCCCTCGCCGGAGTTTCCGGTCAGCACATCTACGAAGCCATGGTCACTGGTCCCCAGAACATGCCGGTCTTCAGTGACGCGAACATCTCCCCCGAGGGCAAGCGCGACATCATCACCTACCTGAAGCAGATTGAAGCCAACGGTTCACCCGGCGGCGCAGATCTTGGGGCCCTGGGACCGGTTTCCGAAGGTCTCTTTGTTTGGATTGCCGGCTTGGGCGTCATCATCGCGTTCACGATCTGGCTCACGTCCCGCACTTCGTAAGCGGGCCTTACACCTGTAAGAATTTTCTGCTGACACGTCAGCAGTTCGAATTGAAACCTAACTCGGCAGAAGCCGAGACGAGAGAAGGATGAGGCGAATTATGGGCAACCATAGTGACGGCAGTCCGAACCACTCGGGCACCGTAGCTACGGCTGGTCAGAATGGGGTGGAGAAGTTCCAGGATCCTGGACTTCCCCCGCACCGTTTGCGCCTGGCTGACACGGACCCGAGGGCCGCAAAGAAAGCAGAACGGCAGGTAGCCCTTCTGTTCGGGACCTCGGTCGTTGGCACCCTGATATTCCTGGTGTCGTACTTCGCGATCGATTTGGGGAATGATTCCTCGATCGCCACGATCCGCCTCCAGAATGCCTTGCTGGGCATCGGCACCGCGTTCGCGATGCTGGGCATCGGTACCGGCATCGTCCACTGGGCCAAGGCCCTGATGCCGGACCACGAGGTCTCGGAAGAGCGCCACGCGATCCGAACCGAGGAAGACCGCCAGGCTGCCGTCCGCATCGTTGAYGACATTGTGGAAGAAACCGGCATCAAGCGCCGGCCGCTGATCCGCAACACCCTGCTCGGCGCGGTCGCACTGGCGCCCCTGCCGGCATTGGCTATCTTCGGTGACCTTGGCCCCCGGCCGGACTTCGCGCTGGCCCACACATTGTGGGCGCCGGCTCCGGACGGCAGGCTGAAGCGCCTTGCCCGCGACCCCGATGGCACTCCCATCAAGGCCGCGGAYGTCACCATCGGCTCYGCTTTCCACGTCATCCCGGAAGGGCTGAACGAGCTGAGTGAAGGCAAGCTGAACGAGAAGGCCAAGTCWGTYGTCYTGCTCATGCGCCTGGACCCGAGCGAACTCCACCCTTCCCCGGAACGCGTCGATTGGGCCTACAACGGCATCGTYGCGTACTCCAAGATCTGTACCCACGTTGGTTGCCCTGTTGCCCTGTACGAGCAGCAGACCCACCACCTGCTGTGCCCGTGCCACCAGTCAACCTTCGACCTGACCCAACAGTGCAAGGTTATCTTCGGCCCCGCCAGCCGCCCTCTTCCCCAGCTGCCTATCGCAGTCGACGCCGAGGGCTACCTGGTCGCCACGAGCGACTTCCATGAACCCGTCGGACCGAGCTACTGGGAGCGTGAGCAGCATGTCCTCATCCCTAACGCCTGATGCCCCCGTCTTCGTCGCCAAGACGAAGGGCGGCCGCATCACTGACTTCGTCGACCAGCGTGTTGGCGGCTCCGGCATCCTYCGCGAGTTCGGCCGGAAGGTCTTCCCGGACCACTGGTCGTTCATGTTCGGCGAAGTGGCGCTGTATTCCTTCGTCATCCTGCTGCTCTCGGGGACGTTCCTAACGTTCTTCTTCGATCCGTCCATGGCGGAAACGCATTACGCGGGCTCCTACACGCCGCTGAAGAACGTTGAAATGTCTGTGGCGTACAGCTCRTCCCTGAACATCTCCTTTGATGTCCGCGGCGGCCTGTTCATGCGCCAGGTGCACCACTGGTCGGCCCTGCTGTTCGTGGCCTCYGTGTCCGTGCACATGCTCCGCGTGTTCTTCACCGGCGCGTTCCGCAAGCCCCGCGAGCTGAACTGGGTGGTGGGCAGCGTCCTGCTCATCCTSTCCATGGCTGCAGGCTTCACCGGCTACTCGCTCCCCGATGACCTGCTCTCCGGCAACGGCCTGCGCATCATCGACGGCGTTATCAAGTCCATCCCGGTCATCGGCACCTACACGTCGTTCTTCCTCTTCGGCGGCGAGTTCCCGGGCACCATGATCATCAGCCGCCTGTACATGCTGCACATCCTCCTGGTACCCGCACTCATCCTGCTGATGATCGTGATGCACCTCTTCATGGTGGTTGTGCACAAGCACACGCAGTACCCCGGCCCCGGCCGCAACGACGGCAATGTCGTCGGCTACCCTTTGGGCCCGGTTTACGCGGCCAAGGCCGGCGGCTTCTTCTTCATCGTGTTCGGTGTGGTTGCCCTCATGGCGGCGTTCTTYACCATCAACCCGATCTGGAACTACGGTCCGTACGACCCCTCGCCGGTTTCGGCAGGCACTCAGCCTGACTGGTACATCGGGTTCGTTGACGGTGCTCTGCGCCTGATGCCGGGCACGATCGGGGACTGGAAAGTCGAACAGATCTGGTTCGGCCACATGTTCACGTTCAACGTCCTGCTTCCGGCACTCGTCCCGGCCGGCATCCTCTTCACGGTCATGTTCGCCTACCCGTGGATTGAGCGCTGGGTCACCAAGGACAACCGCGAGCACCACGTCCTGGACCGTCCCCGCAATGCTCCGACCCGTACGGCGATCGGYATGGCCGGTTTCGTCTGGTACTGCGTAATGTGGGCCGCCGCAGGCTCTGACCTCATCGCCACCCACTTCCACGTGGCCCTGAACGATGTCACCTACTGGCTGCGCGCACTGTTCTTCATCGGCCCGGTYATCGCCTTCATCGTGACCAAGCGCGTCGCCCTGGCGCTGCAGCGCAAGGACCGCGAGATTGCCCTGCACGGCCGCGAAACCGGCCGCATCGTGCGCCTKCCGCACGGTGAGTTCATCGAGGTTCACGCCCCGCTGGACGAGTACAAGCGCTACAAGCTCGTGGGCTTCGAGTCGCCGGCCCCGCTGCCCGCGGTGCCGAACGAACACGGYGTYGTGGACCGCAAGGAAAAGCGCCGCGCCGCGCTCTCCCGCTGGTTCTTCGAGGACCGGGTTGCCCCGGCCACKCCCGCCGAGYTGGAGGCCGCCCACGGYCACCACGGCGCGCACGAAGCGATCGAAGCAGCAGAGTCGAAGTCGCTCAGCCACTAAGACGCTGCAAGTAGATAATCGGAAGGCCCGGTCCCCTTGGGGACCGGGCCTTCCTGCATTCCGGAGTGCAACAGCAACGCGGAGATCCTTCTATGGTTGTCACTTGGCGCCCAACCCAGGGGTTTCATGGGCGCAAGGGACCCYGCGTTGGTCTGGGTTACGGGCGGTACCCCGAGGCGTAGTTGCGCGTGGGCCGGACGCCGGGGCGCTGCAGGGGCACCCAGAGCTTGTAGCGGTCGGCCCGGTAGTAGGACACGGAGTAGTCCACCATGGCGCGGGCCACGAACGCGTGGCGCTGGATCTTCAGCAGCGGGGTGCCGACCTCGACGTTCAGGAGCCTGGCCGTCGACGGCGATGCGGCCGTCGCCTCGATCATGTCCTCGCCCCATTCCATGACCAGCCCGAAGCGTTCGCTGAGCACGTTGTACAGGGAGGTGGGCGGTTCGCCGTCGAGCAGGCCGGGAACCCGGTGGGCGGGGATGAAGTTCTCGTCCACGCTCATGGGCTCGTTGTCGGCCAGCAGGAGCCGCCGGAACCGGACCAGCGGCGTCCCTTCCTCCAGCTGCAGCTCACGGGCCAGGAAGGCGCTGGCGGCGATCTGCTCGAAGCTCAGGACCTTAGCAGCCGGGACCATGCCGCGYCGCTGCATCTCCTCGCTGTAGGAGGTCAGCTTGACCTGGAGATCGAGTTTGGGTTTGCGCACAAACGTGCCCAGCCCCACGACGCGTTCAATCACTTCCTCGCCCACCAGGGCATCGATGGCCTGGCGGACGGTCATCCGGGCAAGGCCGAAGCGCTGGGCAAGGTCCCGCTCGGACGGCAGCGCCGATCCCGGCGGGCAGGCGGCCGCGATGTGCGCACGCAGGATTTCCCGCAGCTGGACGTAGATGGGCACGCCGCTCTCACGGTCGATCTCGCCAATCATCCTGGACGCGTTAGAGGACGCCATGGTTCWGCCTCCRGTTGGGCTCCGGCGCGGGTAARACACTCATATCTCAAGGGTAAGCCCGTTGCCCGGCAGGTCTAGACCACCGRGCCGTCTCATGTCGTGCCAGCCCCTCCCCCGCGGCTACCCTTGAAGTTGCAGACTGCTGACGGGCAACGGAGCCCGCCCGGTCTGATGAATCCCCGCCGTCCCGACCAGTCCGTCGTCGATGGCACCCGTCCACTTGCAGCACCTGCAGAACCAACACCAGCATGAGGGAGTCCCGTTGCCAGTTCGCAAGGCAATCGTCACGGCCGCCATCGGCCTCCACGCCCGGCCGGCGGCCGTATTTGTCCGGGCCGTCACGGCCACCGGACTCCCGGTCACCATCAGCAAGGACGGCAGGCCCGGCGTCGACGCCCGYTCGCTGCTGGAAGTCATGACCGAGGACTTCGAGTGCGGCTGCGAAGTCGAGCTGGCCGTCGCTGCGGAGGCCCTCCCGGCCCTCTGCAGCCTCGCAGAGGCGCAGACCGCACTCGAGGGGCTGGGCGTCCTTTTGGAGTCGGCAGCAGCCGCCTGACACTCTCCCGCGCACAACCCGCGCGTCCCGGGCGCATACGACGGCGGGCCCCACCATTTGGTGGGGCC
>NZ_JBFTKG010000054.1:0-14193 GCF_056395825.1 Arthrobacter sp. 05T47 | reverse complement strand
GTGCCGGCCGTTGCGGCCACCGGGCCGGAGCCCAGGGTCGCGGCTGCCAGCAACACGAGGGTGGCCGAGGCGAGCCGCCGCAGGGTACGGGACCTCGCTGGCCGGCGCGGGCCTGCCGGCGGGAAAACGGGCTTCGTGTGGGAGTTAGGGATCAAGGCAGTTTCCATCCGTCGGCGAGGGCTTTTTCTTTCAGTCCGGACCATTCCTCGGCGGGCGGCGGCCCGGCGGGCGTGCAGGCGGGCCCGGCTGCGAAGGGCGGAACCAAGTACTTGGGCGCACTGACGTTGGGCGGGGCCGCGAAGTCGAGGACCTCGGCGATGTTGCGTGCCGCCTGGTCCCTGGGCGTCAGCGGTGGCAGGTTCCACCGCCATTCGATGGCTTTCAAGACGGACGTGTGGTCGTAGACATCGTGGGCGACATACCGGCGTCGGGCGCGTGGGGAAATGACCACGGACGGCACCCGGAAGCCGCGCAAAGCGGTCTCCGGGCTGGTGTCCGGAGCAGTTGCCGGCGGGACGTGGTCGTAGAAGCCGCCCCACTCGTCATAGTTGATGACCAGCATGGTGTTCGCCCACGCCGGGCTTGTGGTGACGGCGTCATAGACCTCGGCCAGGAAGAGCTCGCCGGACCGGATGTCCGCGTGGGGGTGGTCATCACCAGAGGTTCCCGAACCCTCGTCCGTGAAGCGGGGATCGACGAAAGACACGGCGGGGAGGTTCCCGGAGCCCGCGTCGGCGAGGAACTGCGAATAGTGGTGGGAGATGCCCACGTACTTGGATCCCCAGAGGGCGGTGAAGGGGATGTCGCCGTAGTAGTACTTGCCCTCCACACCGGCCTCGGCCAGCCGGTCCCAGATGGTGGGCAGGGTGCTGGTAACGGTGGAATTATGGGTCCGGTCCGTGGCGGCCGAGTGCTGGTAGAACCGGTTCGGGTACGTCTCGGCCATGGTGGCGGCAAAGTAGCGGTCGCAGACGGTCCAGTCCGGAGCGGCCTGCCGCCAGAAATCGAGGTCTGCTGCCTCGTAGTATCCGACGGCGAATTCGTCGTTTTCGCCGGCGCGGAGCCAGCCGTCGTTCTTGCCGTTGTTGTACTGGATCCGGCCGCCTTCATAGGAATGGTCCGGGTCCGGGTGGCCGCAGCCCTGGTAGTCCGTGAGGTGGTGCGTGGTGTGCGGGATCCCGTACCGGTCCGTGTAGCTCAGGCCGGCTTGTTGGCCGTCGGCGCCGGGCAGCCAGCCCATGAAGTGGTCGAAGGAGCGGTTTTCCATCATGAGCACGATGATGTGGTCGATGCCGGATGCGGCAGCCGGGGGCAGGGCGGGCACCGCGGCCGCGGCGGACCGCAGGCTGATCCCGGCGKTGGCTGTGGCCGCTCCGGCGGCGGTCAGGAACGTGCGTCTGGAGAAGTTCACGCCCAGCAGTAGATCACAGCAAGGTTAAGGTAAGCCTGCTTTCGATCCCGGGTTCACTGTTTGTTCACCGGGTGTTCTTGGGCGCCAAAACTGCCGCTGCCGCTAGCCAGCCGCTGGTGCCGAACCGTTTCCGGATGCCTCCTGGCCGTATTCGGCCGTGATCAGGATGGGAAGGTGGTCCGAGGCGCCGCGGGGGAGAGTCTCGACGCTTTCAATCTCCAGCCCCTGGGAGGTGGCGAAATCGAAATGGCCCTTGAACACCTTGTACCGGGTGTAGGTCCGGCGGTCACTCATGGTGAGGTCGTAGCCGGCGTCCTTCATCTGCGCGGTCAGGGACTTGGTGAAGAACGGGTAGTTGAAGTCGCCCACCATCAGCGACATCAGGCCGCCGCCCATGCTGAGCAGCTCGGCGTGCGCGGCGTGGATCTGGTTGCGCCGCAGCGAATTCGACGCCGTCAGCGGTGCCGCATGGAAGGAGGCGATAACGAGTTCGTGGTCGGTCTCGTTGTCGGTCACACGCGTGCCGATGAGCCGCTCGTGCGCGGGGGCCAGGACACGGTCGTGGAGGGACTTCTTCAGGGCGAACGTCTGGGTGTCGTAGGCCGTGAAGCGGTCCTTGCGGTAGTAGATGGCCAGGCCAAGACGGTTCCCCCGGGTGGCGTCGGCCAGGTGCAGGTCGCCGATGGTGTCCGGCAGGTCCTCGGTATCGCACTCCTGGAGGCACAAAGCGTCAAGCTCGAAATCGCCGGCCAAATCGACCAGTTCACCGCTGGCCGCGTGCTTGCGGAGGTTGTAGCTGATGACTCGAATCAGGGGAGCACCTCTTCGGATGATAGTTGCGTAAGCTCTGACCGAGTCTACCCAGTCCGGCTGTCCGATCATGGACTATTGAGCCGGCGTCTGCCGCCGCGGTCGGGTTCTGCCGCCCGGTCGGGGCCCGCTGCTGGAGCGGGCGGTGGCGGATGCTCGAGGCGATAGGGTGGTGGAATTCTCCGATGGAAGCTGCGAAAGGGCGGGGCGTTGACTGCTGTACTACCGGAACTTGCCGAGGGCGATTTCTACTATGAAGTGCTAGGCGGCGGACGGTTCCGCTCCACCGTGCACGCCCAGGGTGCCTGGAACGAACACGAGCAGCACATGGCCCCCGCGTCCGGCCTCATGGCCGATTGCCTGGCCAGGCATGAACCCCGCGAAGACATGCGCATGGCGCGGCTCAGCTACGAAATCCTCGGGCTGATCCCCGGCGGCGAGTTCGAGGTCTTCACCACCACGCTCCGCCCGGGCCGGACCATCGAGCTGGTCCAGGCCGAGCTCGTCGCGGCCGGCCGCACGGCCATCCGCGCCACGGCGTGGCGGATGATTACCTCGGACACCTCAGCCATCGCGGCCTTTGAGGATCCCCGGATCCCGGCGCCGGCGGACTGCGAACCGTACGACGCCGCCAGTGTCTGGCCCGGCGGCTATATTGCCTCGCTGCAGATGCGGATGGCTGAGGGCCACCGGGCGGGCTCGGGAACGGTCTGGCTCCACACCGACCACCCGCTGACAGACCAGGCGGACAGCGGCGACCTCGCCCGGCTGGTCGGCCTGGTGGACACGGCCAACGGGATTGCGGCCCGCGTCCCGCCGGGCAAGGGCAGCTACGCCTTCCCCAACCTGGACCTGCAGATCCACATGTACCGCCAGCCTGAGGGTGAATGGCTGGGGCTGGACAATGAAGTGTCCTTCGGCACCGACGGGATCGGGCTGACGTCCACGGTGCTCCATGACCTCACCGGCCCGTTTGGCCGCGCGGAACAGATCCTGACACTGCGTAAATCCTGACACTGCGTAAATCCTGACACTGCGTAAATCCTGACACTGCGTAAATCCTGACACTGCGCAGATCCTAAGGCCGTGCAAGTCCGGGTTCGTGTGGCGGGCCCTAGCTTGTATGGAAGACGAGCCAGCCGGCCAGGGTGGCCAGCGCCGTCAGCGCGGCACCCCAGAGGATGTCGACAACAATCAGTTGCCACGGCCAGGTCTTGAGCGTGGCCGCGTTGGTCAGATCGTAGGTGGCGTAGGCAAACGTGCCGAGGGCGGCACCATAGCCGACGGCGCTTAGCCAGCTGCCGCCGTCGAGCGCCGGCGTCAGCGCGAAGAACACGATCCCGGCAATGTAGATCACGTAGAACACCACCGCGTACCCTAGATTGGGCTTGTCGGCCAGGAGATCACCGATCTGGCGGCGGTAGAACGGGTTCATCGTCTTGAGCCAGATGGCGTCGATGACGGCGAATGCGGCGGCTACGACGAGGAATTGCAGAATGACCATAAGGGAGCATAACAACATGCCGCAGGCGCCAGCCGGACCCCGGACACTGACGGTGGTGCGGCAGGAGGAATCCCTGGGCGCCGCGGCCGACCTCGGCCTCGCGCTCGAGCTCCTCCAGAAGGTCAAGACGGGTTCGCTGGGGCCCATGCTCAGGCTCTACCGGCCGGTTCCGACCGTCGCCTTCGGACAGCGAGACACCCACCTGCCCGGCTTTGAGGCCGCTGCCGCCGCCTGCCGGGAACTGGGCTTCGAGCCGCTGGTCCGCAAGGCCGGCGGCCGCGCCGCGGCCTACCACGAGCGAACGCTCGTCATCGATCACCTGGAACCCGAAGCGGACGCCATCGCTGGGGCCAAGGGACGGTTTTCGCGCTTTGGCGAACTGCTCGCCGGGGCACTGCGCGACGCCGGCGTGGAGGCCGGCGTCGGTGAGATCCCGGGGGAATACTGCCCCGGTGAGTTCAGCGTGCACGGCAGCGACCCGCTGATCCCGGAGCGGCGGATCAAACTCGTCGGCACTGCCCAGCGGGTGGTTGCCGGCGGCTGGCTTTTCAGCTCCGTGATCGTGGTGGCGGACTCAGCTCCGATCCGCGCTGTCCTGGAGGCCAGTTACGCCGCCCTTGGCCTGGAATGGGATCCGGCGACGGCCGGCGCGGCCGATGACCTCGTGCCGGGCCTCGACGTCGACGCCGTTGAGGCCGCGGTGATCGCCGCGTACGGACGCTACGCCCCGCTCAGCTACGCGGAGTTCCCGAGCCTGCTCTAGGAAGGTCCGCAGCTTCCCCGGTCCACCGCCGGATAAATGGTCCACCGCCGGATAAATACCGGCATCCGGGACTAATTCGGCAAATGGTGCAGTTATGCAGTTGGGACCCGGAACCGGTTCTGCACGGAACGCGCTGTTTGGGCGCCGACGGGAACGAGACCACGTGACGACAACGCCTGCCGAGGGAGTCGGCTTCCGCTCCAAACGCGGACCCGTCCTCATCGCCCTGATGCTTTCGACCGGTCTGGTGGCGATCGACGCGACGATTGTGGCGACGGCCGTGCCTTCGATTGTGCATGACATCGGCGGGTTCACGTCTTTCCCGTGGCTTTTCTCGGCCTACCTGCTGGCCCAGGCCGTCTCGGTTCCCGTCTACGCGAAGCTCTCCGACACCATCGGCCGCAAGCCGATCATGCTCCTCGGCATCGGGCTGTTCCTGCTCGGCTCGGTCCTCTGCGGAGTCGCGTGGAGCATGCCGGCGCTCATCGCGTTCCGCGTGGTGCAGGGCCTGGGGGCGGGTGCGGTCCAGCCGATGGCCATCACSATCGCCGGCGACATCTACACGCTGGCGGAGCGGGCAAAAGTTCAGGGCTACCTGGCCAGTGTGTGGGCGGTCTCCTCTGTGGTTGGCCCGACGCTCGGGGGAGTGTTTGCCTCACTCGGCATCTGGCGCGGCATTTTCCTCGTGAACATTCCGCTGTGCCTGGTGGCAGGGTGGATGCTGGTCCGGTCGTTCCACGAGGATATCGAGCCCGTGAAGCACCAGGTGGACTATCTGGGGGCGGGGCTGCTCACCACCTCACTGACCCTGCTCATCCTTGGGGCCCTCGAAGGCGGCCAGGCCTGGGCCTGGAACTCCGCGATCAGCACCGCAGTGTTCGCCGGCGGCGCCGTCTTGTTCGCCGCGTTTATCCTCGTCGAGCGAAGGGCGGCGGAGCCGGTCCTGCCGCCCTGGGTTGTGTCCCGGCGGCTGCTGGCGACGACGGCGATGATCGCCTTCGGCGTGGGAGCGGTCTTGCTTGGTCTGACCTCCTACGTTCCCACCTTCCTGGTAGGAGCCCTCTCGACCTCTCCGATCCTGGCCGGGCTCGCCCTGGCGGCGCTGACCATCGGCTGGCCGATCAGCGCGTCCCAATCGGGCCGCCTGTATCTTCGGATCGGGTTCCGGAACACTGCCTTGATCGGCGTCACGATCACCGTCATCGGCACAGCCGTCCTTGCCCTCACCGCCTCCGCGCCGAACGTTGCGCTGGTTGCGGGCAGTTGCTTCATTATCGGGCTTGGACTCGGGCTCGTTGCGACCCCGACTCTCATCGCCGCCCAGTCGAGCGTCGAATGGAACGAGCGCGGCGTGGTCACCGGGACCAACCTTTTCGCCCGGTCGATTGGCAGTTCCATCGGCGTCGCCGTTTTCGGGGCGATTGCGAACGCGGTCTACGCCAGCTCCCCGCACGGCGAGACGGATCCGCATACCATCGTGGCGGCCTCGTCCGCCGTGTTCCTGGCCGTCATGATCTGCGCCGTACTCACGGTCCTCGCCGTCGTCGCGATGCCCGCTACCAAGCCGGTCAAACAGGCCTACGCCGGCGCGCGAAAGTAATCCGAAAGTCCTGCTGAGGGGTCGGGCAGTCTCCGGCCCGTCACCGCCGCCGGGAGAGGCTGCCCAGGTTGCGGTATTTTTCGAGCCGCGGGGGGAGCAGCTCGTTGACTTCGACGCCGGAGAGGGTGGCGAGTTCGTATTCGATGGCCCGGCTGAGGCGCCGGCAGAAGGCTTGTGCCTCGTGCGCGGCATCGGGGCGTTCGTCCACGATGTGCTCCACGAGTCCGTTGGCGTGCAGGGCTGCGACGTTGACGCCCTGGGCCTCGGACATGGCCGGGGCGAAGTCCGTGTTCCGGTGGACGATTGCGCTGGCGCCCTCGGGCGGCAGCGGCGAGAGCCAGGCGTGCTGGGCGGCGATGGTGCGATCCGCGGGCAGCAGGGCCAGTGCACCGCCGCCGGCGCCCTGTCCGAGCAGCACGGACACGGTCGGTGCGTTGAGGCCAATGAGGTCGTGCAGGGAGCGGGCGATCTCGCCGGCCAGGCCTCCTTCCTCGGCCTCCTGGGACAGGGCGGCGCCGGCGGTGTCGATAATCGTGACGAGCGGCAGCCCGAGTTCCCCGGCGAGGCGCATCCCGCGCCGGGCCTCGCGGAGGGATGCCGGCCCCATCGCCGTCTGCCCCACTACAGTGTGTCCTCTGCCCGTCTGTCCCATGTCTGTCTGTTCTCTGCCCGTCGGCCACGTCGGCCGGGGCCGGGTGTGGCCGATCACCACGCAGGATTCCTGGCCGAATCGGGCCAGGGCCAGATGCAGGCCGGGGTCCTTTTCGCCCTGGCCGGTGCCGTTGAGCGGCAGCACGTCCCGGGCGCCGTGCGCCAGCAGCTGCCGCACATCCGGCCGGCGCGGATTGCGGGAGATGCCGATCGATTCCCAGGCGGTGGCGCCGGACGGCTTCACGGACAGCGTCGCCGGAGCGGCGATCGGCGCGTGGGGCCGGGCGACCAGGATGCTCAAGGCGCGGTCGACGACGTCGGACAGTTGCGAGGGCGGGACCACCGCGTCGACCAGCCCTTTGTCGAAGAGGTTCTCGGCCGTCTGGACGTTTTCCGGAAACGGGGTTCCGTGGAGGGCCTCGTAGACCCGGGGGCCGAGGAAACCAAGCAGGGCTCCGGGCTCGGCGGCTGTGATGTGGCCGAGGGACCCCCATGAGGCCATGACGCCTCCCGTGGTGGGATGCCGCAGGTAGACCAGGTACGGCAGCCCGGTCTTCCGGTGGGTCCGGACCGCGGCGCTGATTTTGACCATGGAGAGAAACGCGATGGTTCCTTCCTGCATTCGGGTCCCGCCCGAGGCGGGTCCGGCGAGCAGGGGCAGGCCCTCGCGGGTGGCCCGTTCGACGGCGTTCACGATGCGTTCGGCCGCGGCCTGGCCGATGGAGCCGGCGAGGAACCGGAATTCGCTGATGATGACGGCCACTCGGCGTCCCCGGATGAGGCCTTCGCCGGTGAGGACGGATTCGTCCACGCCGGTCTTGGCCCGGGCTGCGGCCAGCTCCCGCCGGTACTCCGGGTCCGGGCCGGGGTCCGTGACAGGGGCATCCCAGCTCCGGTAGGACCCGGGGTCCAGGACCGCGGTGATGAGTTCGGTGGCATCCAGGTGCCGGACCTTCTGCTCGGTCAGCACGCCGGGCGGCCTTCGTGGTACCGGCCGGCTTCCGCGCCGGCGCCGTTGGCCGTCGCCAGGCCAAGCCACGACCGGATCTGCTCGCCGTGCTGGTCCAGCAGCGGCGGGGCGGTGTGCGAGGTCAGGGTCGTCTCGGCGGTCCCGGCGGGGCCGAAGAACCGCAGCGGGGGACCGGGCAGGCTCACCTTGCCGAGAATCTTGTGCTCGACGTCGATCAGCAGGCCCTGTGAATGGACCTGGTCCCAGGCGTAGACCTCGTCCAGGGTCCTGACCTTCCCGGCCGGGATGCCGGCGTCGTTGAGTTTGGCGAGGAGCGGCGCAGCCTCGAAGTCGGAGAACACCCGCTCCACTTCTTCGATGACTTTCTCGCGGTTCCGCACCCGGTCCGCATTGGTGGCGAACTCCGGCCGCTCGGCGTCGATCCCGAACGTGGCGGCGAACGTGCGCCAGAGTTTCTCGCTGCCCACGCTGATCTGGACCCGGCCCTGCCGGCAGTGGAACAGTCCGTAGGGGGCGATGGACGGGTGGTGGTTGCCCTGGGCGCGCGGAACCTCCCCGGCAACAGTGGCCCGGGTGCCCTGGAACGCGTGGACCCCGATAAGCGCCGCAAGCAGTGAGGTGCGGACAATCTGGCCCTGCCCTGTGCGCTCACGCTGCAGCAGAGCCGCCAGGGTGCCGAACGCCCCGTACATGCCGGAGAGGAGGTCGGCGATGGGGACCCCGACACGCTGCGGATCATCCGGCCCGGACCCGGTCAGCGACATCAGGCCGGCCTCGCCCTGCAGGATCTGGTCGTAGCCGCTGCGCCGGGACTCGGGTCCATCGTGCCCGAACCCGGTGATGGACAGGACCACCAGCGCCGGATTCAGTTCATGCATGCGCGCTGCGGAGAAGCCGAGCCGGTCCAGGACTCCGGGACGGAAGTTCTCGATGAGCACATCGGCGCGTTCCAGCAGTTCCCGCAGAACGTTTCGCCCGTCGTCGCTCTTCAAGTCCAGCGCAATGGATTCCTTGTTGCGGTTGCAGGACAGGAAGTACGTGGCCTGGGGATCGTCCTCGGGGCCCACGAACGGCGGGCCCCAGCCGCGGGTGTCGTCGCCGGTGCCGGGGTTCTCCACCTTGATCACCCGGGCGCCGAGGTCGGCCAGCATCATCCCGGCATGCGGGCCGGCGAGGGCACGGCTCAGGTCCACCACGAGGTAGCCGGTCAGGGGGCCTTCGACGTCGGGCGTGGGTTCTGTGCTCATGGGGCTGATCCTTCTCTGGCGGGTCTTTGCGGGAGCGTGTATGGCTTGGCTAGCTGGATTAGTGGCCTAGCCTCCTAGACACTAGGTGTCTTTGTCAATAGTTCTCCGGTAGTCTTAGGGGTCAGGACAGGCTGGAAGGACGCGCATGGCAAAGCAGGCGGCAACGCATCAGATTTCCCGCGTTTCGCGGCCCCGGCTCTATGAACAGCTGGTGGAGCAGATCATGGACTTCATCGAGTCCGCCGAGCTGGGTCCCGGCGACACGCTGCCGGCTGAACGGGAACTTGCCGAGCGGCTGGGGGTTTCGCGGGCAACCCTGGCTCAAGCTTTGGTGGCCCTCGAAGTGCTCGGCGTGATCGACGTCCAGCACGGCACCGGAGCGGTGCTGGTCTACCGGCCCAACGTTCCGTCAGTGATCAAGGGACTCCGCGAGCACCGCAGCCGTTTGCCGGAGATCGTTGAAGCGCGGAGCACGCTTGAGGTCAAGCTCGCCGAGCTGGCCGCGGCCCGGCGCACCGGGCAGGACATGAACGCCATCGATCGCGCGCTCGACGAGATGGCGGCCGAGGTTGCCTCCGGTGAGCGGGGTGCGCGCGGCGACGAGCTGTTCCACCAGGCTGTCACGGCCGCGGCGCACTCGGCAGTCCTGGCGCAGCTGATGACATTCATTGCCGGCATGGTCCTGGAAACGCGGCTCGAATCCCTCGGGCAACCGGGCCGTCCGGAGCAATCGCTGGCCTCCCACCGCAAAATTGCCGAGGCGATCCGGGCCCAGGATTCGGCGGCCGCCGCGGCGGCGATGCTGGAACACCTTGACCTTGTCTCCGATGTTGCCCTGCTGAAAAACAGCTGAACGGGCATGAACGTGGACCTTTCCTTCGAACCGCCGTGTGGCCCTGTCACCGGGTGGCGCGACGGCGCCGTCGTGCGTGCCACCGGCATTCCGTATGCCACCGCGGAACGGTTTGAGCCGCCTGCGCCGGCACCCGACTGGTCCGAGGTGCTCGCGGCGACCTCCCTGTCCCCGGCGTGCCCGCAGGCCCCGGTGCCCTTCCTGGACGACGTGCTCGGCACCCGCTACGGAGAACTCCCCGGCGACGAGCACTGCCAGCGCCTCTCGATCACCCTGCCCGCCGACCTCGACGACGGCGAGCGGCTCCCGGTGATGGTGTGGCTGCACGGCGGGTCCTACACCTCAGGTTCCGGGGATCTGGCGATTTTCGACCCGGCGGCGCTGGTTGCCGAGACCCGCGTCATTGTTGTCTCGGTGACCTACCGGCTGGGCCTGTTCGGTTACCTGTCCACCAGCAGCGGCAGGCCCGCCAACCTGGGCCTGCTGGACCAGCTCGAGGCGTTCCGCTGGGTGCAGCGCAACATCGGATCGTTTGGCGGAGACCCGGGCAGGGTCACCGCGTTCGGGCAATCCGCCGGGGGCGACGCCGTGGCGCACCTCATGGCAACGCCGGATGCGGCGTCGCTCTTCCAGAGGGCCATCATTCAAAGTGCCCCGCTTGGCATTACCCGGGGGAGGGAAAAGATGAACGCCGCCATGGGTGCCGCTGCGGAGGTGGTCACCGAGGCCACCCCGGCGATGGACGTCGTTGCCCTCGAGGAGGACGTCGCGCGGGCGGCCCGGAAGTTCGGGCTGATGGCTGCCATGCCGTTCGGGATCCAGTATGGGCATTCACCGCTGCCCAAGGAATCCGACCTGGACGGTGCCTGGAATGCCACTGCCCCCGGGATCGACATCCTGATCGGCCATACGGCGGAGGAGGCCCGGCTGTTCCTGCCCCGAAGCCCGCAGCTGAGCCGCGTGGCGAGGATTCCCGTCGTCGGCAGCGCAGTGCTCAAAGCGGTGACGTGGGTGGTCACGGAACTGGTGTACGGCAAAGCAACAAGGCAGTTTTCCAAACGGCATGTGCGCGCGGGAGGACGGGCCCACCGCTACGTGCTGTCCTGGCGCGCACCGGGAAACCTCTACGGCGCAGCGCACACCGTTGACCTGCCCCTGCTGTTCGGCGATCAGGGCACCTGGCGGGGCGCCGGGCTTCTTGATGGCGCCACCTGGGACGACATCCATGCCGACGGCCGGGCGATGCGTGCACTCTGGGCGCAGTTCGCGCGCGGGGAAAGCCTGGGGACCCGAGGCGAGATTCCCGGCTCACTGCGGTACCACTCGGTCTGAACCCGCCGGGGGGTCCTCGGCGTGGTGCGCGGCTGCGGGAACCATTGTTGGGGCAGGTACCGGCAGGGCCTCCCACAAGGGGRCGGCGCCTCATAGGGTTGCTGTATGGACAATCGGAAAGAAGTCAGCGAGTTCCTGGCCTCGCGCCGTGCGCGGATCAGCCCGGAGCATGCGGGCCTGCCTGCCTACGGCGGAAACCGGCGCGTTCCCGGTCTTCGCAGGGAAGAAGTTGCCCTCCTCGCCGGMGTCAGCATCGATTACTACATCCGGCTCGAGCGTGGAAACCTGGGKGGAGTCTCCGACAGCGTGCTCGACGCCGTCGCMCGTGCGCTGCAGTTGGATGAACCGGAGCGCGCGCACTTGTTCGACCTTGCCAGGGCCGCCGKGCCCGCGCCGCGGCCCCGGCGACCCATGCAGCAACAGGTCCGGCCGACCGTGCAGAGGATCCTCGACTCCATGAGCGATGCGCCGGCCTATGTGCGYAACGGTCGCCGGGACATACTTGGCGCCAACCGGCTGGGCYATGCMCTGTATTCCGAGYTCTATGCCGACCCGGTCCGGCCCGTGAACGTGGCCAGGTTCGTGTTCCTGAATCCGCGTGCCCGYRRCTTCTTCCTCGACTGGGAGCGTGCCGCYGGCGATCTCGTGGCCAATCTGCGCACCGAAGCGGGCCGGAAYCCYTATGACCGCGCCCTGACGGACCTGGTGGGAGAGCTCTCGGTGCACAGCGGGGAGTTCCGCGCCCTGTGGGCCTCGCACAACGTGCGCTTTCACCAGACCGGGCTCAAGGACATCCACCATCCCGTGGTGGGAGACCTTCATCTGGCGTTYGARGCGATGGACCTGCCGGCCGATRYCGGGCTCTCCCTCATTGTCTACAGTGCCGAGCCGGGTTCGGCCTCGGCGGATGCACTGAAAATGCTCGAGAGCCGGACAGCCACCAACAGTGCCGATATACCGGTTTCCGCCGTAGCAGCACAGGCCCCGGCACCGGCCCCGCAAGGGGACAATTCCCGCTGAGCCATCGACCGCGCTTGGTATCTCGGCCGCCTAGAACACGACGGCAGCGATCACCCAGAGGATTGCGATGACCCCGAGTGCGATCAGCGGGCGGTTGCATGTGGATGTGACTGTGCTGCCGGATGCCAGTGTGCTGTCGGATGTCACGGTGCTGCCGGCTGCCACGGTGCCTCCGGAGGAGGGTAAACTGGCCGCGCGGGCATCTTGCCACGCCTGCGCGATCTCGTCCCGGCCGCTGGGCGGCACAGGCTGGCTTATGCGTTCATTGCTCGGGAGGATGCTGAAGGGCCGGCTCTTCAGGTCGCTGACATGCCCAAAACCCGACTCGAACGAGCCCGGCGGAGTAGGGGCGCCCCAGCTCACGTACTTTCTGCCCGCGGCCCTGACCACGACCGCGTAGCCGATCTCGATGTCCATGACGGCATTGAAGGGTATCTGGTGGTCGCGGAGTCCGTTGATCAGTTCGAACCCGTCGCTGTCCGCGCGGAGGCACGGCCGCCACTGGGCTGCGTAGACGAACCAGGACCCCAGAACCAGCCACGGGGCTGCCTCCAGGGCCGCCCCGGGTTCTCCGCTGCCCGCCAGCCAGCACAGGGTGCCGGCCGCTGCGGCCCATGCGGTTGCGGCGACAGGGCGGCCCGACGGCGAGCGGTACGTTTTGACCTGCCGCGCCGAACGCCGCACGGACACTGAGCGGCCCGACCGCGGCTGATGCTGCTTCTCCTGTGTTGCTTTCAATGGTCCCCCTCCATTGCCCGCGTCGTCGTCGGGATCAGTGCAATCTACCGCATGCGCTGTTCGACCCGGCGGTCAAAGCCGCCGGCTGTGGCCGGGCCCGGGACCAGTCGAACATGCGGGCGAACTGGAACTATCGCCGCAGGTCTGCCGCTTCAAGGGCCGCGGCCTCCGCTCGAAGTTGCGCGATCCGCAACTTCAGAAATGTGTTCAGCCGGAACACCGTACGTGCCAGAACAAATATCACTGCGGCGGGAAAAGCCCAATAAAGAATTGCAGCGAGCAGGCCAATATCCAATTTCAAACCCCCAATGTCAATGCCACGTTCGCGACTCTGCGAAGCATAGAGGCTTCAGCGAACATTGACGGAGTCATGTAAATCCTTGAGACGGTTGCCGCTTGCGCCCGCAGGGGTCATGACTTCGCCGATGTGCTCGCTTCGTGGCCCAACAATCAGTAACTTCGATTGATTAAWTGACCCCATSGCCTGAGAGTAACCAGAGAAAGCGAATTTAAYCAGATCYGTCACGGGTGTGGATTCTTTGTCATAATGGGGCTGTTTAGCGATTTACTCGTCCGGGACGGGCAGGGCTGCGTGCCTACCGCGCTGGAGGATCCGGCCGTAGTGTGAGGGCCAAGTGTTGTAGCGGCCAGCCGGGCCCTGCAGCGGCGGAGGGGGTGTCGTGGAGGAATCGCCTCAGCTGCGCCGGCGTCCGGGATGGCCCTGGGCGGGGGCCATTCTGCTGGTGGTTGCCGTCGACGCCTTGCTAATCGGCTTTCGGACAGGCGAGTGCATCGACTATGCGCCGGAATCTGGTGCAGTCAGCGCCTGTTCCACCGGCCCGCTCCTCGGGCTGGAAGGCACATGGCTCCTGGCCGCGGTCAGTGTCCTTCTCATCGCTTACCTTGCGCGCCGCTTCTGGCGCGCCGCGCGGCGGCCGTGACCCTGGTTGATAGGTTCGGGCACATGACCCCTCCGGATTTCAGCGTCAGGGCCGCGACCGATCTCGACGCCGCGCGGCTGGCCGAGATTCACATCGCAGCATGGCGGGCTACCTACCGTGGCGTGATGACCGATGAATACCTTGACGGGCTCGACGTCGGGCGGGCAGCGAAGGCGTGGCGCCGAAACATCCTGGAGCCCCGGGGCGGGACTATCCACCTCGTCGTCCAAACCGGCAACGTGGTTGCGGGCTTCGCCATCCTCGGTCCCGCCACGGGCGACGCGGACGCCGGAACCGGCCAGCTCCACGCGATCAATGTGCATCCGGACTGGTGGGCACGGGGCGCAGGCTCC
>NZ_JBFTKG010000053.1:0-14635 GCF_056395825.1 Arthrobacter sp. 05T47 | reverse complement strand
ATGGTGGGCAGTTCCCCGGCAGGCCGCAGCTTGTACTCCTTGCCCTCGGGCGAGGTGAAGTCGATCCGGCGTTCCAGCGCGTCCGTGAGGTTCAGCTGGCCCTGGATCACGTTGCGCCAGGACGGGGTGGAGGAGTCTTCCATGTCCGCGAGCCAGACCTTGGCGCCGGAGTTCAGCGCGTTGATGGTCATCTTCTTGTCCACTGGCCCGGTGATCTCCACGCGGCGGTCCTCCAGGCCCGGGGCCGGGGGAGCGACGCGCCAGTTGGGGTCGTTGCGGACGGACTCGGTCTCGCGCAGGAACCGCGGATCCTGGCCTTTGGAGATCTGGTGGCGGCGTTCCTGCCGTGCCTGCAGCAGCTCCTGCCGGCGCCCGGCCGTGGCCCGGTGCAGCCTGGCCACAAAGGCCAGCGCGTCCGGGGTCAGAACCTCGCTCTGCCGGCAAATCGGCTGCGCGGTCAGCGTGATCCCGTTGATGGTGAAGTTGTCAGTGAAGCTGTTCATTTCAAATCTCCTTAGAGAAGAAGCAAGTTCGACGGCGAGTGGTGACCTGCGCTGGAGCCGGCGGGCCGGATGCTCCGGAAGCGTGCGTAAAAGGGGCCCCATTGCCGCCCCGCCGAGGTGGGTAGTGGCGAAGGCGGCAATGGGGAATAGCACGCGGAGGAGTGTTCGGTCCGCTGGCGGAGTTGCCGCCGTCGGGAAGTTAGTGGAACTGGCCTTCTTCGGTGGATCCCACCAGGGCCAGGGTGGATGCGTTCGGGTTGAGCGCGGTGGCGATGTCGTCGAAGTAGCCGGTGCCGACTTCGCGCTGGTGCTTGGTCGCGGTGTAGCCGCGGGACTCGGAGGCGAATTCCTTCTCCTGCAGCTCGACGTAGGCGCTCATGCCTTCCCGGGCGTAGCCGTGGGCGAGGTCGAACATCGAGTAGTTCAGGGCGTGGAAKCCGGCCAGGGTGATGAACTGGAAGGTGAAGCCCATGGCGCCGAGTTCGCGCTGGAACTTCGCGATCGTGGCGTCGTCGAGGTGCTTGCGCCAGTTGAACGACGGCGAGCAGTTGTAGGAGAGCATCTGGTCCGGGAACTCGGCCTTGACGGATTCGGCGAACTTGCGGGCCAGCTCCAGGTCCGGGGTGCCGGTCTCCATCCAGATGAGRTCCGAGTACGGGGCGTAGGCCTTGGCRCGGGCGATGCAGGGTTCRATCCCGTTGCGGACCTTGTAGAAGCCTTCCGGGGTSCGGACCGGCTGTCCGCCTTCGCGGAGGATGAATTCCTGGTCGCGCTCGTCGACGTCGGAGGTGATCAGGGTKGCYGCCTCGGCGTCGGTGCGGGCGATGATGACCGACGGCGTGCCGGCGACGTCGGCSGCSAGSCGGGCSGCRTTCAGCGTCCGGAYGTGCTGCTGGGTGGGGATCAGGACCTTGCCGCCGAGGTGGCCGCACTTCTTYTCCGAGGCGAGCTGGTCYTCCCAGTGCACGCCYGMGGCGCCGGCCTGGATCATGGATTTCATGAGCTCGTAGGCGTTMAGYGGGCCGCCGAAGCCGGCCTCGGCGTCGGCGACGATCGGGACCAKCCAGTCCTCGACCGTCTGGATGCCCTCGGAGAACTCGATCTGGTCGGCCCGGAGCAGSGCGTTGTTGATGCGGCGGACCACCGTSGGGACCGAGTTCGCCGGGTAGAGCGACTGGTCCGGRTAGGTGTGGCCGGAGTTGTTGGCGTCGGCGGCGACCTGCCAGCCGGAGAGGTAGATGGCGCGGAGCCCGGCCTTGACCTGCTGCACGGCCTGGTTGCCGGTCAGGGCGCCCAGGGCGTTGGTGTACTTGCCTTCCTTGTGCTCCTGCGTGAGCTGCTTCCACAGCTTTTCGGAGCCGCGGCGGGCCAGGGTGTGTTCTTCGGAGACGCGGCCGCGGAGGCGGATGACGTCGGAGGCTGAGTAGTCCCGAGYGACACCTTCCCAGCGCGGGTTGGCGGCCCACTCGAGCTCCAGTGCGGCGGCCTGCTGTTCGGGCGTCTGCTGGGTGGGCTCAAATGCTGCAGTCATCTTTGTCTCCTTGGTGGGTCCGGGACTGGTGGTTCCGGGAGCGGTTCCTGCGTCTCTGCAGGTCCCGGCCGGTTGTTCCCGGATGGTGAATCTTTCCGTGAGATCTACTTTTCTGCACTTTCAAGAGGCTTTCTAGATAAAAAGCATGGAAAGAAACGCACTTCTTAACGTATTCTTCAGAAATGTCGCTTACGAGCTGGAACAGCAAAGCCGCAACCCCGCCGTCGTCCGCCGCGCCCGAGGTGGACGTCATCAGCCTGGGCCGCCGCGTCCGTCATTTGCGCAAGGCYGCCGGCCTCACGCTGGACGACCTGAGTGCCGCCGTCGGGACGGCCCCGAGCCAGCTGAGCCTGATCGAAAACGGCAAGCGCGAGCCCAAACTCGGCCTGCTCCAGCAGCTCGCCGCGGCCCTCGGCGTCAGCATCGACGAGCTCCTGGGGGCCGAGCCGCCCAACCGCCGCGCCGCGCTGGAAATTGAGCTGGAACGCTACCAGCGCAGCCCCCTCTACGAGTCCCTSAACCTGCCGAAAATCCGCATCAGTTCGCGGCTTCCGATGGATGTGCTGGAGTCAATGGTGGGCCTGCAGCACGAGCTGGAACGCCGGCTCAAYGAGCAGGTGGCRACSCCGGAGGAGGCCCGCCGCGCGAACGGTGAACTGCGGGCSATGATGCGSGARCGGAACAACTATTTCCCGGAGTATGAGGCGGAGGCGCAGAAGGTCCTGGCCTCGGTGGGCCACACGAGCGGTCCGCTGTCCCACCACGTCATCGCGGACATCGCCGGCCACCTTGGATTCAGCCTCCACCACGTGGCCGATCTGCCGCATTCCACCCGGTCCGTGACCGATCTTAAGAACCGCAGAATTTACCTCACGCAGAACCAGCGCACCGATCATGACCCCCGTTCGGTGCTGCTGCAGGCCCTGGGCCACTACGTCCTGGGCCACCAGACGCCGTCGAACTACGGGGATTTCCTGATGCAGCGCGTGGCCACCAACTACTTTGCCGCAGCGCTCCTCCTGCCCGAACAGGCGACCGTGGARTTYCTGCAGCGSGCCAAACAGGCGAAGGAAATCGCSGTCGAGGACATCCGGGAYGCCTTCGCCGTKTCCTACGAGACCGCCGCCCACCGGTTCACCAAYCTCGCCACCCAGCACCTGGACATCCGCACCCACTTCCAGAAGACGCACAAGAGCGGCATCATCTACAAGGCCTACGAAAACGACGGCGTGACGTTCCCGCAGGACCACACCGGCGCCATCGAGGGCCAGCCCTCGTGCAAGAACTGGACSTCCCGGGTGGTGTTCGACGTGCCGGACAAGTTCAGCGCCTACAACCAGTACACCGACACCCCGGCCGGGACCTAYTGGTGTACGGCCCGGACGGAACGCTCCGCCAACGGCGAGTTCTCGCTCTCCGTCGGCGTCCCSTATGCGCACGTGAAGTGGTTCCGCGGCCGCGAAACAACGGAGCGGTCCAAATCCACGTGCCCGGACGAAAGCTGCTGCCGCCGCCCGCCGGCGTCGCTGACCGCCGAATGGGCCGGCAACGCCTGGCCCTCGGCCCGGGCCCACTCCCACCTGCTGGCAGCGATGCCGCCGGGCGCGTTCCCCGGCGTGGACGARACCGAGGTCTACGCCTTCCTGAAGGCGCACTCCGGGAACTGACGCCSGGGCTCGCGTTCACAGGCCAGTAGACGGGCCCTTCCCGCATCCCTCCCGGCGCCCCGGGSCGCCGCGGGAGCACGGACGCGGGGTTCCTGGGCGTGGCTGACAGCGGYGCGGACTATATTGGCCTGTGTCAGCTCATCGATCCTTCTTCCGGGAGCGTGCACCCATGGCCAAGGAACTTGCCACCCAGCTGATCGAACAACTCCAGGCTGCCGGCGTGCAGCGGATCTACGGGATCGTGGGGGACAGCCTCAACCCGATCGTCGACGCCGTCCGCAAGACCGGCGGCTCGCAGCAGGGCGGCATCGACTGGATCCACGTCCGGCAYGAGGAGGCGGCCGCCTTCGCCGCCGCGGCCGAAGCCCAGCTGACCGGCCGGCTCGCCGTGTGCGCCGGCTCCTGCGGGCCCGGCAACCTGCACCTGATCAACGGACTCTACGACGCCAACCGCTCYGGCGCGCCCGTCCTGGCCATCGCCTCGCACATYCCCAGCGCGCAGATCGGCAGCAGCTTCTTCCAGGAGACCCATCCGGACCGGCTCTTYAACGAGTGCTCGGTCTACTCCGAGCTGATCAGCACCGCGGAGCAGGCGCCCCGCGTCATGCACAGCGCCATCCAGCACGCGATCGGGCTCCGGGGTGTCGCCGTCGTGACCCTGCCCGGTGATATCGCTGCGCTGGAGGCGACGGCCGAAACCCCGGCCCCGGCAGCGTTCAGGCCGGCGACGCTGACCCCGGACCCCRCCAGTGTGCGGGAACTGGCGGAGGCCATCAACGCCGCCGGGAAGGTCGCCATCTTTGCCGGCGCCGGCGTGGAAGGCGCACAYGACGAGGTGATTGCCCTSGCCGAACTGCTCGCKGCGCCGATCGGCCACAGCCTCCGCGGCAAGGACTTCATGCAGTACGCGAACCCCTACGACATCGGCATGACCGGGCTGYTGGGCTACGGYGCCGCGGCCGAAGGCATCGAGGACGCGGACCTGCTGATCCTGCTGGGCACCGACTTCCCCTACAACCAGTTCCTCCCCGGAACCCGGACGGCRCAGGTGGACCGGGCCGCGCACAAGCTGGGCCGGCGGACCGACGTCGACGTTGCCGTCCATGGGGACGTGCTGCCCACCCTGGCCGCCCTGATGCCGCWGCTGCAGCCGAAGAAGAACCGCCGCTTCCTGAACCAGATGCTCAAAAAGCACGACCGGCTCATGAACAARGCSGTGGGGGCATACACCCGCAACGTCGGGAAAAAGCAGCCGATCCACCCGGAATACGCGGCCTCKCTGCTGGACCAGGTGGCGGCCGAGGACGCGGTCTTCACGGCCGACACCGGCATGTGCAACGTCTGGACCGCCCGGTACATCAACCCGCTGGGCACCCGCCGGCTGATCGGCTCGTACCTGCACGGGTCCATGGCCAACGCCCTGCCGCACGCGATCGGCGCCCAGCTGGCCTACCCCGGCCGGCAGGTGGTCTCSGTCTCGGGCGACGGCGGCCTGTCMATGCTGCTGGGCGAGCTCATCACCGTGGCCGCGCACCSGCTGCCCGTCAACGTGGTGGTCTTCAACAACTCCACCCTGGGCATGGTGAAACTCGAAATGCTGGTGGACGGGCTCCCCGACTTCGGCGTGGACGTCCCGGACGCCAACTACGCGGACGTTGCCCGGGCCCTGGGCTTCCAYGCCGTCCGCGTCACGGACCCGTCCCGCATCGAGGCAGCGTACCGGGCYGCTTTCGCCCACCCCGGTCCGTCGCTCGTGGAGCTCATCACGGACCCCAAGGCGCTSTCCCTCCCGCCGAAGATCAAGGGCGCRCAGGTCCTGGGCTTCGCSACGGCCATGTCCAAGGTGGTCCTCAACCGGGGCGCCGGCGAGGCCGTCAGCATGGCMCGGAGCAACCTGCGGAACATMCCSCGGCGCTGAGGGGTTCCTTCGAGTTCGCCGGAACCTYGCCAGTTCGCCGGAACCTCGCCWGTTCGCCGGAATTTTCCGGCGAGCCCGCAGCTTTCCGGCGACCTGCGCACCAACKARACGACGGGAGTGGCAATGAAAAATCACCGCATGGGGACAATGGTGGCGGCGGGGRCCATCGTGGCGCTCACGGCGTGTTCGCCACCGGTGCCCGGGCTCCGRATGGCCGACGGCGTTGAGCGGGTTACGGTGRACCGCRCCTTGTACGSTGCCGAACTGAAGGCATTCCGGGCTTCCGCCCTGAYWTTGGGAGCCGCTCTGCTGGCAGACGGCGGTGAAGGGTCCGAAGGAAACGTGGTGTCGTCCCCGGGTRGCCTGCTGATAGCGCTCGCAATGCTGCGGGCAGGGGCTTCCGGGGCGACCGCCSTCGAAATGGACAAGGTGCTGGGGYTGCCGGACGGCAACCGGGATGAGGCCATGAACGCCCTGCTCGCGTCCYTGGCGGCGTACGACGGCGATCCCGGCTCGGTYRACGAAAAGAACCCGCCCCGGAAGCCGGTCATGCACGCGGCCAATGGCTTGTTCGTGGACAAGAACGTAGCCACCGGACAGAACTACCTGGAAACCCTGGCCCGGCACTACGGCACCGGGGTGCACCCGGTGGACTTCCGGGATGAGGCCGCCACCCGGCCCGCCCTGGATGCCTGGGTGGACCGGAACACCGGCGGCCGGATCAAGAAGGCCCCCACGGCGTACGATCGCGACAACACCTTCAGCCTCCTCAATGCCCTGTATTTCGCCGCGGCATGGAAGTCGCCTTTCGACCCCAACAACACCTCGGACTACCCCTTCACCAACGCCGGTGGCGAGGAAATCAGCGTGGCCACGATGCACCAGGAGCTGCAGTTGGCCTACGCGGAAGGGGCCGGCTGGCGGGCGGTGGCCCTGCCGTACGCGGAAGGATTTGTCATGCGTCTGGTGCTGCCCGGTCCCGGGGTTGGGCCGGAGACCCTCACAGCCGCCAAACTGGCGGAGATTGCGGCGGCCCTGGATACGGCCCCGGAGGTCTCCGTACTGATTTCCCTGCCCCGGTGGGACCACAAGAGCAGCTTTGACCTCCGGAAGGTCTTCAAGTCGCTGGGGCTGGCCAGGACATTGGTCACCACAGAAGACTTCGATGCCATACAGCGCGGGCTCACCATCACCCAGGCCGCGCAGGCTGCCAACATCACCGTTGCGGAGAARGGAACGGTGGCCGCGGCAGTGACGCAGATTGACGGCGCCGTGACCGGTGTGCCGCCCGTCCCGGACCAGACCATCGASTTCRACCGGCCGTTCCACTACCAGATCGTGCACAGCGAGACCGGRCTCCCGCTCTTCATGGGSAMGGTCTCGGACCCGCGCTGACCGGGYCGGCCGGGATCCAAGTCGCCSGRAGCTCTCSAGACCGCCGGAATTTTCCGGCGGTCTCGGGGCTTTCCGGCGGTCTCGGGGCTTTCCGGCGACCTCGGCGGCTTGCGGGGCCCGGTCAGGAACTCCGGCGTTCCCGGGCSAGGGCCGCGGCCACCTTTCCGATCAGCTCGTACGGGACGGGCTTCTGCAGCGGGAACTTCAASGTRCCCTTCGYGGCGCGGTACGGCGCGAGTTCCGCGCTCAAYGACTCGTCGCCGTCGGGCACGGGGTAGACGGAGATATGGTGTGCCCAGCCCGCGAAATACACCACGTATTTGCCGTCGAGCGTGATTGTGGGGATGCCGTAACTGATCGCCTCCCCTGATCCGGGYACCGCGGCATGGCACCGCCGCCGGATCTCCTGCAGGATCTCCTGCACGCCGGCAGGAAACGAGGCGATGTACTCCTCCACGGACTCAAAGTGCTGTGCCATTGCCGCCTYTCCACCCATCCCCTTCAAGGTTCACGTCTGACGATTCCGTGCAGCGGGCTAGCGCGGGCCGCCCTGCCACAGGGCATCGAACGGGGCGCCCGAGGCCACCCGGTTGCGGATTCCGGCGGTCACAAACGCCTTCGCGGCCCGGGCGGCCGCCAGCGGCGTCGCGCCCTTGGCGAGTTCGGCCGTCACAGCCGCGGCCAGCGAGCACCCGGCGCCGGACACGGCCACCTCGCCCACCTTCGGGGCGGACAGGACTTCCAGGGTTTCCCCGTCGTAGTAGACGTCGACGGCGTCGGGGCCGTCCAGCCGCACGCCGCCCTTGGCAAGGACAGCAGCCCCGCTGAGCTCGTGGATGCGGAAGGCCGCGGCCTTGAGGGACTCGACGTCGGTGATTTCCAGTCCGGAGAGCGACTCGGCCTCGAAGTGGTTCGGGGTGACGAAGGTGGCCAGCGGCAGAATGTGGGACTTGAGCGCCTGGTCGGTGTCGAGGGCGTGGCCCGGCTCCTGGCCCTTGCAGATCAGRACCGGATCCAGCACCACGTTGGCGAACTGCCCGCCGGCYAGCGCAGAMGCCACGGTCGAAATCGTCGCGGGGCTGCCCAGCATGCCGATCTTGACGGTGTCCAATACGGCCGGCGCGCCGGATTCGGCACCGTAGGCCGCCGTCGTCGCCTCCAGCTGGTCCGCGATGACCTGCTGGTCCACCGGCACGAAGCGGTGGTTCCAGTTGTCCTTGGGGTCGAAGGACACGATGCAGGTCAGGTTCRCGATSCCGAASACGCCGAGTTCCTGRAAGGTCTTCAGGTCMGCCTGCGCGCCGGCGCCGCCGGTSGCYTCGGAGCCGGCRATGGTCAGKGCGACGGTGGGCGAGGAACCGGTGTCGGAGGGGGCAGCGGAAACAGCCAAAGCAGCGGAATCGAATGCGGTAGAAGTCATGGTCCCATCCTGCCATCCCGCCAAAACCACCCGCATTGTGCTCCTGAACAAGCATTCCGCCAGGAGGAACTGTTCTTCACCTACGTCACGGTTGCGATCGGCATCTCGCTGCTGGTCTACATCTTCGCGCTGAAGAACAAGAAGTCCACGCACCTGGATCACGCGCGGGGCCACGCCTGGGAGCCCGCCGCCGGCGCCGTTGTGCCGGGCGACGGACGCAGGGACGACGGTAAGGACCTCATCGACGCCTCGCGCCGCTAGGTCCGCCCGCCTGCCCCCTGCCGCCGCCCGCCGCCCGCCGGCTGCCCGCCGCCTGCCCGCGAATTCGCGGGAAGCGTGCCCAGGCGCCGTTAATTTCCGGCGACCTCGAGAGCCTGCGGCTAACTCGCGGCACCTGGCCATGGCAGGTTCCCAATCCCAGGGAGGGCAACCCAAGAGGCCATGGCAGGTTCCCAATCCTTCTTGGGGTTCGGCCCGCCACGCCTTACCCGGACCGCCGGGTGCGAGAATGGGGGCGGTTCCGGAGTCGTGTGTCACCGGGACCGTCCAGTGCTAATACAGCCGGCCGCCTAGCGTGTTCCCCCACGGGGGTGCGGGCCGCCGAGCGAACCACTAAGAATGGAATGCCCATGACTTCCGCCAAGACTTTCCCGGCGTCAGCCCCACCGAAGTTCGCCTCGATCGGTTCCCCGTATTTCGGCATCATGCTGGCCGTCATGGCCGTGGTGCTGATCCTGTCCAACATCGGGGCGTCAAAGGGCGTGGCAATTGGCCCCATCATCACGGACGGCGGGTTCTTCCTCTTCCCGCTGGCCTACATCCTGGGCGACGTCATCAGCGAGGTCTACGGTTTCAAGGTGGCGCGCAAGGCCATCGTCACGGCCTTCGCGCTCTCCGTCTTTGCATCCCTCTGCTACTGGGTCATCATCGCCCTCCCGGGGTTCGACGACGAGTACGGCGCCTCGAAGCAGGCAGCCTTGGAAGGCGCCTTGGGTCCGGTCCCGCAGATTGTGCTGGCATCGCTGCTGGCCTTCCTCGCCGGCCAGACCATCAACTCCTGGATCCTSGTGAAGATGAAGGCMCGCACGGGGGAACGGTCCCTGTGGGCCCGCATCATGGGATCCTCCGTGGTGGGCGAGTTCGTGGACACCCTGATCTTCTGCAGCATTGCGGCGTCCGTGATCGGGATTTCCGATGCCGGTATGTTCATGAACTACGTGCTSGTGGGATTCCTGTACAAGACCCTCGTCGAATTCGCCTTCGTGCCGCTGACCACGCTCGCCATCGGCTGGGTCAAGAAGCGCGAACCGAGCTACGGGGCCTAAGACTCAGGCGCAGGCCCGAGCCCTACGCGCCCGGCCCGATCCCGACGCCGGCACACGCACCCCGTGGGCTTCCGGCGGTGGCGCGGATCCCCGACGCCGCCCGCCTATTCCGCTGGCCACGGCCAACCAGTTCGCCGGAAACCTCTGGGCTCGCCGTAAGTTTCCGGCGGCATCGTGGGCTTCCCGCGAATTCGACACTCGGGGGTGCGACTGGCCGGCCAGCCAACGAACCAGACAGCTCCGCGACCTCGACGCTCAGGGGTGCGGCCGACCGGCCAGCGCACGAAGCAGGCGGTTCTTGAATTCCTGCTCGCGGAAGAGGTCCTTCCACTCAACGCGGACGAACAGCCAACCTTCTTCCGTGAGAGCCTTCTCCCGGCGTCGTTCCCCGAACAGCACCTCGGCTGTGGGACTGTAATCGAAGTACTTGATCTTCCCGTCGAACTCGAGGGCGACCTTCTCCTCCTTCCACGCAAAGTCCAGGCGGTGGCGCCCGGCGCGGCTAGAAACCTCCAGCTGAAGCTCAGGCGGCCTGATCCGGCACCGCAGAATCAGTTCGCGGGTCAGGGTTTCGCCTGGAGATTCGGACCGCGGATCGGCCGAGGCGAGGACCCGGCGGAATGTCCGGATCCCCCGCCGGCCGTCCAGTGCATCCGCCATGGCCTGCAGGGYGGCYMGGTCCGCGCCCAGCCGAAGCGCATGATCGGTGAGGATCAGCGCCTGCTTGTAGCCCAGCATCATGGCGCAGTCGGCCGTCGTCCGCTCCAGGGAAGTCGTCCGGAGTCCGTTCACCATGGCGACGTCGTGTTCGGCGAACGGGCGCGTGTGGCAGCGGACGTCCTTGCCGTGCCGCTCGTTCGAAGGGTGCACCTTCTGGAGRAGATGGATCCTGTCATCGACGTCCCAGAGGTAGAGGTGGCGCAGGCGGGCTCCGGAGGTGTGGCTGTAGAGGAAGGCGCCCGTCGACGTCGTGCGCGTTCCGTGGGCATGCGCGTAAATGAGCTGCCTGCTCCKGGCGGCCGAGGACTGGGCCGGCCAAAGRCTGGCGCGGATATAGCAGCCGTGCCTGAGCCGGACGAGGGTACCTGCATCCAGGARCGAGYGGMTGGCCCGCGATCCGTATCCCAGATCGAGCAGTTGTTCAGTGCGCCAGAGRTTGCCCGATGGTGGCAACTCCAGCAAGGMGGTGGATGGCATGCCTCCAGTGTCGGATGCCCCGAAARYGACCGGGAGGCTCCGCYGCKGCTATGTGGAAAACGCACTACKCGRTACGCGGGGACGCAGYCCKCKGCCGYYGGAGCCGGMAYCGCCCAGTTCGCCGGATCGCTGCCGAGACGCCGTAAATTTCCGGCGAGTTCGGACGCTTCCGGCGACTTCGGCAGCGAGTGGGACGCCGGGGGGAGGCTCGCGGGCGGCCCGGGTCAGCCCGGAACGCGGGCCGTGGTGCCGCGGAGAATGAGGGCCGGCTCGATTAGCTTGTGCCGCGGCTCGAGSGCSGGGTCCTGGATCCGTGCCAGCAGGGTGCTTGCGACATCGGACCCGACGACGTCGCTGCGGTTATCCACCGAGGTCAGGTCCAGATACCGCGACTTGGCCAGCTGGGAGTTGTCGTAGCCGATCACGGAGAGCTCTGARGGGACGGACAGGCCGCGGGCCTTGGCAGCGGCGAGGGCACCGAGGGCCATGGTGTCATTGGCCGCGAACAGGGCGGTCGTGTCGGGGTRATTMTCCAGCAGCCAGCAGGCTGCCTCATATCCGTCTTCCTCGGAGGTGCCCTGGGATTCGCCGGCRATCCGGACCTCGAGACCGGCCTCCACGATGCCGCTGCGGAAACCGTCGCGCCGGTGCGCGGCGGCGCCGCCGGAGCCSGAAAGATGTCCGATCCGTGTGTGGCCAAGCCCCAGCAGGTGYTCCGCCGCCATGCGGCCGCCGCCGTCGTCGTCGTTCGTAATGAGGTCGGCGCCGGCGGGAACGCCATTTCTCCAGCCGGCGACGACGGCGGGAACCCAGGTCCCGGCCATCATCGACTCGCTGGGCTCCGCGGCAATGACGAGGCCCTCCACATGCATGGACAGCAGCCCATCYACGGCTTCGGTGATGCGGTTTTCGCCGGGGCGGGAATCCGCGAGGGTGACCTGGTAGCCGTGCGGGGAGAGGGCGGACTCCATACCGCGCAGGAGGTCCACRAACCAGAGGTTCCGGAAGTCGTCRATGACCAGYCCRATGCTTTTGGTCTGGCTGCTGGCGAGCGTGGTCGCCGCRCGGCTGGGGCGGTATCCCAGCTCCGACATGGCGGCCYGGACGGCCTGCCGCCGCTTCTCGCTGACCTTGGACGGGTTTTGCAGCACCAGTGAGACCAGCGACGGGGAAACTCCGGCGCTCTTGGCGACGTCGTAAATCGTCGGGCGGCGGGTTCGAGGGGTGTTCAGCGACATCTGCAGGGCCTTTCAAGTCTCATCCGAGGATAACCGTTCAAACATTGACAGGACATATGCACATAGCTACGCTCTTATCAGCGCYAGTTTTTGTAGCGCTCCAATTTTAGAGGACCGGGCCKGTGGCCCGGCCGAATTTCAAAGGAGAAATCGATGGCTGACAGCTTAGGAGTCGCCGTAATCGGCGCAGGCATGGCAGGGAAGGCGCACGCCGCCGCGTACCGGACGGCCTCTGCGCTGTACAGCCCGGTTCTTCCTCCCATCCGGCTGGTCTCGATCGGCGACGTCAACGCCGAGTTCGGTTCCCTGGCCGCAAAGCGTTTTGGTTACGAGCGCAATGACACGTCGTGGCAGGCGATCGCCGAGGCCGATGACATCGACGTCGTGAGCGTCGTGATCGCGAACTCCCTGCACCGCGAAGTCGTGGAGGGCCTGCTGGCCGCCGGCAAGCACGTGCTGTGCGAGAAGCCGCTGAGTGACACCATCGAAGACGCCCGCGCCATGGCGGACGCGGCCCGCAACGCCAGCTCGATTGCCCGCATCGGGTTCACCTTCCGCCGCACGCCGGGCATCGCGTACATCCGCGACCTCATCCGAAACGGTGTCCTGGGCAACGTCCTCCATTTCAGCGGCCGCTACTGGACCGACTACGGCTTCAGCCCCTCGGCGCCGATGAGCTGGCGCTACAAGGGCGGCCCCGGCTCCGGTGCGCTGGCCGACGTCGGCAGCCACCTGACGTACGTCTCCGAGTTCCTCTGCGGCGACATCAAGTCCATCACCGGCGGCCGCCTCAGCACCGTGATCGGCAAGCGCCCGCTGCCGCTCGGCGCCGTCATGGGACATGACCATGCAGCGGTGAGCGACACGTTCGAGCCGGTCGAGAACGACGACTACGCGGCCTTCTCCGCAGAGTTCGAAAACGGCGCAGGCAGCTTTGAAGTCTCCCGCGTCGCGGCCGGCCACGCCAACAGCCTCAACTTCGAAGTGTTCTGCGAGAACGGTGCGGCCAAATTTGACCAGCGCCGCCCCTCCGAAATCCAGCTGTTCCTCAACGACGGTTCCGGTAACGAGAACGGGTACCGCCAGGTCATCCTCGGTCCGGGCCACCCCTACATCGCCGGCGGCCTGGCCATGGACGCCCCCGAGGTCGGCTTCGGCCAGAACGACGCCTTCGGCTACCAGGCCCGGGCGTTCCTGGAAGAGGTTGCCGGCCTGAGTGAAGAAGAGTCCCTGCCCCGTTGCGCCACGTTCGACGAGGGCGTTCGCAACATGGAACTCCTCGGCGCGGTCACCGAATCCGCTCTCAACAACGGAAAGAAGATCACGCTATGAAACTCGGGGTCTACAACGCAATCCTGCACGACCGGCCGCTTCCCGCGGCGCTGAAGGTCATCGCCGACCTGGGCCTTACCGGCATCGAAATCAATACCGGCGGATTCCTGCCGGCGGTCCACGTCCCCACCATGGACCAGATTCTCGAATCCGATGCGGCCCGCGATGACTACCTCGCGATTTTCGAGGGGACCGGTGTCTCGATCGCCGGGCTAAACTGCAACGGCAACCCGCTGCACCCCAAGCGTGAAATCGGCGAGAAGCATGCCGAGGACATCCGCCGCTCCATCCGGCTGGCGCAGCGGCTGGGACAGGACCGCGTGGTGACCATGTCCGGCCTGCCCGGCGGCGAGCCCGGGGCCACCACGGTCAACTGGGTGGTCAACGCCTGGAACTCGGCCGCCCTGGACGTGCTGGACTACCAGTGGGGCATCGCGGCGGACTTCTGGAAGGAAACCGACCTCCTCGCCGCCGACCACGGCGTGAAGGTGGCCCTTGAGCTGCACCCGCAGAACATCGTGTTCAACACCGCCGATGTTCACAGGCTCATCGAGCTCACCGGCGCGACCCATGTGGGCGTCGAGCTGGACGCCTCGCACCTGTTCTGGCAGCAGATGGATCCGGTGGCGGTGGTCCGCGAACTCGGTCCGCTGGTGTTCCAGGCCGCGGCGAAGGACGTCCGCGTGAACACGGACAATGCCGCACTCTACGGTGTCCTGGACAACAGCTTCCGCCGACTCTCCCCGGAGGAAAACCGCACCAACCTCGGCGGCGACGAGTGGGCCAACGAGTGGCCCAAGGCCTCGGCGTGGGACTTCGTGGCGCTGGGGCGCGGGCACGACACCGCCTACTGGACCGAGTTCCTGCGCGCCCTGTACGAGGTGGATCCCAACATGCTCGTCAACATCGAGCACGAGGACGTCTCCCTGGGCCGGATCGAGGGCCTCCAGGTGGCGGCCAAGGTGCTGCGGGACGCTGACGCTGCGCTCTCGGCGTCGCTGCACCTCACGAACTGACAGCCCGCGGCCTGGCTGCCCTCGCAACCACGAGGTCGCCGGAACGCTGCGGGGTCGCCGGAAACTTCCGGCGATCTGGCACGTTTCCGGCGG
>NZ_JBFTKG010000052.1:0-15921 GCF_056395825.1 Arthrobacter sp. 05T47 | reverse complement strand
TCCACGAAGTGGGCCAKGGCGGCGTCGAGGACCGCTACATCCTCCGGCGTGGCACCCTTCTGCGGGCCGAAGATCGCCGCCGCGCCCTGGGGGCCGAGCAGCGGGTTGTCGACGTCGCTGGCGAGCACGAAGCGTGCCTCGTCCAGGCGGGCATCGAAACCGGAGAAATCGATCCAGTCCAGCCTGGCCAGGGCCGCGCCGCCGGGCGGCAGTTCGTTGCCGTCGGCGTCGAGGAACTTGGCGCCGAGTCCCTGCAGGACCCCGGCGCCGCCGTCGGTGTTGGCRCTGCCGCCGACGCCGAGGATGATCTGCCGGCACCCGGCGTCGAGTGCTGCCCGGATCAGTTCGCCGGTGCCCAGGCTGGTKGCGCCCGTGGCGTCCTTGAGGCCGTCGGGCAGGACGGCGAGCCCGGACGCGGCGGCCAGCTCAATGACGGCCTCGCGTCCGCGGACCGCGAATTCGGCCCGGAGCGGGGCGCGGGTGGGGCCGCTGACAGTGGCGCTGCGGCGGGTGAAGCCGGAGCCGACGGCGGCATCGAGGGTGCCCTCGCCGCCGTCGGCCACGGGAATAAGCAGGACGTCCAGGTTGCCGCCACACGCCCGCTGCAGCCCCGCTTCCAGGTGCCGGGCAACGTCCGGGGCCGAGAGCGATCCCTTGAACTTGTCCGGCGCTATGACGACGCGCATCTCAGGCCTGCAKAGCCAGGATGGCGGTGGGGGCGTCCTCGGCGKYCTCGGCCAGGGCCTCGAACTCGTTGACGGCGTTGATCTCGGTGCCCATGGAGATGTTGGTGATCTTCTCCAGGATCACTTCGACCACCACGGGAACCTTGAACTCGCCCATGAGCGCCTTGGCCTTGCCGAACGCGGCGGGCAGGTCCTCCGGGGATTCCACCCGGATGGCCTTGCAGCCCAGGCCCTCGGCCACCTTGATGTGGTCCACGCCGTAGCCGCTGGCGGTTGCCGAGAGCTCGGTGGAGTTGATGTTTTCGAACGCCAGGGACACGTTCTGTTCCATGTTGAACCCGCGCTGGGACTGGCGGATCAGGCCGAGGTAGGAGTTGTTGACCACCACGTGGATGTACGGCAGGTTGAACTGCGCGCCCACGGCCAGTTCCTCKATCATGAACTGRAAATCGTAGTCACCGGACAGGGCCACCACGGTCTCGTCCGGCTTGCCRCGGACCACGCCCAGCGCGGCGGGGGCMGTCCAGCCCAGCGGGCCSGCCTGACCGGCGTTGATCCACTTGCGCGGGCCGAACACGTGCAGCATCTGGGCGCCGGCGATCTGGGACAGGCCGATGGTGGACACGTACGTGGTGTCGCGTCCAAATGAACGGTTCATTTCCTCGTACACGCGCTGGGGCTTGATCGGGACGTTGTCGAAGTGGGTCTTGCGGTGCAGGGTGGCTTTGCGCCCKGAGCATTCGGCMACCCAGGCGGCGTAGTCMGGCAGCGARCCGGCGGCGCGGCGTTCCCGGGCCAGTTCCAGCAGGCCGTCCAGGGCGGCGCCRGCGTCGGAGGCGATGCCGAAGTCCGGGGAGAACACGCGGCCGATCTGGGTGGGCTCGATGTCGATGTGCACGAAGGTGCGGCCGGCGGTGTAGGTGTCCAGKCCKCCGGTGTGGCGGTTGGCCCAGCGGTTGCCGATGCCGATCACAGCGTCGCTGCGCAGGAAGTTCTCGTTGCCGTAGCGGTGGCTGGTCTGCAGGCCCRCCATGCCGGCCATCAGGGTGTGGTCATCCGGGATSGCGCCCCAGCCCATCAGGGTRGGGATGACGGGGACGTTCAGCAGTTCGGCCAGTTCCACSAGCTGCTCGGACGCGCCGGCGTTGATGATGCCGCCGCCGGCCACGATCAGCGGGCGCTCGCCGGCGGTGAGCATGTCCAGGGCCTTTTCCAGCTGCTTCCGGCTGGCCCGGGGCTTYTCCACGGGCAGCGGCTCGTAGGTGTCGATGTCGAATTCGATCTCTGCCATCTGCACGTCGATCGGCAGGTCCAGCAGCACGGGGCCGGGCCGGCCGGAGCGCATCAGCGCGAAGGCCTTCTGGAAGGCGCCGGGGACCTGGCCCGGTTCCAGGATGGTCATGGCCAGCTTGGTGACGGGCTTGGCGATGGACTCGATGTCCACGGCCTGGAAGTCCTCTTTGTGCAGCTTGGCGACGGGGGCCTGGCCGGTGATGCAGAGCATCGGGATGGAATCRGCCCATGCCGCGTACAGGCCGGTGATCATGTCCGTGCCGGCGGGGCCGGACGTGCCGATGCAGATGCCGATGTTGCCGTCCTTCGCCCGGCTGTAGCCGTCAGCCATGTGGCTGGCGCCTTCAACGTGGCGGGCCAGGGTGTGGCGGATRCCGCCGTGGGCCCTCATGGCCGAGTAGAACGGGTTGATCGCCGCGCCTGGCAGGCCGAACGCCTCGGTGGCGCCCTCCTTTTCCAGGATGGCGACGGCTGCGTCTACGGTGCGCATCTTCGTCATGGTGTGCTCCTTGAAAGTCTGTTTTTGGGTGTGGTGGGGGAGCCGCCGTCGTTGATGTKCGACGGCGGTTGCCCGGTTTTGTGTTTATCCGGCCGCCGCCGGAGGTGATCCTGCTGGCGGCCCGGTTAGTTCGGCCTGGCTTCTTTCGGCCTGGTTACTTCCGGCCGCTGAGCTGGAGGAYCTGCTTGAAGAGTCCCGAGTGGTCCAGGCCGCCGTCGCCCTGGTTGACGGTSGCGGCGACGAGCTGCGCGACGACGGCGCCGAGGGGGACGGCGACGTTGGCCTCGCGGGCGGCGGCGGTGACGATGCCGAGGTCCTTGTGGTGCAGGGCCAGGCGGAAGCCGGGATCGAAGTTGCGGTCCAGCATCTTCTGGCCCTTCTGCTCCAGGACCTTGGACCCGGCCAGGCCGCCGCCGAGGACCTTGAGGGCGGCGTCCGTGTCCACGCCGTASGCCTCGAGGAAGGCGATCGCCTCGCCGAGGACTTCGATGTTGACGGCCACGATCAGCTGGTTGGCTGCCTTGACGGTCTGGCCGGAGCCGGAGGGACCGACGTGGACGATCGTCTTGCCGACGGCGGCCAGGACTTCCCSGGCGGCCTCGAAGTCGGCGGTGTCGCCGCCCACCATGATGGAGAGCGCGGCGTCGATGGCGCCCTGTTCGCCGCCGGAGACCGGGGCGTCGAGGGGGCGGATCCCTGCGGCCCTGGCGTCGTCGGCCAGGCGTGTGGCGACGTCGGGGCGGATGCTGCTGGCATCGACCCACAGGGTGCCCTTGCGGGAGTTGGCGAAGACGCCGTCGGGGCCGCTGACCACGGCTTCGACGTCGGGGGAGTCCGGCACCATGGTGATGACGACGTCGGCGTCCTTGACGGCCTCGGCGATGCTGCCGGCRCCGCGGCCGCCTTCGGAGACCAGCTTGTCGATCTTGTCCTGGCTGCGGTTGAAGCCCGTGACCGTGTGGCCGGCCTTGACGAGGTTGATGGCCATGGGCAGGCCCATGATGCCGAGTCCGATGACTGAAACGTTGCTCATAGTGGTTCCTTTACTGAAGTCTCTTGGTGCCGGTGCAGGCGGGGGCGCGGGTGCTGGGGATCAGCCGGCGGCGTGCTGGCGGATGGCCCAGCTGAACGCGGTCTCCGCCGGCTCCTTGTATTCGAGGCCGATGTTGCCCGCGTAGCCGAGTTCGCGGCTGCGGGCGATCCATTCGCCGAGGGGAAGCTGCCCGGTTCCGGGAGCCCCGCGGCCGGGGTTGTCGGCGATCTGGATGTGGCCGAAGTCCTTCGCGTGCTTTTCGATRACGGCGGCGACGTCGTCGCCGTTCACGGCCAGGTGGTAGAAGTCGGCGAGGAGCTTGATGTTCCCGGCGCCGGATTCSTKCTTSACCCGGGCAATGACGTCGAGGGCGTCCTGGGCCTTSAGSAGCGGRTAGCGGGGTGCRCCGCTGACGGGTTCCAGGAGGACGGTGCCGCCGATGCGGGCGACGCCGTCGGCCGCCGTCGCGAGGTTTTCGGCGCCAATGGCGTCCTGCTTCTGKGCGGATTCGCCGTCAATACGGTTGCCGTAGAGGGCRTTGAAGGCCTTGCAGCCGAGGCGCTCACCGATCCCGGCGACGACGTCGACGTTGTCCAGGAATTCGGCCGAGCGTGCGGGCCAGGAGACCAGGCCGCGGTCGCCGCCCGGCATGTCGCCGGCATTGAAGTTCAGGCCGGTGAGCTGCACGCCGGCGTCGGTGATGGCGTTCTCAAACCGGGTGACCTGGGCRTCGGTGGGGACGGAGGTCTCGAAGGGCCACCAGAATTCGACGGCGTCAAAGCCGGCGGCCTTCGCCGCGGCKGGGCGTTCGAGCAGGGGRAGCTCCGTCAGGAGGATGGAGCAGTTCACGGAGTACGTCATTGTGGATTCCTTCGGACTGGMATATTTCGTATTGTGGAAACAATATCTTGCTCTATGAAAAGTTTAGGCGTGYGGCSKGYSGCAGTCAACCCTGTTGCGGCCAACGCCGGACGGAAATAGCCCTCCTGTGTTAACAAGGCCTCCGCCAACGGGTGTGCCGTTAAACCGAAGCGCCCCGGCCATGGGAGGCCGGGGCGCTTCGGTTTGGCTGCACAGCTGCGGAACTCAGGTCAGGCGGATCTGGCGGTTGACGTCCTTGTACAGCAGGTACCGGAAGTTGCCCGGGCCGCCGGCGTAGCAGGCCTGCGGGCAGAAGGCGCGCAGCCACATGAAGTCGCCGGCCTCCACCTCCACCCAGTCGTCATTGAGCCGGTAGACGGCCTTGCCTTCCAGGACRAAGAGCCCGTGTTCCATGACGTGGGTCTCCGCGAAGGGGATGGAGGCGCCGGGCTTGAGCGTGACGATGTTGACGTGCATGTCGTGGGCCAGGTCCTCCGGGTCCACGAAGCGGGTGGTGGCCCAGGCGCCGTCGGTRTCGGGCATGGCCCGCGGTTCGACGTCCTGGTCGCGCGTCACGAAGGATTTCGCCGTGTAGCCCTCCAGCGGCTCGTAGGCCTTCCGGATCCACTGGAAGCTGGCGATCTCCCCGGACTCGTTCGCCACGGACCACTGGGCCCCGGCGGCAAGATAGGCGTAGCCRCCTTCTCCCAGCTTGTGGATTTCCCCCTCGAGGGTCAGGGACAGGGCGCCCTTGGTCAGGAAGATGACGCCCTCGACGCCGGCCTCGGGCTCGGGCTTATCCGCGCCGCCGCCCGGGCCCACCTCGACAATCAGCTGCGAGAACGTGGTGGCAAAACCGGCGATGGGCCGGGCAATGATCCAGGACCGGGTGTTGGTCCAGCCCGGCAGCTTGCTGGTGACGATGTCCCGGAGCACGCCCTTGGGAATGACCGTGTASGCCTCCTTGACCACGGCGCGGTCGGAGAGGATCTGGGTCTGCGGCGGAAGCCCGCCCTCGGGGTAGAAATAGTTGCTCATGAGTGTGCTCCTTCTGCAGAGGGGGTGGAGGTGTTGGCCAGCCGCGGATGGGCCAGCACGGTGAGTTGGGGGAGTCCGACGCCGGTCAGCGCCAGGACTTCATCGGCGCCGACGGCGCCGCACTGGACCCCGCGCAGCACGAAGGCTGCGAGGGCGCGGGCGGTGGCGGGCTCGTCCATGACCCCGCCGGCGGTCTGTTCGACGTAGTTGCGGAGCCGGGCCGCGGCGGCGGGTAGCCCCTGTCGGTAGAAGGCGTACGTCGCGGTGAACCGGCTGGGCAGCTGGGCGGGGTGGAGGTCCCAGCCCTGGTAGTAGCCGCGTTCCAGCGACCGGCGGACCAGCCGGCCGTGGAGCTGCCAGGCCTGCTCCACGTTCTCGCCCACCGGGATGATGTTGGTGGAACCGTCSGAGAGCCGGATGCCCGTGCCGGCYACGGCAAGCTGCATGACTTCCTTGGCGAAGTCCGCCACGGGATGTTCCATGGACTGGTATTCGGCGGAGATCTGCAGCGATGCGGAGTAGTCGTAGGTGCCGTAGTGCAGCCCGCTGATCCGGCCGGGCACCGCGTGCGGCAGGCGCGCCACCGGCGAGGTTCCGTCCGGGCCCAGGATGAGCTGAGGGGTTTCCACCTGCACCTCAAAGCGGAGCCGGCCCGCGGGCARYGAGTGGACTTCCTCGAGGCGTGACACGGCGAAGTCCATGGCCTCCACCTGCGCCACGGTGGTGACCTTGGGCAGGGTGAGGATGAGCCCRTCCGGCAGTTCGCCGGCCGCGGCCAGCYGCGAGACAAAGAGATCCAGGGTCCGCAGGCCCCGGGCGCGGGTGGCGGCCTCGAAGCACTTGAAGCGGATCCCGATGAAGGGCGGCGCGGTCCCGGCGGCAACGGCGGCGGCTACGGCGGACGCCGCGGTGAGCGCGGCGGCGTCCTCGGCGTCGTCGCCCCGGTCGCCGAACCCGTCCTCRAAGTCCAGGCGGAGGTCCTCGATCGGCTCGCGCGCGAGTTTGGCCCGGACCCGYGGTGCGACGGCGGCGGCCAGTCCGGCCTCCTGTCCCTGCAGCGCGCACAGGCTTTCGACGCCGCCCCGGGCCTCGACCGCTGCCAGGGCCTGGGCGCCCCAGTCGGCGGTGAACTCCGGGTTGAAGCGGTCGGCCGGGACGTAGACGGTGTGCACCGGCTGGCGGGTGCCGTCGTCGCCCGGGTAGCTGCGCTCCAGSAGCAGGTCGGTGTCGGCGAGCCGCGCATCGATCCGGGCGAGGTCGGCCCGGGAGAGGGCCGTCGTCAGGGAACCCTGGCTGCGCGGTTGCGGCTGTGTGCTGGCGGAGGTGGCTGCCATGCCTCAGCCCACCAGCTCGTACGCMGGCGTGGTGAGGAAGTCGGTGTAGTCCTCGGACAGGCAGATGYCACCGATCAGGCGGCTGGCCGGCAGGTAGTGCCGGGCGAAGGCTTCCTCGCCCACCTCGCCGCGGAGCTTCTCGGTTTCCTCGGCCAGGATGGCGGTCACCAGCTCACGGGTGACGGTCCGGCCGGTGTCGGCCAGCACCGAGYGGTTGCGGATCTGCTGCCAGACCTGGGACCGCGAGATTTCCGCCGTCGCGGCGTCCTCCATCAGGTTGTGGATGGCCACGGCGCCGTTCCCGGAGATCCAGACGGCGGTGTACGCGACGGCCACGTAGAGGTTCAGCCGCAGGCCGGCCTCGGTGACCTGKCCCTGSGCGGAACGGATGTCCARGAGCTGGTCCGCGGTGACGCTGACCTCGGGCCGCTGYTTGTCCAGCTGGTTGGGCCGCTCGCCCAGGACGGAGTCGAAMACCTCGCGGCAGACCGGCACCAGGTCCGGGTGGGCCACCCAGGAGCCGTCGAAGCCGTCGCCGGCTTCGCGGGTCTTGTCCGCCCGCACCTTCTCGAAGGCCTGGGCGGTCACTTCGGGTTCGCGCCGGTTGGGGATCACTGCCGCCATGCCGCCCATGGCGAAGGCGCCGCGGCGGTGGCAGGTCTTGACCAGGAGCTCGGTGTARGCCCGCATGAACGGYGCGGTCATGGCGACSGTGGCACGGTCSGGGAGGACAAAGCTCTCGCCGGCGTCCCGGAAGTACTTGATGATGCTGAACAGGTAGTCCCAGCGGCCGGCGTTCAGGCCGGAGGCGTGGTCGCGGAGCTCGTAGAGGATCTCGTCCATCTCGAAGGCCGCCGGGATGGTCTCGATCAGGACCGTGGCGCGGACGGTGCCCTGYGGGATGCCGAGGTAGTCCTGGGCGAAGACGAAGATCTCGTTCCACAGCCGGGCCTCGAGGTGGCTCTCCATCTTGGGCAGGTAGTAGTACGGTCCGTGGCCGTTGGCCAGGAGCCGCCTGGCGGTGTGGAAGAAGTGCAGGCCGAAGTCCACCAGGGCGCCCACCGTGTGCTCCCCGCCGATAAGCAGGTGCCGTTCGGACATGTGCCAGCCCCGCGGCCGGGCCACCACGACGGCGAGCGGCGCGTCGGTGCGCAGCGCGTATTCCTTGCCTTCGGGCGAGGTGTATTTCAGCGTGCCGTCGGCGGCGTCGCGGAGGTTGAGGATCGACTCGACCACGTTGGACCAGGTGGGCGTGCTGGCRTCCTCGAGGTCGGCGAGCCACACCTTCGCGCCGGAGTTCAGGGCATTGATSGCCATCTTGGCCGGGGCGGCCGGYCCGGTCATCTCGACCCGGCGGTCCTGCAGGGCCKCRGGYGCCGGGGCCACGCTCCAGTCGGCGTCGCGGATCTCCTKGGTCTCCGGCAGGAAGTCCAGCCGGCCGGTCCGGGCSACGTGYTCGCGCTTGAGSGCGCGGGCCTTGAGGAGCTCRGCGCGGGTTCCGGCAAACCGGAGGTGGAGTTCTTCGACGAAGGCGAKGGCCTCCGGGGTCAGGATTTCCCCGGCCCGGTCGACGGGGTGGGGATCGGTGACGGTGAGAGCCATTTCTGGTCCTTTCCTAGGCTGCGAATCAGGCTGCTAATCAGGCGTGGGACGGAACGGCGTGGGCACCGGCGTGGGTGGAGCCCTCGCGTGCCGCCGCGGCGACGGCGGAGGCGACGTCTCCGGCAACTTCGGGGTCGAAGACGCTGGGGATGATGTAGCTGGCGTTCAGTTCATCGTCCGCCACCCGGTTCGCGATCGCTTCCGCGGCGGCCACGAGCATGGCCGGGGTGATGTCGGCSGCTCCGGCGTCCAGCAGCCCGCGGAAGAAGCCGGGGAAGGCGAGCACGTTGTTGATCTGGTTGGGGAAGTCGCTGCGGCCGGTGGCGACGACGGCGGCGTGCCGGGAGGCGATGACCGGGTCGATTTCCGGCGTCGGGTTGGCCATGGCAAACACGATGGCGTCATCGGCCATCGAGGCAACCTGCTCCTCGCCGATCACGTGCGGGGCGCTGACGCCGATGAAGACGTCCGCGCCGCGGAGTGCCTCGTGCAGGGTCCCCGAGAAGCCCCGCTCGTTGGTGTTCTCGGCGATCCAGGTGCGGTGCTCGTCGTCGTACTGTTCGCCGAAGTGGATGGCTCCCGAACGGCCGGCGGCGATGATGTTCCGTGCCCCCTGGGCCTTCAGGAGCTGGATGATCGCGGAGCCTGCGGCGCCGACGCCGGAGACCACGATCCTGACCTCGGAGAGCTTCTTGTCCACMACGCGCAGGGCATTGACCAGGGCGGCCAGGGTGACGATCGCGGTGCCGTGCTGGTCGTCATGGAAGACCGGGATGTCGAGTTCCTCGCGGAGCCGGCTYTCGATCTCGAAGCAGCGCGGCGCGGCGATGTCCTCGAGGTTCACGCCGCCGTAGACCGGGGCGAGGGCCTTGACGATCATGATGATTTCCTCGGTGTCCTGGGTGTCCAGGCAGACCGGCCAGGCGTCCACGTTGGCGAACTGCTTGAAGAGGGCTGCCTTGCCTTCCATGACCGGGAGCGCGGCGGCCGGGCCGATGTTGCCCAGGCCCAGGACGGCGGATCCGTCCGTGACGACGGCGATCGTGTTGCGCTTGACGGTCAGGTTCCGCGCSGCGGCGGGGTCCTCGGCGATSGCCAGGCAGACGCGGGCGACGCCGGGGGTGTAGGCGCGGGAGAGGTCGTCGCGGTTGCGCAGGGCCACCTTCGGGACCACCTCGAGCTTCCCGCCGAGGTGCATGAGGAAGGTCCGGTCCGAGACGTGCTGGACCGTGACGCCGTCGAGCGCGTTGAGCGCGTCCTTGACSCGGGCGGCGTGGGCGTCGTCGGTGGTGTTGCAGGTGACGTCGACCACCAGCGTCTCGTGGTGGGACTCGGTGACGTCCAGGGCCGTGATGGCTGCGCCYGCGGCGCCGACAGCGGCCGCGAGTTCGCTGGTTGCCGTGAAGCTGGACGGARCTTGCACGCGCAGGGTGATCGAATTTCCGGGGCTRGGGTTCGCCATTGAGTTCCTCCTGGTATGGCCCGTGGGGGCCGCTTACGCTTCGACGGATGTTTTCGTATTATGGATATTATTATCTGCTTAGTGGAAAAACAACCCTTTGGGGATCATCGCCCCGGCGGGCCGGGTGCTGTATCTTGGATTTTCAGCCTTATTTCACGATGTGGATAAGAAATGTCGATGCCGACCGCGCAGGAGAGAATGGTTATGGCTGAAAAGCCCTCGGGAGGCGTGCAGTCCGTTGAGCGCGTCTTCGAACTTCTGGAACTGATTACCGATGCCGGCGGTGAAGTCACGCTCAGCGAGCTATCCAACTCCACCGACCTGCCCCTTCCSACCATTCACCGGCTCCTGCGCACCCTGGTGTCCCTGGGCTACATCCGGCAGCTGCCCAACCGACGCTACGCGCTGGGGCCGCGGCTGATCCGCCTGGGCGAGGCGGCCAACAAGCAGCTGGGCTCCCTGGCCAGGCCKCAGCTCAAGTCGCTCGTGGACCGGCTGGGCGAAACGGCCAACATGGGCGTCCTGGACTCCGACATGGTCATCTACGTCGCCCAGGTGCCCTCGCTGCACTCGATGCGCATGTTCACCGAGGTGGGCAAGCGCGGCTACATGCACGCCACCGGCATGGGCAAGGCGATCCTGGCCCAGCTGGACGACGCCACGGTCCGCGGGATCGTGGGACGCCAGGGSATGCCGACGCCCACGCCGAAGAGCATCAGCAACGTCGAAGCGCTGCTGGARGACCTGGARCTCATCCGKCAGCGCGGCTACTCCATTGACGAGGAAGAGCAGGAGGTGGGCGTGCGCTGCTTCGCGATGGCCATCCCCGATGCCCCGACGCCGGCCGCCATCTCCGTCTCCGGACCGGTCTCCCGGGTGGACCAGGCCTTCGCGGACAAGGCCGTGCCCCTGCTGCGGGACGCCGCCCGGGCGATTTCGGACGAGCTCAAGCAGGGCTGAGTCCGGAACGCGTCCGGCCGCCGGACCGGAAGCTTCCTGCAGGCACGACTGGCGGGGCCCACGGCTGTGGGCCCCGCCAGCGTCTGCGATCGCGGCGATGCCTGGCTTCCTAGTGCTCGTCCGCCGCGACTTTGGAGGATGCCACCGGGACTTCCTTGCCCTCGCAGTCGATCAGTTTGCCGTTCTCATAGCGGTCGCCCTCGGCCAGGCACTGGAGGTCCTCCTCGCGGATSACCCGGCCCGTCCCGGCCACGAAGACCGACTGGTTCTCCGAGTTGCCCTTCTTCAGGTGGTTGAAGAGCAGGTTCAGCGAGATGGCCATGACRGCGGCGGAGCTGATGCCGGAGTGGAAGATCGTTCCGAACCAGCTGGGGAACTTGTCGTAGAACGTGGGGGCGGCGATCGGGATCATCCCGAACCCGATGGAGGCGGCGACGATGATCAGGTTCATGTTGTTCCGGTACTCCACCTTGGCCAGGGTGCGGATGCCGCTCGCGGCCACGGTGCCGAAGAGCACGATCCCGGCGCCGCCCAGGACGGCRGTGGGAACCGCCGCCACCACGCGGCCKAGCACCGGCAGCAGGCCCAGCAGCACCAGGATGACACCGCCCGCCGCCACGACGTAGCGGCTCTTGATCTTGGTGACGGCGACCAGGCCGACGTTCTGKGCGAACGCGCTCTGGGTGAAGGAGCCRAAGACCGGCGCCACCAGRCTGGAGACCATGTCGGCCCGCAGGCCSGCAGCGATCCGCTTCGAGTCGACCCGGGTGCCCACGATCTCSCCGACGGCCAGGATGTCGGCCATSGTCTCGGTCAGGATCACCAGGACCACGATCAGCATGGAGATGATGGCGGCGGCCTCGAAGGTGGGGGCACCGAGGTGGAACGGTGCGGGGAAGGCGACGATCGGGCCGTCACCGACCTTGGAGAAGTCCGCCATGCCGGTCACCACGGCGATCCCCGTTCCGGCAACCATGGCCAGCAGGATGGAGAGGCGGGAAATGGTGGCGCTGCCGACCTTGCTCAGCAGGAGCACGAGGGCCAGGGTAATCGCCGCCAGCCCGATGTTGGCCACGCTCCCGTAGTCCGGGGCCTTCTTGTTTCCACCCATGGCCCAGTTGGCCGCCACGGGCATCAGGGTGAGGCCGATGGTGGTGATGACCGTTCCCGTGACCACCGGCGGGAAGAACCGGACGATCTTGGAGAACACCGGGGCGATCAGCAGCCCGATGGCCGCCGAGGCGATGACGGCGCCGAASACGGMCGGCAGGCCGCCWCCGCCGGTGACGATGGCGACCATGGTCGCCACGCTGGCGAAGGAAACGCCCTGGACCAGGGGSAGCTGGGAGCCGAAGAACGGCACYCCSAGSGTCTGGAGCAGGGTTGCCAGGCCACCCATGAAGAGGGCGGCGGCGATCAGGACCCCGATGTCGGCCGGWGCCAGGCCGGCGGCCTGGCCGACGATCAGGGGGACGGCGATGATGCCGCCGTACATGGTCAGGACGTGCTGGAAGCCGTAGGCGAAGCTGCTTCCGATGGAGAGSCGTTCGTCTTCGGGGCGGGGCGTGCCGCCGGARCCTCCTGTGCCGCCGGTGCGTGGCAACCGTGCGGTCAATTTCTTGCGTGCGTTCATGGCAGACCTTCTTGGTTCATGGCGGACGTCGTCGTCCGGCTAACAATGTCTGGCTAACGGGTACTGGCTAAAGGGTGCTGGTAAAACGGTGCTGGTGAAACGGTGTTGGTCAATGCGTGCCGGTGTGCCGGCCCGGTGGCCCGGGCCGGCTCCAGGGTCGCAGGAGTCCCGGGSCCSGGRGKCCTAGCAGAAGCCGGCGATCCCGTTCCAGGCGATCTCSGCAGGGCTGGCGTCATCGCGCTGGACGGTCGCCTCGATCAGGCCGTAGGGGCGGTCGGCGGCAAAGAAGACCTCGTTCGGGTTGTCCAGGCCGAAGGGCGAKAGGTCGACCAGGAAGTGGTGCTTGTTGGGCATGGAGAACTTGATCTCGTCGATYTCGGTGTGCGCTTCCAGGACCTTGGYGCCCATCTCGAACAGGGTCTGCTGCAGGGCGTGGGAGTACTTTTCGCTGAAGCCCTCCAGCAGCAGGCTCTTGACGTCCTCGTAGCTCTTGTTGAAGTCGAACGTGCTGAAATCGGTGCCGGTCCTGAARCGCCAGCGGGCCGAGACGTCCGTGGCGAGGATGCGGTCCGCGGTCTCYGGGAGGGTGGTGTACTTGTCCCGCGGGAAGCCGCTGAATCCRGACTGGGTCGACTTCAGCACRGTGAGGTCCTTGAGCCCKGCGATGAGGTGCTCGGTGGCGCCGTCGCGGACRAGGACTGCGGTGCGGACTTCCTGGCCGCTGCGGACGAAGGAGTGGTCRTGCCCGGTGCCGTGGGCCTGGATCCGGTCCCAYTTGTAGGACTCGGCRGCCCAGCGGCCGCCGGTGACCCAGTCGAAGTTCGAGGTGAAGTGCTTGCCCAGCCGCAGCAGGAAGGCTTCCGGGGAGCCGATGCCGTCCCGGGCGAAGGCGTAGATCGTGTTCTTTTGGGTGTCCGTGGCCACCACGTGGCTGTTGTCGCCTTCGAGGTGGGCGGCTGCGAAGTCTCCCCGGAGCTGCGAGGTGACGTTCAGGTCTTCGATCTCATGGCGGTCGGTGTCCCTGGTGATCTTGACGACCCGGACTTSGGCTTTTCCGTACTGGTTGTGGCCGAGGACGATCTTGTTGCTCATGGTCTGATTCCCAACTTCAGGTATGTGGCACCAAAGTCCCACATAGAAATTAAGCGCTTGTTTCCCGCGCGTTTCTTATTCCGTCGGCCCACAAAAAAGAGCCGACATCAGTTGATGCCAGCTCATTACGACCCTGCCTGCTGCTCCCAGGTTACGTGACCTGCGCCACGAATTGGGATTAAGCGTAGCCCGGTCCGGCSGTGGTGTACATCACTTTTYGAAAAAWCGGATTGTGACCGCGAGGGTCCCGGCRTGCGASTGCAGCCCTGGSCCCACTCCTGGCCGCACCCTTGACCGGCGGTTCCYGCGCCACATAGACTTCCACATAACAAGAAATTACTTCCGAATTGTGGAACTTTTCGGGAGCTATGTCGACCGGTTTGATCCGGCGCAACGAACGCATCGAAGCGGCCACACAACGAATGCCACAGAAGCTATGCCACACAAGCTATGAGGGGGAGTCCATGGACTCGCAGGAGAAGGACAGCACCACCATTGAATTTCCCGCGCCTGAMGTTCCGGCGCCCGAATTTCCGGCCCCRGGCCAGGAGCTGTACCTGCCGTTCGGCGGCACGGACCCGGACTTCTACATTCCGGCCGAGTGTGAGCGCAGGGACCGCGGCTTTTCCCGCTGGCTGCGCTCGCTGCCGCTCTTCGGGCGGTAGCCGCCCCGGGCGGCGGCCCCTCCTGTGGCGCGGTCGGCGCTTCCTTGGGTGCGACGGCRGGGCGTGACGGCCCGGAAACAGAGATTTCACACAACGAAACCGGGCTTCCSCCAAATTGGGAGCGCCGCGCGGACGTCCCGGTGCTACTGTCAGTCTTGCCAACGGCGGGCGGCCCGGTTCCGGGACGCTATCTACCAGGCGCAACCTTCAAGGCACATGCTGAAGACTGGTCACCGTCGCATCCGGCCCTTGCGTTCCCGCAGCGGTGTACCGGCTTCCGCAGGTAGGGAGTGGCAGCGTGAGAGCAACCGATACGGCCCAGAAGTTCCTGGCGAGGTCCATYGARTTGGCCACGGCCAACGTCCTGGACAGCGGCGGCCCGTTCGGCGCCGTCGTGGTCACCGCGGACGGCCAAGCGTTCGACGGCGTCAACCGCGTCACCGCCACCAACGATCCCACCGCGCACGCCGAAGTCACTGCCATCCGRCGGGCCTGCCGCGAACTTGGCACMTTCGATCTCAGCGGCGCCACGCTCTACTGCAGCTGCGAGCCGTGCCCCATGTGCCTGGCGTCAGCGCTGTGGGCGCGGGTGTCGCGCGTGGTGTTCGCCGCGGACCGGCACGAYGCCGCGTCCGCCGGCTTCGATGATGCCGTCTTCTACGAATACTTCGAAAACGATCAGCGCGACGCGCTCATGCCGGTGGGCAGGCTGGAACTGACCGACCCGCACGCCCCCGCGGCCCTGGACCCCTTCAATGCCTGGAACTCGCTCAAGTCCAGGACCGAGTACTAGCGCCGGGGCCTGCGGCAATGTTGGATCTGCTCCSGCACCTGGCCACCTGGCGGCCGGCCGCCTCCGGGCAGCGCTGCGCGGTGGCCACCGTGGTGGGCACGTCAGGATCGGTGCCGAGGCCCGTGGGCASSTCCATGCTGGTYTCCGACRCCGGCGAGGTGCTGGGCAGCCTGTCCGGCGGCTGCATTGAAGGGGCCGTCGTGGAGTCGGCCCTGGAGGCACTGCGCGACGGCGGGACGCGCCGGGAGTTCTTCGGCTACAGCGCCGAGGACGCSTTTGCCGCYGGSCTGACCTGYGGCGGCGGGCTGGAAATCCACATCGAACCCCTGGGCYCGGGGCCCGGCCGGCTGCGGCTCGAGAGCCTGCACGGCCTGGCCCGCCGGCAGCCGGGCAGCGGGGCGGCGCTGATCCGCAGGGTGGACGCCGGCGGGGGCGGCGCCGTCGTGGTTGCTGACCCTCCGGCCTTCCAAGCGGTGCAGTCCGCCGAACTGGCCGCGCTGCTGGGGTCTGAACTGCCGGGGGTCGAGCCGTCGGGGGCGCCCGGTCCCGACGGTGCCGGGCGCATGCTGGTGGCGGCGGCAGCCCAGCTGGAACCGCTGCTGCGGGGAGGCCGCACCGGGCTGGTTCGGCTCGCGTCTGCGGGGGATTGCCGGCCGGAGCCCGTGAGCCTGCTGGTGGAGAGCCGGCTGCCCGCGCCGCGCCTGTTGATCTTCGGCRCCAATGACTTTGGTGCGGCACTGCTGCCCGCCGCGAAACTCCTGGGCTTCCACGTCACGTTGTGCGATGCGCGTCCGGCCTTCGCGCAGCAGGACCGGTTCAGCGCCGCGGACGAAATCGCCACGGCCTGGCCGCACCGGTACCTCGCGGACCAGGTGGGGGCCGGGCGCACCGATTCCCGGACGGCCATCTGCGTGCTCACGCATGATCCGAAATTCGATGTCCCGCTCCTGCAGGCCGCGCTTGGCCTGGA
>NZ_JBFTKG010000051.1:0-16902 GCF_056395825.1 Arthrobacter sp. 05T47 | reverse complement strand
GCTCTGCACCACCTCGGCGTACACCCCGAACGATGAGTTGTTGACGAACGTGCGGCCGTTGATCTTGCCGAGGTCGACGTGCAGCTCCACCCCGTCCTTGAGGGCCTCCAGGCAGCCGCTCGGGTCCTCCCGGTCCAGCCCGAGATCCAGGGCGAAGTGGTTGCGGGTGCCGGCGCTGATCACCAGGAACGGCAGATTGTGCTCGGCGGCGATGCCCGCCACCAGTGCCTGGGTTCCGTCACCACCGGCGACGCCGAGCAGATCGGCCCCGCGCTCCACGGCCTGCCGGGCCAACGCATCCACATCCACCGGCCCCGGCCCCTCAAGAAGGGCCACCTCGGCTCCGAGTTCCTCCGCCTTGCGCTGGAGGTCGAACTTCACCACCTTGCCCCCGCCGGACCGCGGATTCATCACCAGGAAGGCGTGCTCCCAGGTGGGAGCGGGGTGCTCCTTCATTGCCTTGCCCTCCCCTGGTTCCCTGAGGGCGGCGCGGGCACAGACCAATGCAACAAACACCAGTGCAAGGGAGATGATCACTTCCCGGAGCAGGCTGGCTTGGATGTACAGGAYYACCACCACAAGTGGGGCCAGGACCGCCAGCGCCAGGGCGCACCAGCGCAGAAAACCGCGGCTGATGAGGAACCAGTAGATCGCCGCCACGGACACCAACACGGCGCCGAGACCGGTCACCACCAGCGCAACAGTGCCGGCGAACCCGGCAGCCACCAAGGGAACGGCCACCGCGAGGACGACGGCGGCGTAGGCCCCCCTCGCCCACCACCGTCGGGTTTCCGGAACCTCTTCCAGGGAAGGCACGGCCTTCATCTCGCACCCCCGATCTGCARYACGACGACGGCGGCCCACCCGGCCGCTGCCGCGCGCTCCCTTTCRCGCTTRGCGCGCAAATGCCCGGGCTCCCTGGCCTTCCTGGAATTCACTTTCGGCCTCTCCTTCGCCTCGTCGAATGGCTGCGGGCCACCCGGAATCGGGCCGGTTCAGGTCTTGATCTTGGCCACCGTCATGAGGATCGCCGAGTCTTCCTCGGCCTCCAGGCTGTGCAGCCCGTCCGGCACGATCAGCAGATCGCCGGTTTTGCCCTGCCACGATTCGTTGCCTGCCCGCAGGCGCACACAGCCGCGRAGCACRAACACGGTCGCCTCGCCGGGGTTCTGGTGCTCGCTCAGCTGYGTKCCGGCCTTGAACGCCATGACGGTCTGGCGCAGAACTTTCTCGTGCCCGCCGAACACCGTGTCCGCGGCCCGTCCGCTCCCTGCCGCAAGGGCAGCCGCGACCTGCTGCCTGGCTAAGGCATCGATCGATATTTTCTGCATGGGCACACGCTACTCGCCTCGCGCCGCGCTGCCGAGGGTCCTTCGCCCCGAACCCGGGACCTAGTACGCCACGTCGAATCCGGCGAACTCCCCGGTCGCGGCCGAGACGGACTCTTCGACGTGCTCCACCCGGCCCGGTGCCTCCGGCGAGCGCAACCAGCGCCGCAACTCCAGCACCACGGACTGCGGCCCCTCGGCCACGATGCCCACGGAGCCGTCGACGTTGTTCCTGACAGTGCCGCTGAGCCCCAGCTCCTCCGCCTTCCGGACTGTCCAGTACCGGAAGCCCACAGCCTGGACCACCCCGGACACCCGCGCGTTCAGCCGCACGGATTCGCCGGAATCGGCCGGAAACTGCGCGGGGCGTTTCTCCGTCATGCTCCCAATGTAGCGCCCGCGGGGCGTCCTAGTTCTTAGTCATACAGGGTTTAGTCCTACCCGGTTCAGTCATGCAGGCTCAGGCATCCGGGCGCAGTCTGACCGCCCAGTCTGACCGCCCAGACACAAAGGGACTTTTGGCTCTTTCGAGCCCCCGTCGAGCGCGAAAAGCTGTTTTTTGCACTGCATCAGCTTGTCGAAGATCCGGCAACCGCACAGCGGCAATTCACCACCACCACCGGCACCTGCCCGCCGTCTAGCGCGAATCCAGTTCGTCAGCCCGCTGAGTTGCCGGCCGCCATTGCGCCGCCCAGCCGGRGCCCGCCCGCCCGCATCTACTTCGCCGGCTCCGTCRCGGCGCCCGTGCTYGAATCCTTGGCGGCCGGACGGAGCGASGTGATCATCCGCCGGACGTCCTGGTACTCCGCCGTGCTGGCATAGAGYTTCGCCTTCTCCARATACGGCAGCCCAGGGTCYCCCGGCGTCGTGTTGTTCGCCGGATCATAGGTCTGGCCGAACAGCGCGCCGCTGGGCGGCCAGAGGAAGAGCTGGAACATCGGGCACGACACCGGTTCGGTCACCTCCGGCATCATGGTGATGCCATACGACGCGTACGTGGGCGGCGACGCYTTCGCCGCCGTGACGTCCCCGCGGCCYTCGAAGACGTAGCGCGGCACATTCTGGTCCGCCGCGCCGGGTTCGGCGAGCGCCTGCATCGGCTCSGAATCGATGAGYATGTACGGCTGTTGGTCRCCACATTCGGCSCCAGTAACCACATTGGTGCGCAGCGCGGCCATCTGCTTCCCGGCGGCGTTCACCACGTCCACGAACTYCCCGCCCAGCGGCGCCTCCCCRGCCGGGTCMCGGATCACCCACGCGGCCGGATAGTCGAAACTCAGCGTCCCGTCCGAYGTCGTRAACGTCTTCCAGRCGGACGACGACGGCGCCCCCGACGGCGGTGAGGTTGCCGGCGTCGTGGTCCCCGGCGCTGTTCCCGGCGTGGATTCCGTCGCCGTTTCCGAGGCGGCCCCCGGAGACGCGGTCCCGTGTGTTCCCTGCGTTCCGGGCTGGGTTCCCGGAGCCGGGGCTCCGGACGTTGCGCCCGGTGACGCCGCGGCGCCGGATGTCGCAAGCGGACCCGCCGGCGAGCCGCAACCGGCCAGCAACAGGGTTGGGAACATCAGGGCCGCCAGGACCAGCGCCGGAACGAGCGGTCGCACAGGTGCCGCGGGTCGCCCCCTCATACGCACCGCCTCGCCCCCGGCGCCGCGTTCCTGCCGCTGCTTCACCATCAGCCCGGGCGCCCTACTGCCCGGCCGGACGCAGCGAGGTGATCATCTTCCTGATGTCCTTGTACTCGGAGGTCTCCAGGTACGCCTCGGGAGTGTCGATATTGGGCTCGTTGCCGGGCGTGGCGTCAAGGGGGTTGTAGACGCCTCCGAACGACGCTCCACTGGGCGGCCAGGTGAAGAATTGGAAGATCGGGCAGGCATCGGGCCCCGACGGTTTAGGCGCCGAACTGATGCCGTAAGCCATGACGTTGGCCTTGGTGGGGTCCTTCTCCGCCGGGTACAGCCGCAACTCAAAGATGAAGTGCGGCGTGACCCCCTGCTGGACCAGGGCCGGAACGGGCACCAGGTCAAACACGGAGTASGGGATYCGCTGCGGGCATTCCGCGCCGGTGRCCACGTTGGTCCGCAGYGTGGCCACTGACTTGCCGGCCGCGGTGAGGACCTCCACGAACACCSCGCCGGGAGTGGTCTCGGCGCCGCGGTCCTTGACGGTCCACTCGGCCGGGTGGTCGAACTGCAGTTTCCCGTCCGCGGTGGTGAAGATCTGCCAGTCCGCCGCCGTCGGTGCGGGCGTGGCCGGCGAGGACGGCGCCTCGGTCGGGGCGGCATCGCYGYTGCCCGGCGCGGACGTCAGCGGAGGGACGGAGGGAATCGCCGGCGACGTCGGAGCCGGGGTCGCGGGCGCGCCGCAGGCGCCAAGCAGTRCCGCAACCAAGAAACCGGCCGATACTGCCGAGCCGATCACGCTGAATCGACGCATGTCACCCTCCCCCCGGGATTCAAGTGGTCCGACCAATCTARAACGTCAGGGGTGACAAACAAGTGCCAAAGGTCCCGGSGCRGGGRCGGGCCTTCCCGGGGCGGAGGCGGGCCTTGCCGCCGTCCGCAGCGGCGTGACCGGACCCACGTTGACATCCCRGCGATTTCAATTGCCTCCGGAAGCTTGCTAGAGCTTAAACAATGCAAGAGTTCCTGACACAAGCAATGCCGTTCCTGGCCATGGCCCTCGCCGCGGTTGCCGGACTCGTCCTGTCCTGGCTGGTGCGCAAGATTGTGCTCCGGCTCAACCGCAGCAAACCCGAACTGCGCGAGACATCCCGCGTGGCCCGGATGCCGTTGCGGCTGTCRCTGTGCCTGATCGCCGTCCGSATCGCACTGGCCACCGCCACCGGGGACCTCGAATGGCGCCACGGCCTGGACCACTTGCTGCTGATTGCGCTCATTGCTTCSCTGGCCTGGCTCGCCATYGCCATGCTGCTGATCGTCGAGGCGATGGTCCTGACCCGGTACCGGGTGGATGTCGCGGACAACCGCCGCGCCCGGCGGCTGCGCACCCAGGTGATCCTGGCCCGGCGGATCGGCGTCGCCCTGATCGTGGTGGTGGCCCTGGGCAGCATGATGCTCACGTTCCCGGCGATCCAGGCCCTCGGCGCMGGGCTCCTGGCCTCGGCCGGCGTGATCTCGATCGTCGCCGGCCTCGCCGCGCAGACCTCGCTGGTCAACGTCTTCGCCGGCATMCAGCTCGCCTTCACGGACGCCATCCGGGTGGATGACGTGGTGGTGGTCCAGAAGGAATGGGGCCGGATCGAGGAGATCACCCTGACCTACGTGGTGGTCCACATCTGGGAYGACCGCCGGCTGATCCTGCCCTCGACCTACTTCACCACCACSCCGTTCGAGAACTGGACCCGGCGGCAGTCCGAGGTCATGGGCACGGTGGAGTTCGACCTCGACTGGCGSGCYCCGGTCGAGGCGATGCGCGCCGAACTGAAAACGGTCCTGGCCGAGACGCCGTTGTGGGACAAGCGCGTGGGAATCCTGCAGATCACTGACGCCACCGCCGGCTTTGTCCGGGTGCGCATCCTGGTCAGCGCCGCGGACAGCGCCGCCCTGTTCGACCTCCGCTGCCTGATCCGCGAGGAACTGGTGCTGTTCCTGCAGCAGGACCACCCGACCGCACTCCCCCACATTCGCCTCGAGTCCATGCCGTCGGCAGCGCCGGGATCCACTGGATCCGCCGCGTCCGACGCCGTCACGGGGTCCCAGCGGTCGGTCAAGGATGGCGCGACGGYCGAGCACCACCGGCACGCCGACCCSCAGGACTCCCAGCTGTTCACCGGGTCCATCGAGGCGATCCAGCGGTCCAAGGCCTTCTCGGGTCCCGGCGAGGACGTCTTCGAGGACCGCGACAACGCCGTGGCCTCGCAGAACTGAGCTTTCACCCAACAGCATCACCCAACGGCAGGGCCGGGCAGGGTCTTCCCAGCCCTCCCCAACTGGTCAATAATCAGACGTTGGCGGGTCAGCAACGCGCTGCCCCGATCTGACGGACCAGCTGAGGAGTCCCCCATGACGGTCGAACAAGCACCCGCGGAAACACCCAAGGCCACTGCGAGCGACTGGTTCCAACGCGCCGTCGTCTATCAGATCTATCCGCGCAGCTTCGCCGACTCCAACGGCGACGGCATCGGCGACCTCCGCGGCATCATCAGCAAGCTGGACTACCTGCAGAAGCTGGGGGTCGACGTCGTCTGGCTCTCCCCGATCTAYACCTCGCCGCAGGATGACAACGGCTATGACATCAGCGACTACCGCAATGTCGATCCGCTCTTCGGCACACTTGAGGAGCTCCGCGAACTGACCGACGGGCTCCRCGCGCGCGGCATGAAGCTGGTGATGGACCTGGTGGTCAACCACACCTCGGACGAGCACCCCTGGTTCGTGGAATCCCGGTCCTCGAAGGACAACCCGAAGCGCGACTGGTACTGGTGGCGGCARCCSCRGGAGGTCGACGCCGGCGCCGGGGCCCAGGGSCGCACGGCCGCGGAGCCGAACAACTGGGGCTCGGCGTTCTCCGGCCCCGCGTGGGAGTTCGACGAGGCRTCCGGGGAGTACTACCTCCAYATCTTYTCGAAGAAGCAGCCGGACCTGAACTGGGAGAACCMCGAGGTCCGGGCGGCGGTCTACGAGATGATGAACTGGTGGCTGGACCGSGGCGTGGACGGCTTCCGGATGGATGTCATCAACTTCATCTCCAAGGACACCTCGCTGCCGGACGGRCCMGTYGCCGACGGCAAGCTCTTTGGCGACGGCACSCCGTTYTAYATCGACGGCCCGCGCATGCACGAGTTYCTGCAGGAGATGCACCGSGAAGTCTTCGCCGGCCGCRMCGGTGAACTGCTCACGGTCGGCGAAATGCCCGGCGTGACCGTGGAGGACGCSATCCTGTACACCGACCCCGCCCGGGCGGAGGTGGACATGGTGTTCCAGTTCGAGCACGTGGCCCTGGACCAGGAGGACGGCGACAAGTGGCGGCCCAAGAAGCTCCTGCTCACCGAGCTGAAGCAGACCCTGGGCCGCTGGCAGGAMGGCCTGGCCGAGACCGGCTGGAACAGCCTGTACTGGGGCAACCACGATCAGGCCCGCGCCGTGTCCCGGTTCGGCGACGACGGGAAGTACCGGGAGCTGTCCGCCAAGATGCTGGCCGGGATCCTGCATCTGCACCGGGGCACGCCCTACGTCTACCAGGGCGAAGAACTCGGCATGACCAACATGACGTTCGGCGCGATCAGCGACTACCGCGACATCGAGGTCCTCAACCACCATCGCGAAGCCACCACGCACCTCGGGCACACCGACGCCGAAGTCCTCGCCGCGCTCGCGCCGCTGAACCGGGACAATGCACGCACCCCGGTTCAATGGGACGCCTCCCGGCACGCCGGCTTCACCACCGGGGCTCCCTGGATCGCGGTGAACCCGAACGCCAAYCACATCAACGCCGCCGCCCAGGTGGATGATCCGGACTCGGTCTTCAGCTTCTACCGCAAGGTGATAGCCCTGCGGCATKCCGAGCCGGTGGTCTCGCACGGGACCTTCACCATGCTGCTGTCGGATGACCCGCACGTCTACGCGTTCACCCGGGCACTGGCGGATTCCGCCGGCGCCCCCGCGGACGGCACTGCGACTGCGGAGTTGCTGGTGGTGGGCAACTTCTCCGGTGACGAACGCGGCGTCGAGCTCGGCGCTCAGCGCTGGGATGACTCAGAGCTGGTGTTGGGCAACTACCCGTCCGACGGCGGTACGTCCGGCGGCGGTACGTCCGACGCCGGTTCAGGCGCGGCTGCCGTMCAGGGCGGCGCGATCCGGCTGCGGCCSTGGGAACTGCGGGTCTTGCGCCGGCGCAGCGGCGCCTGATCGTCRTAGCCGGAACGCCAGCCACGAAATCGCCGGCCCAGAAAGGAAGCCAGTTATGACCATTCCCCCACCCGCCGAACCCGACCCGTTTCCGCCGGAACCGGGCCCCACCACGCCGCCGCCCGAGCCCGGGGACCCGTTCCCGCCCGAGCCCGGCCCGGTCACGCCGCCGCCGGTTCCGGGGCCAGATCCGGTGCCCGGTCCCGCGCCCACGCCGTCRCCGGCTCCGGGTCCGTTCCCGACGCCCAATCCCCTCCCGATTCCGGACCCCGGCCCGKTGCCCCCGCGGCCGGACCCGACCCGKTTCTAGCGGGCGTCAGCCGCCGGTGACGCCGTGAAGGAACCGGCGGACCTGGGCGTTGAAGGCCTCCGGCGCTTCGACGGCGGCCATGTGTCCGACGTCGGGAATCAGCACGAGCGTSGAGCCCGGTATCTGGCGGTKCATCTCGCGGGCCACGCTCAGCGGTGAGCGGACGTCCGCCGTGCCGTACAGCAGYAGGGTGGGCACMGCGATGCCCGGCAGGACATCGCGRTAGTCGGCATGGGCGTTCGCGTGCAAGAGTGCCCGCATGCCGCTGGGATGGAAGTCGGCCATGATGGCGCTGGTTTCYTGGACGKCCGCGGGATCAGCRCGGTCCGTGAACAACGTGGGAATCCACACGGGGATGAATTGTTCCGGCGGCTGCTCGAGTTCGGCCAGCACCTGCGCGTAGCGGCGCTCCACTTCYTCGGGCGGCAGGGATCCCGCCCAGCCGGCATACGCCGAGACCAGCAGCARSGACGCCGGSACYGMCGGGTAGGTCCGGTAGAACTCCAGGGCAATCCCGGAGCCCATGGACAGCCCGAGGAGGTGCGGGGCGCCCGGCACSGCTTCCCGCAGGAATCCGGCCAGGGCGCCGGCCAAGTCCTCGCCGGTGAAGTCCGGCGGYGGATCGTCCGAGCCGCCGCACCCGGGCGCGTCCCAGGCGAAGACAGTGAATTCATCCGACAGCCCGTCGARCTGCCGSCGCCAGATCCGGCTGTCCTCGTAGGCGCCGTGCAGCAGGACCAGCGGAGGACCCTGGCCCGCCCGCTGATACCGGATGCGCAGGCCCGCAACCTCGACCGTATCCATGAGGCAATGCTAGGTGGGTCCGGCGTCCCCGGGCAGGCTCAGGACGCGCAAATCYGCCCGCGACRCGCAAATGACCCTGCGACACCGGAATTCGGGTGTCGCAGGGTCATTTGCGTGTCGGCAGGATGTTTGGGTGTCGGYGCCTACGGCAGGACGATGTCCCGCGTGCGGTGATCGTACTGGATGACCAGGAGGCCGCCGCCGTGGTGCACTTCGTGGTTGGGGCCGTCGAAGACGCCGAACGCACCGTAGTTCTCGTCCCACGAGCGGTTCAGGGCGATCTTGAAGGTGTAGAAGCCRGCCGGAACGTCCGCGGCGATCTTCCAGAGCTGGTCCACCTGGTCCAGTTCCATCTGGGCTTCGTCATACTGCGGCGCCCAGTTGGCGGGCGCRCCGATCAGGACGTTGAAGTCACCGGCAACCGCGACGGCTTCCGGCTGTTCGATGGTTTCGACGCTGACRGCCGGTGCCACCGGGGCTTCTGCCTCTGTTTCAGGCGTGGCCTTGGCGGCGGGCTTGCGCTTCCGCACGGCCTTGGCCACCGGGGCCACGGCCTCCTCGACGAGCTTGGCGGCCTTGCCGGCAACCTTGGACGTCTTCGACGGCGCTTCGTCGGCCTTTGCGTCGGCCTTGGCCGGCTTTGCTGCCTTCTCTGCCTTTACGGGCTTTTCTGCGGGAGCAGACGGCAGCGGCGTGCCGGCCGGAACCGCAGTGCCGGCGTCGAGCGCAGAGCTGAAGGTGGCAGGCTCGGCGAAAGCAACCGTGGCGCGCTGGCCGTCGTCGGTGATTGACCAGCCGGAGCGTCCCTTGACCAGCCAGCCGGCCTTGACCAGCTTTCCCGTGGCCGTGGTCAGCGTCTTGTGGCCGCGGGGAATGCCGCCGCTGAGCAGTTCACTCTCGTGGTCGTTGAGGGGCACCCGTGCGATTGCCTCGCCCAGTACGGCTCCGGCGTTCAGCTTCTCGCCAGTCCAAACCTCCTCTGCGAGGACATCCAGCACGGCCTTAAGCCGAAGGTTGGTGTTTTCCGCGGTGTTCGCGCCCATGGGTCTCCTTTAGAAGCAATTGATCCACCTGCATTTTGCCAAGGAAAGGTGAGATTTTGCGAGTGGATTTCGTTAACTCTATGTGTCGTGACCCACTATGACAGGGCCCACCGGGGTGAACGAGGGTCCAACTCACCGCTACCCGCGAGTAGAAAACAAACGCGGGGTCACTTGCAGCCCATCAAAAAGGCCGGGGCCGGCCGTAAGTGACTCCGCGTTGGTTTCGGGGAGTGCTGGATCGGGGACGGCCGTAGGCGGACAATGGGCCGCATACGTCCCTGTTGCCCAGGAGACTTCATGGCCCGTTTCAGAATCTGGCTGCAGCGTCACCGCCTCCCGGCGTTCTTTGTCCTGGCCTTCGCGATTTCCTGGTGCTCCTGGCCACTCTATGCGGCCGGACTCATGCCGCAGTTCGAGTTCCTGCCGATCGGTCCGCTCGCGGCGGCGCTGATCATCATTGGGCTCGCCGAGGGCAGAGCCGGCTACCGGGCCTGGGGCCGGCGGCTGGTCCGGTGGCGGGTGGGCTGGGTCTGGTACGCCGTGGCCCTCCTCCTCCCGGCCGCGATGGCGCTGCTCACCGGATTAATTAATATGGCCCTCGGCGCCCCTGCACCGGGGYTGGCCGASGTGACCTGGTCCGGGCTCCTGGCCGTCTTTGCCGTGCGCCTGGTCAATCCGCTGGATGGACCGCTGGGAGAGGAGCCCGGGTTCCGCGGGYATGCCGYGCCCCTGCTGCAGGCCAGGTGGACTCCGTTGCGGTCCGCGGCCCTSCTTGGCKTTATGGTGTCCCTCTGGCACCTGCCGCTGGTCGTGTTCGGGCAGCTCAGCCYGATCGGGYTGCCCACCACCTTCGYCATCACYTTCCTCTACGTSTGGCTGTTCAACCGCACCGGCGGCAGCGTGCTGCTCACGTACCTCTTCCACAACGCCCAGGGCACGTTCACGGTGGGTTCTTTCGGCTTCACCGGTGCCGACGCCGACCGGGCGGAACTGATCTACTTCGCCGTCGTGGTCCTTGCCGTCCTCACCACCGTTCTCCTGGACCGGGCCGCCTGGCGCACGGCGCCTGCCTCCGCCATCGACTCGGTGCAGCTCCCTTCCGGGGCATCCGGAACGGATCGAATCCACCGCTAAGGAGGAACCATGTCCTCACCCCTGCTGGCCCATGCCGGGCCCATTGCCCTGGCCGCCGGCCTGGCCTTCGCCGCTGAGGACCTCTGGCGCCTGCTCGCCGCCGACCACAGCCTCGAGCGCATCGAGATGATGCGCCAGACGCCGTTCCAGCTGGCCAACGCGTTCTATTTCGTGGTCTTCATCGGACTGATGCTCGCCCTGGTGTCCGTTTACATGAGGTACGCGGACAGCGCCGGCGTCCTCGGCGTCGTTGGGTTCTGCGCCGCCCTCGTCGGCACCATGGACATGGCCGGGAACATGTGGTTCGACGGGTTTGCCGGGCCGTGGATCGCCGAAACCGCGCCCGGTGCCATCCTCGCCGGCGGGTCCGGGATGCTGGTGATCGGCGCGCTCTCGAGCTACGTGCTGTTTGCGCTCGGCTGGATTATCTTCGGCATCGTCGGCTGGCGGACGCACATGTTCCCGGCGTGGACCGGTGCCGTGTTCGTGGTCGCCGGGGCCCTGGGCTTCAATGTGGGCCTGCCGCCGTACGGGATTCCAATCGGCCTGGCCATGGCCGCCCTGGGCTGGTGGATCACCCGCAGCGCCCGCACGCCGGCCGCGCAGCGCCAGGATGCGCGTTCGTAGGCTGCGTTCGGAGGCGCGTTCGTAGGCCCGTTCTACGCCCCAGGCCCGTCACGCCCGGGTAATGCTCAGTCCCCGGCGCTCCAATCCGCGCCGGTCTGGGCGGAATAGGCGGCCACAGCGGCGTCGATGGTGCGGTAGAAGTGCTGCGGCTCGATTTCGCGGGTCAGCTCGAATTTTTCCACCTTCGCCCGGACCCGGTGCTTGAGCTCCGCGAAGACCAGCGACGTGCCCTGCGCGTTCAACTCGCGGTCCAGGTCCAGCAGCATGTCCGCGGCGGTGGTGTCCACGTCCGTAATGGGTTCTGCCGCGATGAGGATCCACCGCGGACTGGGGTCGACCCGCGCCAGCCGCCGGATGTTGTCCCGGAAGGTGGTGGCATTAGCGAAGAAGATCGGCGCGTCGAACCGGTAGATCACCAGGCCGGGCAGGTGCTTCGCATCCGGGTGGACGTTGATGTCGTGGAACCCCTCGAGGCCCGGCACCCGCCCGATCACCGTCTGGTAAGGCCACCAAGACCGGCGGAACACGTTGAGGATGGACAGTCCCACCGCGATGCCGATGCCGGGCAGCACACCGAGGAGGACCACACCGAGGAAGGCCGCGAGCGACAGGCTGAACTCGGTCCTGCTCTGGCGGAAGAGGCGCACGGTGCCCGGAATGTCGGCGAGCGAGACGGACGCAGTGATCACGACGGCGGCCAGGGCMGGCTGGGGCAGGTTSCGGAACATCCCGGGCAGCAGCACGAGCATGAGGACGATCAGCAGGGCACCSGTCAGGCCCGTGAGCTGGGTCTTGGAGCCGGAACGTTCWGCCACGGCGGTCCGGGAGCCGCTGGTGCTCACCGGGAAGCCCTGGAAGAAGCCAGCGGCCAGGTTCGCGGCACCGATCCCGATCATCTCCTGGTTGCCGCGGATCTCCTGGCCGGAACGCGCGGCGAACGCCGTCGCCGTCGAAATCGTGTCCGTCAGCGAGACCAGCGCAATTCCCAGGGCGCCGGCAAACATCAGCCCGATGTCCTGCAGGGACACGTGCGGGATGGTGAACGGCGGGAAGCCCTGCGGGAGTTCCCCGACCAGGGAGACACCCTTGTCGGCGAGGCTGAAAACCGTGGTGGCCGCGATCGCGAGCACCACCATGACGAGTACTGCCGGGACCTTGGGCAGCCACCGTTGCAGTGCCAGGACCACCACGATTCCGCTGATGCCGACGGCGGCCGCGGCCGGCACGGTCTCACCGCTGGCCAACCCCTGCACGAAGCCGACAAGGTCACCGATGAAGTTGTCGCTGTCCACCTTGAACCCGAAGAGCTTGGGSAGCTGSCCGACCAGGATGGTSAGCGCCAGKCCGTTCATGTAGCCGATCATCGTRGGYTTRGAGATSAGRTCMGCGATGAAGCCGAGCTTGGCGACCGAGGCCAGGATCATGATGRCSCCGACCATRAGCCCGAGCATCGACGCGAGCGCCACYGCYTTCTGCGGGTCCCCGCCGGACGCGACCARSGGCAGGACCGTGGCCGCGATCATCGGGCCCAGTGAGGAGTCCGGCCCMAGGACGAGGATGCGGGACGGGCCGAAGACCGCGTAGGCGACCAGGCACAGGACGGTGGTGTACAGCCCGGTGATCGCMGGAAGTCCGGCCAGCTCKGCGTAGGCCATGCCCTGGGGAACGAGCAGCGTCGCCAGGACGATCCCGGAGATGATGTCCTTGCCGAGCCAGTCTTTTTGGTACGCGGCGGCGACGTCGAGTCCCGGCATCACCTGGCGCAGCGGGCCCTTGCGCCGCTGTCCGGTGGTGTTGGTCATATCTGCACTCTGCCGCGCGGCACACCCCGGCGCATCCCCCGGCAAGGGTGAGCCCGCGTTACATCGACCAGCCGTTGTGCCCCACGCCCGATAGGCCTAGAGTGGCGGTCTGCCAACTGCGAGCCGTCCCCCTGCACGAACAGGCCGGCGGCCGCCCCCCACTTTTCWGATTCAGGAGATATATCCATGGAATCCCGTACGCTCGGTTCGCTCACCGTCTCGGCYCTGGGTTTGGGCTGCATGGGAATGAGCGAGTTCTACGGCCAMAGCGATGAAAACGAGTCCATCGCCACCATTCAGGCCTTTCTCGACGCCGGCGGGAGCCTKCTCGACACCGCGGACATGTACGGCCCGTTCACGAACGAAGCGCTGGTGGGCCGGGCCATTGCCGGCCGGCGGGACRRCGYGGTCCTGGCCACCAAGTTCGGCAATGAACGCCGGGCCGACGGATCCTGGGTGCGCATCAATGGCTCCCCGGACTATGTACGCGCCGCGTGCGACGCAAGCCTGCAGCGGCTGGGCGTGGACCACATCGACTTGTACTACCAGCACCGGGTGGACAAGACCGTCCCCATCGAGGAAACCGTCGGAGCCATGGCTGAGCTGGTGCAGGCCGGCAAAGTCCGGCACCTTGGCCTGTCCGAGGCCAGCGCCGACACCATCCGCCGAGCCCACGCGGTGCACCCCATCACCGCGCTGCAGACCGAATACTCATTGTGGGAACGCGAGCCGGAGACCAAAGTTTTCCCGGTCCTGGCCGAGCTGGGCATCGGATTTGTCCCCTACAGCCCGCTGGGCCGAGGCTTCCTGACCGGCCAACTGCGCAGCCCGGATGACTTCGCGGCGGACGATTTCCGCCGGCACTCCCCGCGTTTCCAGGGGGAGAACTTTGCCCGCAATTTGCAGCTCGTGGACCGGGTCAAGGAGTTGGCGGAYGCTAAGGGCTGCACSCCKGGGCAGCTGGCCCTGGCCTGGCTGCTGGCCCAAGGCGAGCACATCGTTCCCATCCCGGGCACCAAGAAGCGCGACCGGCTGCGGGAGAACCTGGGCGCYGCCKACGTCGAACTCTCCSCCGRGGACCTCACCCGCCTGGAYGAACTCGCSCCAGCCGGGGTGGCAGCCGGRTCGCGTTATCCGAACATGGGCACGATCGACACCTAGCTCCGTTSCCCTGTCAGCTATGGTCCCYATCCGCCCGTTTTAGGGACCCTATCTGATAGGGCAACGCGGGGTTAGTGCCCTGACGCGGCCAGGTCTGCCAGCAGCTCGGCTTTGCGTTCCTCGCTGGCGAAGGATGAACGGATCGAGTTCGCGGCCATCCGCACGCAGTCGAACTCGGACAGGCCGATCACCGATTTGAGCTGCGCGAAGTTGTCGTCCACGTACCCGCCGAAATACGCGGGATCGTCCGAGTTCACGCTGACGTTCAGCCCCGCCGCGAGCATCGCCGGCAGCGGGTGCTCGGCCAGSGTGTCCACGGCCCGGAGCCTSACGTTGGACAGCGGGCACACGGTCAGCGGCAYGAGCTCGTCCACCAGCCGTTCCACCAGGTCMGGATCTTCCATGCAGCGGATGCCGTGGTCGATCCGCTCCACKTCGAGGATGTCCAGCGCATCGATGATGTACGACGGCGGGCCCTCCTCGCCGGCGTGCGCGATCCGGTGCAGCCCGGCTTCCTTGGCCCGGGCGAAGAGCCGCTCGAACTTCGCCGGCGGGTTGCCCACCTCGGCCGAGTCGAGCCCGATTCCGGCGATGGGGGCKTCCATCGCSAGCAGCTGCTCGAGCACCTCGAGGGCCGATTCCTCGGTGAGRTCGCGCAGGAAGGCCGCGATCAGGAGGGTGGAGATRCCGAACTCTTCACGGGATCCGGCCAGCACCGASGCCACGCCGTTGACGCACGTCTCCAGCGATACCCCGCGGGAGAGGTGGGCTTGCGGGTCCAGCATGATCTCGGCGTGCCTGACGCCGGCGAGCGCCGCCCGGGTCAGGTAGGCCCGGGTCATGTCCGCGAAGTCCTGCTCCGTCTGCAGCACAGCCATGTTGGCGTAGTACAGGTCCAGGAAGGACTGCAGGTCCGTGAACTCGTAGCGCGAGCGCAGCTCGTCCAGGTCCGCATAGGGCAGCTGGATCCCGTTGCGTTCCGCCAGCGCGAAGATCAGCTCCGGTTCCAGGGTTCCTTCAATATGCAGGTGCAGTTCCGCGACCGGGAGGGCGAGCGGTTCGCCGGCCTCGGGYGCTTCCGGTTCTTCTTCCGGCTCTGTCTCCGTAAGCCGAGTCTCGGCGTCGTTCGWTTCCATCCGGTAAGGATATGCCCGCCGGGCATCACCGATAGAGTCGAATCAATGCAAAGCAACCAGCATGCTTCCGATGTGCCGCAGCCGCCCCTTCCCGAAGYGGTTCCYGACGCGGTTCCCGAWSTGGTTCCTGATCTGGTTCCCGGCAGGCCGACGGACGGCTTTGTCCGGGTGCGCGGTGCCCGCGAGAACAACCTGCGCAATGTGGACGTGGACGTGCCCCGCGACGCGATCGTCGCCTTCACCGGCGTCTCCGGCTCGGGCAAGTCCTCGCTGGCCTTCGGCACCATCTATGCCGAGGCACAGCGCCGCTACTTCGAATCCGTAGCCCCCTACGCCCGCCGCCTCATCCAGCAGGGGCACAACCCCAAGGTGGAAATGATCACCGGGCTGCCGCCCGCCGTCGCGCTSCAGCAGCGCCGCGGGACACCGAGTTCGCGGTCCACSGTGGGCACCCTCACCACGCTGTCCAACTCGCTGCGCATGCTCTTCTCCCGCGCCGGCAGCTATCCGGAGGGAGCCGGCCCGCTGGACTCGGACGCGTTTTCCCCGAACACCGCCGCCGGCGCCTGCCCCGAATGCCACGGCCTGGGAATCGCGCACACCGTCACCGAGTCCTCSTTGGTCCCGGACACCTCGCTGAGCATCCGCGACGGCGCCATCGCCGCCTGGCCCGGCGCCTGGCAGGGCAAGAACCTGCGCGACATCCTCACCCACCTGGGCCACGACGTCGACACCCCCTGGCGGAAGCTGCCCAAAAAGGACCGCGACTGGATCCTGTTCACGGAGGAGCAGCCCGTKGTGGAAGTRACGCCCCAGCGCGACCGSGTCGCCAAGCCGTACAAAGGCCGGTTCTGGAGCGCCAAGAGCTACGTGCTGCATACGCTCGYCGATTCCAAGAGCACCACCATGCGCGAGAAGGTRCTGCGCTTCATGGAAACCGGCCCGTGCCCGGTCTGCCTCGGCAGCGGCCTCACGCCCGCCGCCCTCGCCGTCACCTTCGCCGGGCGCAGCATCGCCGAGCTCAACGCCGTCCCCCTGACGGAMCTGGCAGACATCATCCGCCCCACCACCGAGCTCACGAAGGCCGGAACCGCCTCACGCAAGCAGTCCTCCGGCGAGGGCAACGAGGTGGCCGTCGCCATCACGCGCGACCTCCTGCAGCGCGTCACSGTGCTGCTGGACCTCGGCCTGGGCTACCTCGCSCTGGGCCGGGCCACCCCCACGCTCTCCCCCGGCGAAATGCAGCGGCTCCGGATCGCCACCCAACTCCGCTCCGGCCTGTTCGGCGTGATCTACGTGCTGGATGAGCCCTCGGCCGGYCTGCATCCCGCCGACGCCGAGCCCCTACTGGCCGTCCTGGACCAGCTCAAGTCCTCGGGCAACTCGGTGTTCGTGGTGGARCACAACATGGACATCGTCCGCCGCGCGGACTGGCTCGTGGATGTGGGTCCCCGCGCCGGTGAAGGCGGCGGCGAAGTGCTCTACAGCGGGCCCGTGGCCGGCCTCGCCGACGTCGACTCCTCCGTCACCCGGCCGTTCCTGTTCCCGAACGGGTCACCTGGGGGCCCGCGCGCGGACGACGGCGGTGCGGACGACGGCGGTGCTCGCCGCGCCGCCGGCCGCGCCAACGCTGACGGCGGCGGTGCTGGCCGCGGCGGCAGCCGCCGGGAGGCCGCGGACTGGCTCGACC
>NZ_JBFTKG010000050.1:0-17784 GCF_056395825.1 Arthrobacter sp. 05T47 | reverse complement strand
GGCCCACTTTGTGGACGTGCTCTCGGCCGAAATCGGGCCGCGGGCACGCAAGGCCGCCGAGGCTCCGGGCGCCGGAGCGGCCGGCGGYGCGGGCTWCGCCGCCATCGCGGTACTGGCYGCGACYCGCMGGCCGGGCATCGACGTCGTCCTTGAATTCACCGGGCTGGCGGAGCGGCTGGCCGGTGCTGACCTGGTGATCACCGGCGAAGGCAGCCTCGATGAACAAAGCCTGCTGGGCAAGACTCCGGTGGGCGTKGCCCGGGCGGCCCGCCGSGCCGGGGTCCCTGCGGTCGCGGTCTGCGGCCGCTCGGTCCTGAGCSCGGAGCAGATCAGCAGTTCCGGATTCCTGGCGGTCCACGCTTTGACGGAACTGGAAAGCAATGTAGACACATGTATAGCCGAGGCCGCTYCGCTCCTGGAGCGCCTCGGACGGCAACTCGGTGAGCAATTGACCAACGTGGCGTACTCMGCSCAGGGCGCCCGCGCCYTGGRCAGTGCTCCGGGAAAGGAGACCCTCAGTGTCTGAAGAGTCCTACGACCTMGTCTTCCGCGGCCGGCGCGTCCTGACYACGGCYGGCATCGYCGCACGGGAAGTCGGCATCCGCGACGGCGTGATCGTCGCGATCGAGCCGCTGGGCAACGGCCTCTCCGGCCGTGAAGTGATCGAGCTCGCCGACGACGAAACCCTCCTGCCGGGTCTCGTGGACACCCATGTCCACGTCAACGAGCCCGGCCGCACCGAGTGGGAGGGCTTCGCGTCCGCCACCCGGGCGGCCGCGGCCGGCGGCGTCACCACGATCATCGACATGCCGCTGAATTCCATCCCGCCCACCACCACGGTGGAGGGCCTCAAACTCAAGCGCGAGGTGGCCGGGGACCAGGCGTTCGTGGACGTCGGCTTCTGGGGCGGAGCCATCCCCGGCAACAAAAGTGAACTGCGGCCACTGCATGACGAGGGCGTCTTCGGCTTCAAATGCTTCCTGCTGCACTCCGGTGTGGACGAGTTCCCGCACCTGGAAGCGGACGAGATGGAAGAGGACATGGCCGAGCTCAAGTCCTTCGACTCGCTCATGATCGTCCACGCCGAGGACTCCCACGCGATCGACCACGCCCCGCACCCGGGCGGCGACCACTACTCCACGTTCCTGGCGTCCCGCCCCCGCGGCGCCGAGAACAAGGCCATCGCCGAGGTCATTGAACGGGCCCGCTGGACCGGCGTCCGCGCCCACATCCTGCATCTGTCCTCCTCCGACGCCCTGCCCATGATCGCCAGTGCCAAGCGAGACGGCGTCCACCTCACCGTCGAAACGTGCCCGCACTACCTGACGCTGACGGCCGAGGAAATCCCGGACGGCGCCACAGCCTACAAGTGCTGCCCGCCGATCCGCGAGGCCTCGAACCGCGAACTGCTGTGGGCCGGCCTGCAGGACGGCACCATCGACTGCATCGTCTCGGACCACTCCCCGTCCACCCTGGATTTGAAGGATCTGGAAAACGGTGACTTCGCCGTGGCCTGGGGCGGCGTCTCTTCGCTGCAGCTGGGCCTGTCGCTGATCTGGACCGAGGCCCGSCACCGCGGCATCKCSCTGGAGCAGGTGSTYTCSTGGATGGCGGCCAAGCCGGCCSAGCTCGCCGGRCTGGGCAACAAGGGCCAGTTGGCGCTGGGGTACGACGCCGATCTCGCCGTCTTTGCCCCGGACGAGGCGTACGTCGTGGATGTCTCCAAGCTCAAGCACAAGAACCCCATCACCCCGTACGACGGCAAGGCGCTTTCCGGCGTCGTCCGCAAGACCTACCTCCGCGGCACCCTGGTCGACGGCCGGACTCCGACCGGCAAGCTGATCCGCCGCGGCGGCGTGTGAGCCAGGCGGCGGTGGCCGGCACGGTGCCCGCCGTTCACGGACGGGTCAACCACAACCGACAGGCACGGCAGGCCAACGGAGTGGCGCGGCAGGCCGGCCTCACCGCGAAGGGGCTGGCGGTCTGGGTTACCGTCCCGGACGACGCCGACATTGACCCGGCCTGCCTGGCCCGCGCGGCCGAACTCGTGCTCGGCCGCGCCCTCAGATGTGCTCCGGAGGCGGAAGTCCACTTTAGGCCCGCCGCCGGAGCCGCAACGTCCGCCGTTGTCCTGTCCCCCGCAGACGACGGCGGGGCGGGCGCTGCGCCGGGCGCTGCGCCCGTCCTTGCTCCGGTCCCTGGCAGCATCAGCCGGCTCGCCGTCGACCTCGCCGCCGGGGATGCCAGGCTCGACGGCGAGCGGGTGCCCCTGACGGAGCTGGAATTCATGCTCCTGCGATGCCTCGTGCAGAACTGCTCCCGCACGGTGAGCCGGCAGGAACTGCAGCATTGCCTCGACGCGTTCGACACCCCCGGCGCCGCGACCCGGTCCATCGACGTGTATGTCGGCCGGCTGCGCCGCAAACTCAAGGGCTGCCGGCACGCCGTCGTCACCGTCCGCAGCGGCGGCTACCGCTTCGTCCCCGGCCCGCGGGCGACGGTGCGCGGACCCGCGGAATTCAGCATCTGAAACCTGCTATCTGAGACCCCCTATCTGAGACCCGGCGCCCCACCCATCCCGACCCCCGTATCGAAGGAACCTCCATGCAATCCACCGTGGCTACCAACCTGCCCGCCGCCAAACTGAACAGCATCACCAAACTGCAGAAGGGAACCCCGGCGCCGGGGTTCGCGCTGCCTGACGCCGMWGGCCGCCGGATTTCCCTGGCCGACTACCGCGGCAARAACGTCATTGTGTACTTCTACCCCCGCGCGGCCACCCCCGGCTGCACCACCGAGGCCTGCGACTTCCGCGACAGCCTCGCCTCCCTCCAAGGCGCAGGYTTCGAGGTCCTGGGCATCTCCCCCGACGCCCCCGAGGCCCTGGCCGCCTTCGCCGCCGAGCATGCGCTGACCTTCCCSCTGCTSGCCGACGAGGACCACGCCGTGGCACTCGCCTACGGCGCCTGGGGCGAGAAGCTGGTGGACGGCGAGGTCCGTGAAGGAACGGTCCGGTCCACCGTGGTGGTCGATCCCGACGGCTTGGTGGTCCTGGCGCAGTACCAGGTCAGTCCGCAGGGCCACGTGCGGGCGCTGCGGGRGGAGCTCGGCATTTAGGCGCCGATGCSTGGTCCGCGCGCCGTGTTCGGATTTCTGCCCGGGTTTCGGACGASGGYGCCGCGGATCCGCGGTGCGGTGGYCCGATTCCGCCGCCGATTTCCGACATCRCGCCGCTCTCCGCCCTGGRCGGCCTAGAACAGGGCGCCCGCCACCGCCTGGGTCAGCTGATGAATCACCTCGGTGCGTTCCGGGACGTCACTMAGGTCCTGGCCCTTGGTGTAGATGACCAGGGCGTAGGCGGTGCCGTCCCGGGCGAGGATGCCGGCGTCRTGCAGTTCATCGTCCAGCAGCCCGTACTTGTGGAAGACCGTGATCCCGTCCGGCACCGCGGCGGGAATGAGCGTTTCGTAGTTCGTGTCCTGCATGTAGGACAACAACTGGGCGGTGTCATCGGCATCCAGSAGCGTCCCGGAATAGAYCCCCGCCAGGATCCTGGTCATCTCCGCCGGGGTCARSGTGTTGGTTTCCGGGTCGTAGTCCACGCCGAGCGACGCCGCGTAGTCCGTCAGTTCCGAGTGGCCCACCGCGYCCATGATGAGCGACCACGAGTCGTTGTCGCTCTGCTGGACCATCTCGCGCAGCTGGAACCCGGCCGTGTAGGCCCCCAAMGGRTCATCGAGGCTTGCCGCGCCCGTTTCGACCAGGTGGTAGTAGGCTGCGGCGGCCAGGACCTTGGCGGTGCTGGCCGCCACGAAGTTCTCCCGGACCCCGTATTCATGGACCTCCGCGGGATCCGCTCCGGAAGACACGTCCATCAGGGCCACGCCGATCTGGTACTGGCTGTTGGCATCCAGGATGGCCTGGATGCGCGCGTCCAGTGCCGCGTCCACCGTKCCCGCCGCCGGCTTGGATGCAGGGGCYGAAGCACTCGCTGAAGCTTCCGCAGAGGCCTCGACACCGCCCGACGCCGAGGCGCCGCCGCCCGTTGCCGGACTGGCCGCGGACAGGCCGCCGGCGGCTGTCAGGGTCCGTCCCTCCGCGGCCGAGAAGAACCCAGCCGCCAGCGCGACGGCGAGCACTGCGGCACAGACCGCCCCCACCAGGATCCGCGGCCGGACGGCCATTCGGCGGGGCCTGCGTCCGGCACCGCGCCGGAATCCGGGTCGTCGCTGCGGTGGTGTCTGCTGTTCCATGGTGCTCCACGCTAGCCACTGCAGCTGTGCCCGAGCTATGAATAAGCCGTCATTGGCGGCCTTCCAATGCAGCCCCGGGACCGGTCCTTGGTAGGCTCAGGCGGCGGAATACAGCCTCGGCCAACGATGTTGTGCATCACAGACCCGTTGTCCACTCCCCGAAGGATCATCATGAGCGCAAACATGACCGTCAAGCTCCAGCCCGGCACGCCGGCCCCGGACTTCACGCTGCCCGACGCCGAAGGCAAGYCGGTTTCGCTGGCCGACTAYCGCGGCAAGAACGTCATTGTGTACTTCTACCCCCAGGCCGCGACCCCCGGCTGCACCACCGAGGCCTGCGACTTCCGCGACAACCTTGCCTCCCTGCAGGGCTCCGGCTACGAGGTMCTGGGCATCTCCCCCGACGCCCCTGAGGCCCTGGCCCACTTCACSGGCGACTTCGCCCTGACGTTCCCGCTGCTGGCCGACGAGGACCACGCCGTCGCCCTCGCCTACGGCGCGTGGGGCGAGAAGCTGGTCCAGGGCGAGGTGACRGAGGGCATCGTCCGCTCCACYGTGGTGCTGGATCCCGAGGGCAAGGTGAAGCTGGCGCGGTACCAGGTCAAGGCSCAGGGCCACGTCGCGGCGCTGAAGGAAGAACTGGGCGTCTGACGCCCAATCGTTCMCTCCCGCAAGTTTGCCTCGCACCGCGCCGGATGGCTCGGTAGGCTCGRACCATCGGCGCCGGGCATCCGGCCGGACAGAAGGCGGGCACGGCGTGGCAAACGGCACCAAGCAGGATCCCTGGCAGCTCARGACGGCCCCGGGCACCTCGGAGTATTCGATGTACCGCGACGAGGAGTCCGATCCGCCGGCGCTGGTGTGCCAGGTCGGATCCACCACACTCAAATACCACCTCCGGGCACTGGATGACGTGCACCTCTGGCTGATGGAGAAGGTGGACTGGGTTCCCTTGGGCGCCGCCGACGAAAACAAGCCGGCGGCCGAAGGGACAGTGGAAGCCTGGGGCCGGGACCCCGAAAACCCYGTGGGCGGCTGGTACGGCCTGCGCAAGGGCTACCGGGGACGGTTTGGGATGTACCTGCCGCCCCTGCTCGAGGCCCTGGGCTTGGTGGAACTCACCCACGAGAAGCGCAACAACAGCGTGCGCGCGATCATCGCGGACGCGTCCGGCCCGGCGTCGCCYGCCTAGCTACACCTTGGTCCCGGACACCACGGTGGCGGTCGAGCGGAGCCGGATCGCGCCGTCGTGCTCGTAGCGGCCCAGCAGCGCRAACACGTCCTGGCGGATCAGRGCCCGCGACTCGGCGTCCGCCTTGGCCARCCCCATCGCCACGGTGGTCGCGATGTCGGTCATGAATTCCCAGTAGCTGTCGGGGGATTCATGCACCAGCTCGGCGCTGACCTGGCGCTCGGACACGTCCGCGAGCCCGGCGTCCTTGAACAGGCGSGCCATGAACCCGGTKGGTGCGCAGCGGAACAGCCCGGGAGTCCCTGCGGGCGGAATGGGAAGTTCCCGATGCCGGGCAATCGTGCCCAGGATSARRCTGGCCCACGGGTTCGCGGCGGCGCGTCCCCAGACGACGGCCCCAACGCGGGCGCCCGGCTTGGCGGTGCGTGCCATCTCWGCCATGGCCGCGGACATTACGGGAAAGAACATGAACCCGAAGCGGCAGTACACGACGTCGAACGTGCTGTTCCCAAAGGGCATCGCGGCAGCATCGCAAACCTGAAAGTCCAGGTTCTGCAGGCCCCGGACCGCTGCCTTCTCCTCGGCCACGCGGAGCATCCCCGACGAGATGTCGGCCAGGACCACCCTGCCCTCCGGCACCTGTCCGGCCACGTTRAGACCAGGTTCGCCAGTGCCGGCCGCGACATCCAGCACCMSGGAGTCAGGGCGCAGCCGCAGYTCYTCGAGCAAGGCCTCCCCGAACGGAGCSTGCCAGCCGAGCAGTTCCGCGTCCCATTTGTGCCAGCCCGCCGAGAACTCGTTCCAGATCATGCGCTGCTGGTCACGAACGCGGTCGGCCGAGGCTAACATGGCGGTTCCTTAGCTCGTCTGTAGCTGGCCCTCCCCCATCCCCTAGTCTGCCCCGGGAACCGGGCCCCGGCAATGAGTCCKGGGGCAGTAGGCTTAACGGCATGTCTTCCCACGAAACACCCGGCACCGCAGGCTCCGACCCCCARCGGGAACCTGCCCCGGGCAGCGTTCCAGGCGGCGTTCCGGAGCGCCGCGAGGTCACCGTCCGCCGGGCGCCMAAGTATGTGCCCTTCCTGATCCTGGGCGGGCTCGTSGGCGTGGCCGTCGCGGCCATCATCGCCTACGCCCTCCCCGGTGACGCCAGCTACGACCGCGGCTCGGTCTTCGGTTTCTTCATGGTCCTGTGCGCTGCCGGCGGCGTCATCCTSGGTGCCGCGGTGGCCCTGGTGCTGGACCGGCTGAGCGTCCGCCGCRCCGAGCACGCCGTCGTCGAGTCCGCACCTGACGCCGACGACGACGAAAACGGCGCCTGAGCCGGCGCCCAAGCGCACCTGCACCCTGCCTGAGCAGCACCTGAGCCGGGCGGCAGGTCATAAACCGGCGGCCGGAAAAGTCTTAGCGCACATCGTGAGATAATCGACCAGTGGCACGCGGCGATGGAAAACTTTCTCATGATCTTCTCCCAGGCGAAAAAGGCCCTCAGGACGCATGCGGCGTCTTCGGGGTCTGGGCACCCGGTGAAGAAGTAGCAAAACTTACCTATTACGGGCTGTATGCATTGCAGCACCGTGGTCAGGAGTCGGCTGGCATAGCAACCAGCGACGGCAAGCGGATCAACGTCTACAAGGACATGGGCCTCGTTTCCCAGGTCTTCGACGAGACCACGCTGAACACCCTGACCGGGCACCTGGCCGTCGGCCACTGCCGCTATTCCACTACGGGCGCCAGCCACTGGGCCAACGCCCAGCCCACCCTGGGCGCGACCGCCACGGGCACCGTGGCGCTGGCCCACAACGGCAACCTGACCAACACGGCCGAGCTCAAGGCGATGATCGAGGACCGCAACGGCGGCCAGCTCAGCGGCGAGATGAAGCAGGGCAACACCTCGGACACGGCGCTGGTCACGGCGCTCCTGGAGGGCGAGGAGGGCAAGTCCCTCGAAGAGACCGCCATGGAGCTGCTGCCCAAGATCAAGGGCGGCTTCTGCTTCGTCTTCATGGACGAGGGCACCCTCTACGCGGCCCGTGACACCTACGGGATCCGTCCGCTGTGCCTCGGCCGGCTGGAACGCGGCTGGGTGGTTGCCTCCGAGCAGTCCGCCCTCGCCACCGTCGGCGCCAGCTTCATCCGCGAAATCGAACCCGGCGAGTTCATCGCCATCGACGAGGACGGCGTCCGCTCCCAGCGCTTCGCCGAGTCGACCCCGGCCGGCTGCGTCTTCGAATACGTGTACCTCGCCCGCCCGGACGCCTCCATCGCGGGCCGCTCGGTGTACGAGTCCCGCGTGGAAATGGGCCGCCAGCTGGCCCGCGAAAACACCCAGGAAGCGGACATCGTCATCCCCGTGCCGGAATCGGGCACCCCCGCGGCCGTGGGCTACGCCGAGGAATCCGGCATCCCCTTCGCGCACGGTTTCGTCAAGAACTCCTAYGTGGGCCGCACGTTCATCCAGCCCTCACAGACCCTGCGCCAGCTCGGTATCCGCCTCAAGCTCAACGCCCTGGAATCTGTGATCCGCGGCAAGCGCGTCGTGGTGGTTGACGACTCGATCGTCCGCGGCAACACCCAGCGCGCCATCGTGCGGATGCTCCGGGAAGCGGGCGCCGCCAGCGTCCACATCAAGATTTCCTCCCCGCCGGTCAAGTGGCCGTGTTTCTACGGCATCGACTTCGCCTCCCGCGCGGAACTGATCGCCAACGGCGCCACCATCGATGAAATCACCCAGGCCATCGGCGCCGACTCGCTCGCCTAYATCTCCGAAGACGGCATGATCGAGGCYACCCGGCAGCCGCGCGAACGCCTGTGCACGGCCTGCTTCACCGGCAAGTACCCGATCGAGCTCCCCGGCGCGGACAAGCTCGGCAAGAAYCTGCTCGAGCGCACGGACCTCGGCGGACTGCCCGCTACGGCTGCCTCCGGCRCTGCGCCGTCCGCCCGGTCCACGGCGTCCGACGCCGAACCMGGCACCTCGATCTCCGACGATCCGGCCGAGAAGGCCGGCGCYACSGGCTGCGATCCGGGACCGGACTCCGAATTCGAAGAACTGCTCACCGATGCCGACCGCGTCACCAAAGCCGACAAGAAAGAGCCAGTATGACTTCCGCCTCCCCGGCCGCTGACATGAACGCCGCCCAGAACGCCGGCATCACCTACGCCTCCGCCGGCGTCGACGTCGAAGCGGGAGACCGCGCCGTCGAACTCATGAAGGATGCCGTCAAGGCAACSCACAACTCCTCGGTGATCGGCGGCGTCGGCGGGTTCGCGGGCCTCTACGACGTCTCCCGGCTSCTSACSTACAAGCGCCCGCTGCTGGCCACGTCCACCGACGGCGTCGGCACCAAGGTGGCAATCGCCCAGGCCATGGACATCCACGACACCATCGGCTTCGACCTCGTCGGCATGGTGGTGGACGACATCGTCGTCGTGGGCGCCGAGCCGCTSTACATGACCGACTACATCGCCTGCGGCAAGGTGGTCCCGGAGCGCATCGCGGACATCGTCCGCGGCATCGCSGCCGCCTGCTCGGTCGCCGGCACCGCCCTGGTGGGCGGCGAAACCGCCGAACACCCGGGCCTGCTCGGTGAGCACGAATACGACGTCGCCGGTGCCGCCACCGGCGTTGTCGAGGCCGACGCGCTGCTTGGCCCGGACCGTGTCCGCGCCGGCGAYGTCGTGATCGGCATGGCCTCCTCCGGCCTGCACTCCAACGGCTACTCCCTGGYCCGCCGCGTCATCAACCACGCCGGCTGGGCCCTGGACCGCCAGGTCTCCGAACTCGGCCGCACCCTGGGCGAGGAGCTCCTCGAGCCCACCCGYGTCTACGCCGCGGACTGCCTGGACCTCGCCCGCACCTTCCCGGTGARCGGCTCCGCGGCCGGCAAGGCCGTCCACGGCTTCAGCCACGTGACCGGCGGCGGGCTCGCGGCCAACCTGGCCCGSGTCCTCCCGCAGGGCCTGCTGGCCACCGTGGACCGCGSCACSTGGGARCTCCCKGCCATCTTCAAGCTGGTTTCCGAGCTCGGCAACGTCCCGCTGGCCGATCTCGAGCGCACCCTGAACCTGGGCGTSGGCATGGTCGCSATYGTGTCGCCGGAAGCGGCCGACGCCGCCGTGACCCGGCTCAACGACCGYGGCCTTCCGTCCTGGATCATGGGCACCGTCGAGGAGAACTCGGATTCMATCGTCAAGACCGGCCCGGACTACGTCCAGGGCGCCAAGGGCGTCGACGGSGGCGCCGTCCGGCTGGTCAACGCCTACGCCTAGGGGTTCCCAACCCCAATCGAGTGCTCCGCACCTGCCGTTTGCAGCATCATAAGGGCGGTTGGGCCCACGCCGGGAGGGTTCCCTGGCCGAGCTTGCGAGGTCAGGGGGCCGGTGGGGAGCACTCGATGGTTAAGGGACTASAGCACMGCGGACAGGAAGGCGCGCGTCCGTTCRTKCTGCGGATGGTTGATGACCGCTTCGGCGGGGCCTTCCTCAAGGATCCGGCCGCCGTGCATGAACACCACACGGTCAGCGACGTCCCGGGCGAATCCCATTTCATGGGTGACAACGATCATGGTCATTCCGCTCCGGGCAAGATCCTTCATGACGCGGAGGACTTCGCCGACGAGTTCCGGGTCCAGAGCGGACGTGGGCTCGTCAAAGAGCATCAGTTTCGGTTCCATGCAGAGTGCCCGGGCGATCGCCACGCGCTGCTGCTGCCCGCCCGAGAGGTGGCGCGGGTAGGCCTGGGCCTTCTCCGCCAGTCCCACCTTGTCCAGGAGCCCGAGCGCCCGGCGCCGGACCTCGTCCTTGCGCTGTTTGAGCACCCTCAGCGGGGCCTCCATGAGGTTTTCCAGCACGGTCATGTGCGGGAACAGGTTGAAGTGCTGGAACACCATGCCGATGTCGCTCCGGTCGGCGCAGATCTCATTGTGGGACTGCTCGTGCAGCTTGCGGCCTTTGAGCCGGTAACCCACCACGCGGTCCTCCACCCGGAGCAGGCCGCCGTCGATCTTTTCCAGATGGTTCACGCAMCGCAGGAAGGTGCTCTTTCCCGATCCGGAGGCGCCGATGATGCAGACCACCTCGCCGCGCCGGATTTCAAGATCGATGCCYTTGAGGACCTCGTTGGTKCCRAAGCTCTTGCGGACGCCCTCGGCCCGCACCAGCGGCCTTGGYCCTGCTGTCTCGATGGTCATGACTTAACGCCCCTTCCTGAGGCTTGCGGGGAGTGGATCCTGAAGAAACGCCGCAGGCGTTCGGCGGCCGACGGCGGCACGGACCGGGAGGTACCGCGGGAGAACCGCCGCTCCAAATACCCCTGGCCCACRCTGAACACGGTGGTGACGATGATGTACCAGATGCTGGCCACAAGCAGCAGCGGCACCACCTGGAGGTTCTTGGAGTAGATGATCTGGGCTGAATACAGCAGYTCSGGGACTGCGATGACGCTGACCAGCGAGGTCATTTTCAGCATGCCGATGAACTCGTTGCCGGTGGGSGGAATGATCACCCGCATGGCCTGCGGCAGGATCACCCGGAACAGGGTCTGCAGGCGTGACATGCCCAGCGCCCCCGCGGCCTCGCCTTGGCCCTGGTCGATCGACTGGATGCCGGCCCGGACAATTTCGGACATGTAGGCCGCCTCGTTGAGGCCCAGGCCCAGGATGGCCGCGGCAAGGGGCGTGATGAGCTGGTTGGCATCGAGGCTGACGCCCGGGATGCCGAACGTGATTTCCGGGTACAGCGCCGAGAGATTGAACCAGAACAGCAGCTGGACCAGCACGGGGGTGCCCCGGAAAGCCGTCACGTACATGCCGGCCGAGGCCTTGACCACCGGGTTGGTGGAGAGCTGCATGACGGCCAGGATGACGCCCAGTCCGACGCCGGCCGCCATGCAGACGACGGTCAGCATCAGCGTGATGCCAATGCCGTTGACGATTGTGATGTCCCGGAAGTACARGGCCACCTTGTCCCAGCCAAAGCGCGGGTTCGTCACGGCCGACAGCAGGAGCAGACCGACGACGGCGGTCACCGCCGCTGCGGCGACCCAGCGCCACGGGTGCCGGGCCGTCACCACGGTGTACTCGCCCCTGGTGTCGGCGGTCCGTGAAAGGCTCATGGTCCCGCTCATGGGGTGGCTCCGGCGTCGACCTGGTCMGCGCTGACCTTCACGGAATCGGGGATCCCGTACTTGGCGTTGATTGCCCTGTAGGTATCGCTGGCAACGAGTGCCTCGACAGCGGCCACGACRGCCTTGGTCAGCGGTGAACCTTTCGGCAGGGCGATGCCCACCGGCGTGGGTTCCCAGCCGGCGCCGGGSGCGAGTTCGAACGAGCCGCCGGACAGCTTGCTGGCGTAGGCCATGCCGATGTCYCCGGACAGGACGCCGTCAACGCGGCCGGAGATGAGGGCCAGGTTGGCTTCGTGYTGGGASGGGAAGAGCTGGATGTCGATCGGGGCCTGTCCCGCGTCAGTGCACTGCTTCGAGAAGGCAGGCAGRGTTTCRATGCCCTGGGACGTTCCCTTTTCGCCGCCGATCCTGRTGCCGCACAGCTTCATGGCGTCAAGGKCGAGATTCTTCGGGTTCCCCTGCTTGACTGCCAGGCCCGAGCCGCTGTTCATGTAGGTGGCGAAGTCSGCGTTCTTCTTCCGTTCAGCGGTGACRTTGAATCCGGAGATCCCGACGTCRTACTTATGCGATCCGACGCCGGGGAGGATGGTGTCAAAGGTGGCCGGGACCATCTTGGCCTCCAATCCCAGGGTCTCCCCGAGTGCCTTGGCGAAGTCGGCGTCCCATCCCGTCACCGTCTTGTTGTCCGCGGCGTAGAACTCGTACGGCGCGAACGTGGGGTCCGTCCCCACCAGGAGCGTTCCCTTGGACCTGACCTCCGCGGGCAGCAGATCTGCTGCCGCCTGGTTGAGCGGTGCGGCGGCGATGGCGCCGCCCTGCCCGGGCAGGGGCTGGGCGTCGGCGTTACCGGCGTCGAGGGAGGCGGTGGTGCAGCCGCTGAGCCCGATAAGGGCGGCGAGCAGCACAGTGCCGGTGGCCGTGAAATTAGGACGTGACATAGTTGCCTTTCGGATGGGTGGTTCCGTGGTCAACGGCGATGTTGACCAGSGTKGTGCCGACGTTGACGGGGGCCGGATGCCGAACGATGGCAACCACCCCGTCGATGGGTGCGAAGAATTCCTTGGCCGGGCGGTCGAGTTCCTCTACTGAATGAACCCTGGCCACGAGGGCCCCTGCCGCGACGATTTGCCCCAGCTCAACGGTGGGTTCGAAGAGCCCGGCCATGGTGGAGTTCACCGGGGACTGCGRTGTGAGCTCCACCCACTGGATTGTGGATTTGCCAGTGGACTGGCCGGCGGATGGGACCGCAGATGAGACAGCGGACTGGGCTGGTGACGGGGCGCCCTGGAGAATTCCCCAGTGACCCAGGAGCGCCCGCAGCCCCGTCCGTGCTCGCTTCAGGATCTGCAGGGAGACCGTCCCCCTGCCGCCGAGTTCGGTGGAGATCATGGGRACGCCKGCCCGGTCSGCGGCGCCGCTGATGGAACCGGATTTGAGCATGGGCTGCACCACGACCGAATACGGCACGTTGAAGGCAGCCACGGCCGCGGTCTTTTGCGCCCAGAGTTCCGGCGTGGGTCCGTGGTAGACGAAGGCCGAGGGCACGTATTCCGAGGCGATTCCRCCGGAATGGATGTCCATGACGAAGTCCGCCAGCGGGATGAGGTCCTCGGCCACGATGGARGCTATCTGCTGKGCSGGGCCCCCGGCSGSGTYGCCCGGAAGGGAYCTGTTGAGGTTCACTCCGTCCACACTGGCAACGCGGCGCCCTTCCCGGACGGCGGCGATGTTCAACGCGGGCAGTACAATCAGGCGCCCGCTGACTTCCGCCGGATCGATGGACCGGATCAGCTCCTGGAGCAGGATCTGGCCTTCGTACTCGTCGCCGTGAGTGCCCGCGATGAGGAGCACCGTTGGCCCGGCCCCGCCGCTCAGGACGGCGATGGGGGACGGGATCACGGCGGCGTCGTGGGCGTTGTCCGAATGTTCAATCTCCAGATAGCCGAGCTGCCTGCCTGTGGCAAGGAAATCGACRCCGGGGATTCGGGGAATGTGCAGGGGCATGGGCTGACTTTCAGCTAGGCTGGGCAAGATTGGATTCACTGTATACAGTGAATACTGTGATGTAAAGCACGTAGACTTGATGAATTCTTGGGACCAGAAGGGGATGAKGCGAATGGCTGTGCAAGCTGCCAAGAAGATGCGGCCGTTGAGCGAGCAGGTCTACGACCGGATCAGTGATGAGATCGTCAACGGCGTGGTTGAGCCGGGCGCTCCACTGGTCCAGGAGCAGCTGGCGGACGAATACGGGGTKTCCCGCACGCCGATCCGCGACGCSCTGAACCGGCTGGTGCACGAGGGCCTGGCCACACTGGTACCCGGTGCCGGATACTTCGCGACRACGCTGACGCCGTCRAACGTTGCSGAGGTCTATGAAGTCCGCAAGGCGCTGGAGATCATGGCCATCCGGCAGTGCGGCGCCACGTACACGCCCCTCGAGCTGGCCCGGCTGGAGCTGCTGATTGCCGAGGGATCCGCRAGTGCCGACGCGGAGGCGCTCTTCACGGCAACACGGGGGTTCCACCTCAGCCTGGCAGCCCCSTGCCCAAATAAGTTCCTGCTGACCACGCTCGAGTCCGTCTGGGACAACCCCGTCCAGCGCCTGATCAGCCGCTCATATCCGCTGGACGATGCCAAGCTGGCCCGCGTCGCCGATTCACACCGGAAGATCCTGGCCGCCGCGCGGGCCGGTGATCCGGATGCCCTGATTCCSCTGCTGGACCTCTGCCACGAGAAGGACTGAGCKGCCCTAGACCTCCAGCAGGTTGAAGACGCCGCCCTGCGGGTCCTTCAGCGTGGCGATCGCGCCGGCTTCCTCGAMCCCTTCCGGTTCGATCAGCACGACGCCGCCCGCGGCCACCGCRGCCTGYACGGCGGCCRCGACGTCGGAGACGCCGAAGTAGACCTGCCAGCCCGGCTCCAGGGTGTCCTGGGCATCGCCGGGGACCCGGGCGATGCCGGCAACTTCCGCGSCGTCCACCATGAGCGTGGTGTAGGTKCCGCCGTCGTCCTGGGGRTATTCGGTCACCTCGTGCCCGAAGAGCTGCTGGAAGAAGCCGACGGCGGCCTGCGGCTCCGGCGTGAGCAGCTCMGCCCAGGCCAGGGTCCCCGCCTCCTGKCTCCGGCCGGCCCCGAAGTGGCTGCCCGCCTGCCACGCGCCGGTGGTTCCGCCGCCGGGCGGGGCGAAGAAGACCATGACCCCGGTGTCGCCGATGGYCTCCGGGCCGAATTCAAGGYGCCCGGTGGAGTGAGCCAGTTCGGCGGCCAGGTTTTTGGCGTCCTCGACAGCGAAGTACACGTTCCACTTGCCCGGCTCGCCCGCGGCTTCCTGMCGGGGGTTCTGCGGCGCGAGGACGGTYACCAGCGCSTCGCCRAGGAAGGCCTGCGCGTAGCTGCGCCCGTCCGGGGTGGGCAGGTCCTCGTACCGCCAGCCGAAAACCGCCGCATAGAAGGCCTTCGCCGCCTCCACRTCCCTGGTCTGGAGGTCTGTCCAGCAGAGCTCACCCTCGGCGAATCCTGTGCGCGTGGTCATGGCAGTCCTTCCGGGCATCTGGGCATCTGGGCGGCGTCCGGGAAATTCCGGCACGAACAACCTAGCCCGGGGCCCCGCCGGTGACAACAGCGCCGCGAATACCGGGGACAGGAAACAGCGTACAAGAAGCCGGGTACAAGAAAGGCCGCCGGGCACACCTGTAACAGGAGTGGCCGGCGGCCTGAAAAACTTWGGCCGGCACCACAGTGCCGGAAGGATCCCCCGGCAGAACCTGCCGGGAGGAAGCGTCGACTAACCTATGCGACGGGAATCTACCTCGTCGTCGTCGTCTTCCACATCGTCCGCGTACTTATCCACATACGCTGAATAATCCGGTTCGACCGGGTCATCCGCGAAGTGGCTCGTGGCACGACTTCCCGGGCCCGTGAGCTCGCGCTGAAGGGCCGAATAGTCAGTGTTCGGGGAGTAGTACTTGATGTCCCGAGCCTGCTTGGTAGCTTTTGCCTTTTGACGGCCGCGCCCCATGGCGTGACCCCCTTTTGTACTTGGACCGGAGGTGGTCACCTTTGGCGATCGGTGAGGCCCCGGAATGTTTGGTCAATTTGTCGTACACCTAGATTACATGCTTTCGGCGTCAACTGCTCGCCGGCCCGCCCCATGTGGACACTGTGGCGCCTCGGCAGCGGCGGCCTCGGCCACCGGCACATGCGCCGTACCGCGCTTCTTCGATAGAGTTTCGTGATGTGCGCCCGGAAAAGGGCCACGACGCCGGGCCTCCAGCCCCGGCAAAAGACGCACGGAAGTGGTGAATTTCTCAGTGACTGAAGAGAATCCAAGGAACGACGCCGGGACCATCCCGCCGCCGCCTTCAAGGCCGCCGACGTCCGCCCTGCCCGTCATCACAGCGGACCCGGCACGGGCCACGAACCGCTCGGCGGCACCGGCYGGGAAACCCGTCACCTTCGACCGCATTGTTGCCGCGCTCTCCTGGCGCGCGCGGCGCGTGGCCCGCCAGATCCGCCGGCAGGGGCCACGGCGGCTGGGTGTGGCCGCGGCCATTCTTGTCGCGCTCGGCCTTCTGCTCTGGTGGGCTGTGGCCTCATTTGCCGGCGGCGGCCAGCCCGCCCCGGAYAGCGCCAGTCCGACCCCGGCGGCTTCGGCGGAGTCGGCCCCGGCCAGCCGCGGAGCCTTGCCGCTGGAAGGCGTCAGCCCCATGGACTTCCAGCTGCGTGACTGCTTCAAGGACTTCGATCCGGATGCGCAACAGTCCACCATTGTGGACTGCGCCACGGGCCACTCGGCGCAGCTGGTGGCGGTGGAGAAGTACGGTTCGGCTGACTCCTACCCCGGCCGGGAAGCGCTCAAGCAAAAGGCGCGCAATGCCTGCAAGGCCGCACCGCTGACGGAGAARGCCGGCAGCTACGGGCTGAGCTACAAGCTGGCCTACCCGAGCTCGAACAGCTGGGASAAGGGCGACCGCCGGGTCGATTGCTACGCCGTCACGGACGCCGGAAACGTCATCAAGGAGTCCCTGCTGCCGTAGCCTTACGCAGCGTTACGCAGACATTAAYGCCACTGGCAGCCGGGACGAATCCGGCTGCCAGTGGCGTTTTTCTGCTGCGGCGCGTTTGTCTGTTGCGGCGCGTTTGTATGTTGCGGCGGCTTWGTCTGACGGGGCGGCTTAYTGCTGCGGCGGCGCCTGCTCCTTGCGACGGACCGAGAGCCCGCTGCCGGYGGCCGCGSCGCCGYCGGTCAGGTCCATGTCCTCCAGCYCGCCCATGGTGAGTTCCATCAGGTCCGGCGCGGTGTCCACCAGGACGGTGTCGCCGTCGGTGATKTCGCCGGCCAGGATTTCCTTTGCCAGCCGGTCGCCGATCTCGCGCTGCACCAGCCGGCGCAGCGGCCGGGCGCCGTACGCCGGGTCGAAGCCGGTCACGGCCAGCCAGGCCCGGGCGCCCTCGGTGACTTCGAGGTTCAGCCGGCGGCCCTTGAGCCGCTCGCCCAGCTCCTTGACCTGGAGTTCCACGATTTCGGACAGYTCCTCCACGCTCAGCGGATCGAAGAGGACCACCTCGTCCARCCTGTTCAGGAATTCCGGCTTGAAGGAGGCGTTCACCATGGCCATGACGGCGTTCTTCTTGGCCGCGGCGTCGAGGTTGGGGTCCACCAGGAACTGGCTGCCTATGTTCGAAGTGAGCACCAGGATCACGTTGCGGAAGTCCACGGTGCGGCCCTGACCATCGGTGAGCCGGCCGTCGTCGAGCACCTGCAGGAGGATGTCGAAGACCTCCGGGTGSGCCTTTTCCACCTCGTCCAGCAGCAGCACCGAGTACGGGCGCCGCCTGACGGCCTCGGTGAGCTGGCCGCCCTCCTCGTAGCCGACRTACCCGGGAGGCGCCCCGACGAGCCTGGCCACGGAGTGCTTCTCCGAATATTCGGACATGTCGATCCGGACCATCGCGCGCTCGTCGTCGAAGAGGAAGTCCGCAAGGGACTTGGCGAGCTCAGTCTTGCCGACGCCGGTGGGGCCCAGGAACAGGAACGAACCCGTGGGCCGGTTGGGATCRCTGATCCCGGCGCGGGCGCGGCGCACGGCGTCGGAAACCACGGCRACGGCCTTCTTCTGGCCGATCAGCCGCTCGCCCAGGACGTGCTCCATGTTCAGCAGCTTCTGGCTCTCGCCCTGCAGCATGCGCCCCGCGGGGATGCCGGTCCAGGC
>NZ_JBFTKG010000049.1:0-19533 GCF_056395825.1 Arthrobacter sp. 05T47 | reverse complement strand
CTGCCGGCCCGTCCCTTCGACTCTAAACTTTGACGCAGCGTCAAAGTCAAGGGTCCGCGGGAGATGGCGCAAGGGAAGGCCGCGCGACCGGACGGGTGCGTGCAAGACGGTAAGTTGGAGGCATGATTTTCCCTTCTTTCCGCTCCCCGGCCGCCCTGCTGGTCCGGCGGACGCTCACGGCTGCGGCCGCCGTCGGCGTCGTGCTTGCCGCAGCGGCCTGCGCCCCGGCCGGTTCTGTTGAGAACGCCGATGTCCCCGCGTGGAAGGCCACGGCGCTGCCCTCGGCCCCCGGCACGGTGCTGGAGGATGCCGGCAAGATCCTGAACCGGGACCCGATCGTCCGGTCCGCCGCCGTGCCCGCCGGCGCGTACACGCTGACCATGACGTGCGAGGGGGGCGGAAAGGCCTTCTTCGCCGTCAGTCTGGACGGCAGCCAGTTGGCCGAGGCAGGTGCCGCCTGCAACGGCAGCCGTGAAACTGCCCGCATCAAAGTACCGGCCGCGGGCSMGGTACGGCTCAGCACATCCAGTGTGGATGCCCCYCTGATTTACGCCTACCACCTGGTGCMGTCGGAGTAAGACCCGCCCGCAGCRCCTGCTTCACCGGCGTCCGGACCGGYGCCCTCCGACTGGCCYGTCAGACCCGGACCTTTGGCTCTAGCSTTTGATCCCGGGCAACCTTAATCTCAGAGTATGCCAACTGTGCCGGCCAGGAGGGTGCCGCGACGGCGCACCCCGGCKGCCGCCGTGGTGCTCTCAGTTGCGGTGTTWCTTGGGGCGGTCCTGTCCGGCTGCGAATATCAATACAGCGCCGACAACTGGGAAGAAACGACCGCTGTTGCCGCTCCGCCGACCACTGACGCCGCCCTGCCCCGGGACCCCCACCTCAACGAGCCCGTGTCCGGCAAGGAGCTGGACGACTGGGTTCACGACGCACTGCCCGACGCCGAGGGGCAGGTCTTCCATAGGGGTTTCGGGACACTGGAGGCTGACCAGGAGCGGACCGAGACCACAACGGTGCTGCCCACGGGTACTTACGCCCTGACGCTGGCGTGCCGMAGCGCCCTCCGGGTGTCCTTTTCCATCGAGAACGGTGACAGCGAACTCGTGGACCTGAGTCTCCGGTGCGGGACGTCCAGGGTCAACGTGGTTTATCTGCCCGCAGCTGCGGCGCTTTCRATCAAAGTGGACGCGAACGGACCGGCGAACTATGCCTACCGGGTGAACCGAATCTGAGGCTCACGGCCGGCCAAATCTCGAGACGGTGCTTCAGCGACGAGGTGCCGCAGCGAAACCTCGCCTCAGCGAACCGGTGCCTTAGACSGTGCAGCCGTCCGGRCAGCGCAGGGTCTCGGGGCTTGCCGCGCATTCGGCGCAATAGAGCGTCAAGGTCCGGCAGCTCGGATTGGAGCAGTTTTCGAACTTGCTCGTGGGTGCCGAGCAGCGCACGCACTCGCCGATCGTCTTGGCGTCCCCGCTGAATTCGAGGTGCATGCGTTTGTCGAACACGTACAGCGAGCCCTCCCACAGGCCCTTGTCCTTGAAGGTCTCGCCATAGCGGACAATTCCGCCGTCGAGCTGGTAGACCTCCTTGAAGCCGCGGTTCACCATCAGGCTGGACAGCACCTCGCAGCGGATGCCTCCGGTGCAGTAGGTGACGACCGGTTTGTCCTTGAGGGCGTCGTATTTGCCGGAGTCGAGTTCCTTGATGAAGTCGTGGGTGGTGGCGACGTCCGGGACCACCGCGTCYTTGAACTTACCGATCTGTGCCTCGAAGCCGTTGCGGCCGTCGAAGAACACGACCTCGTCCCCCTGCTGCTTCTTGGCTTCAACGAGTTCGTGGAGTTCCTCGGGTTTGAGGTGGGTCCCGCCGCCCACCACTCCGCCGGCGTCGACTTTGAGCTCGCCGGGGGCGCCGAAGGATACKATTTCGTCCCGCACCTTCACGCTGAGCCGCGGGAAGTCTGCCGCGCCGCCGTCGGACCACTTCACGTCGATGTCGTGGAATCCCTTGTACTCGCGGGTGGCCTTGACGTATTGCTTCACGGCGTTGATTTCGCCGCCAACGGTGGCGTTGATGCCGTCCTTGGAAAGGAGGATGCGGCCGGTTAGCCCGAGTTTTTCGCACAGGGCGCGCTGCCAAAGCCGGACGGCGTCCGGGTCARCGAGGGGGGTGAATCCGTAAAAGAGCACAATCCTGTTCAAAGCCACGTATTTAAGGGTACTGGCTGGGATGGRCGGCCGGGCAACAGTCACAATTGGATATGCAAGAGRCCTTCCCCGATCCGGCCCCTGTTGCTTGTGGCACTGCTGGAATACGCTCATCACATGAGTCTTGACGCCATGGTTGAAGACACCACTCACCTGCTGGAAATCTGGGTTGCCGGATGGGCAGGTTGCCGCGGATATGAGACGCGCAGGGAGGGACGGTTTCCTGCGGCCTATCGCGCGGACACCACCCACGAATGGGAATACTTCGCCTTCGACCCGTCCGATTCAGAGTTCGCGGAGCTGGCGGCGAAGACGGCCGAAGCACCGGCACGGGTCCTCACGATCCTCACCAATGACGTGGCCAAGTACACGTTCCTGGCACCGCGGCACGGCCTCCATGTCACTTCGGCTTCGCAGACCATGATGATCGTGGACATGGAGACCCAGGATTCGGAGGACCCGTGGCTTTCGGACGACGACCTCAAACTGGAGACGTCCAGGACGGACGGCGTCCACCACGCCGTGGTCCGTGGAGGCGATGAGGTCGCYGCGAGCGGACGCGTATTTGTGGTCGGACACACCGCCATCTTCGACAACATCGTGACGTCGCCGATGTACCAGCGGCGGGGGCTGGGCAGCTTCATCATGAAGGCCCTGGCGGCCCAGGCCTTCGAACACGACGTCGACTCCGGGCTGCTGCTCGCYTCCYTGGACGGGCAGAAACTCTATTCGCACCTCGGCTGGCGCATGGTGTGCCACGTCCTGATGCTGTCGACGTCGGAGGAAGGCTCRGACCTGTCCGTCGGTTGACGCTTGGCGCCTCTGCCCGTCGATGGAGGCTCAGCACTTTGTCCGTCGGTTGAGGCGCAGCGAGCGCCCGCGGCGCCTCCRGGGCGCCGKCTGATGAAAGGCCGCAGCGCACGMGGGCCCRGGCTGGGGGAAATRTGCAGTTCCGCGTGCGTTCCCCGATGGGCTTCGACCGCGCCCACGCCGCAGTGTCCGCTGTGCGGGCGATTTGAGGCCGGATGAAAGAATATGTGAGTGAACCCGCATGAGTCCTTGATTCCGTTGCTGGGCCGAGGCCCGGACCCGGAACAGCTGCGTCATGTGCGGACGATCCCGGCCCGCCAGGCCGTCAACGCGCCGTGGCCGGAGTGGACCCACCCGGATCTCGTGGCCGCCTACGGTTCCCTGGGCATCCACGAGCCTTACCTGCACCAGGTCCAGGCCGCCGAGCTGGCCCATGCCGGGGAGCACGTGGTGATTGCGACCGGCACGGCGTCCGGSAAGTCCCTGGCGTATCAGCTGCCTGCCCTGGACGCGATCCACCGCTCCGAGCTCAGGGTCCTGTCCGATCCCGGCAAGATCCACGACGACGGCGCAGTGACCCTCTATCTGTCCCCCACCAAGGCGCTGGCGGCCGACCAGCTGGCCGCGATCCGGGCCCTGAAGCTCCCCACCGTCCGGGCCGAAACCTACGACGGCGACACCGACCCCGCWTCCCGGCGCTGGATCCGGGACCATGCGAACTTCATCCTGGCCAACCCMGACATGCTGCACTTCGGMATCCTCCCGAACCATGCCTGGTGGGCCAGGTTCTTCCGGCGCCTCCGCTATGTGATCGTCGATGAGGCCCACAGCTACCGCGGAGTCTTTGGCTCCCACGTGGCAAACCTCATGCGMCGGCTGCGTCGGATCTGCGCCTACTACAGTCCCGGCGGCTCACACCCCGGCCCGGTGTTCATCGCGGCGTCGGCCACGGCSTCTGACCCCGAGCGGTCCTTCGGCAGGCTGATCGGCGCACCAGTSCGYGCCGTTTCCGACGACACTTCGCCCCACGGGTCCACCACCGTGGCGTTTTGGGAGCCGGCCCTGACAGATGTCCGGGGCGAAAACGGCGCCAAGGAGCGCCGGACCGCCGTCGCCGAAACCGCGGACCTGCTGGCCAACCTGGTGTCCTCCCGGAYCCGGACCATTGCGTTCATCAAGTCCAGGCGCGGGGCGGAGACGATTTCCTCCATCGCCAAGCGCCTGCTCGACGAGGTGGACCCCAGCCTGCCGCAGCGCGTGGCCGCCTACCGCTCGGGCTACCTGCCGGAAGAGCGGCGGGCCCTGGAAAAGTCGCTCCGCTCGGGTGAACTCTTGGGCGTCTCCAGCACCTCCGCGCTGGARCTGGGCATCGACATCTCCGGTCTCGACGCCGTGCTGGTCGCAGGCTGGCCGGGCACCCGCGCGTCGTTGTTCCAGCAGATCGGCCGGGCCGGCCGCGCCGGCCAGGACGCGATCGCGGCCTTCGTGGCCAGCGACGACCCGCTGGACACCTACCTGGTGAACCACCCCGAGGCGATTTTCGACGTCTCGGTGGAAGCCACGGTCTTCGATCCCTCCAATCCGTATGTCCTGGGCCCGCACCTGTGCGCCGCGGCCGCGGAACTTCCCCTGGGGTTCGCCGAACTGGAGCTCTTCGGGGCTACCTCGGAGAAGCTGCTGGATCGGCTGGTTGTGCAGGGCTACCTGCGCAAACGGCCGGCGGGGTGGTTTTGGACCCATCCGCAGAGTGCCGCCGCGATGGTGAACCTCCGGGCCGACGGCGGGGGCCCGGTGAGCATTGTGGATGCCGATACCGGGTCCTTGCTCGGCACCATGGATTCGCCCCAAACCCACTACCAGGCCCACACCGGCGCCATCTATGTCCACCAAGGGGACAGCTACGTGGTGGAGGACCTGAACGAAGACGATCACTGTGTGATGGTGCGCCGGGCGAACCCCGACTACTACACCACCGCCCGGGACGTGACCCAGATCGAGGTGCTGGAAACGGAACGCACCACCCAGTGGGGCGACGTGGCCGTACATTTCGGCGATGTGAAAGTGACAACCCAGGTGGTCTCCTTCCAGCGCAAGGCGTTGATTTCCAACGAGATCCTCGGTGAAGAACCCCTGGAACTGGGCGCCAGGGACCTGTTTACCAAGGCCGTCTGGTTTGTAGTGGACAACCGCTCACTGACCGGTGCGGGCCTGATCGAGGCGCAGTTCCCCGGAGCCCTCCATGCCGCCGAACACGCGGCCATCGGGCTCCTGCCGCTCGTGGCATCCAGCGACCGTTGGGACATCGGCGGAGTGTCCACGGCCATTCACGCCGACACCGGCGTGCCTACGATCTTTGTCTACGACGGCCATCCCGGCGGGGCCGGATTTGCCGAACGCGGCTACGACAAGGCCAGGGTGTGGCTGACCGCCACGCGCGATGCCATCAAGGCCTGCGAATGCGAGTCCGGCTGCCCTTCCTGCGTCCAGTCACCCAAGTGCGGCAACAAGAACAACCCGCTCGACAAGGGCGCTGCCGTCACGCTGCTCGACGTGCTGCTCAACGACGCCACCGACCTGATGTCCACCGGCAGCGCCGTCCCAGCCGCGGCCGGGAGAACGGGCGAAAACCCCGCCCAACCGCTCCGCGCCTGACCCCGCCGCCGCGCCGRTCCCGCATCTCAGCGAGGGAGCGGTCCCTCGTCTCAGCGAGGGGGTGGTCCCGCTCTGGCCAGCCCAGTAGCCCACCCCAGGAACGGTCCCGCACTGAACTCGGTGCGGACCTGGACTGTGGCGTCYGGGCCTTCAGCGCAGGCAAGCATCGAGGCTTTGTTCTTCAGCGCGACTTCCCGGGCCACGGCGCACGGTTCGCCGGACGTGATTCCCCGCGCGGCATCCGCGGCAGCCAGTGCCGCGAGGTCGGCCGCCGCCGCAGCCCTCGACGCTGCGACGGCCGWCTGGGCCAGAAGCAGCAGAAAGGCCATGGCCATGATGACCACCAGTCCGAGTCCCAAGGCCAGGACGGTCCCGGACCCCCGCTCTGAAGGCGGGAAGCGGCGCGGGTCCCGGGCCGGAGACGGATTTCGGGTCCAAGGCCTGCTGGCCAGGGAACGTGCGGGCGGCATCAGGCCCCCAGCCGCGCGTCGCGGGAGGCGCCATACACCGAGGGTTGAATTGCCGCGCCAGGGGCCTCGGGACGCGCCCAGGCAGTGGCGCTGAGGACCCACGGAACAAGGGCCCCGACAGCGCCGGGAACCCGGCCAGTGACGGTGACCCTGCCCCACTCGCCGTCGAGCGCCACCTCGGACCCTGMCGTTTCGCCGGCAAGCCGGCGGACGATGTCTCCGACCTCGCCGGCCGCGGCTCCCCTCGCCAGTGCACGGGCACCGCCGCGGGCCGCTTCTTCGACGCGGAGCTGGGTCACGCCGGCCGCCGACCCCGCGAGCAGCAGGGCAAGCAGGAGGACGACGGAGGGCAACGCCACGGCGAACTCGGCAGTCACAGCCCCGCGGCTCTCGGCCGATAGGGGCCACCTCCTCTGGCCGCCGCTCSCCTCACCGCGCCGGACGGCCGTCATGGCAACGCGAGCGCCGTCCGGATGAGGTTCAGGAGGAATCCCCGGACCTCATCGCTGCGCATGATGAACACCAGGACCCCGGCGAACCCCACGGCCGCCAGGGTTGCAATGGCATATTCAGCGGTGGCCATTCCCGATTGCGCTGAAGGCGGTCCTGTCCGTCGGTGCTGTTGCACGGGGACCACCGAGCTAGCGCCGGGATAGATCTCGTACACCTCGGCATCACCGTCCTCCCCTGTATCGACGCGGTGTGCGGCGGGCGTGTCCTGATCGATTGACATCTGTTTTCCTTCCATTGTTTTCCTTCCCCGGGACACCGGCATGACCGCCGGTTGATTCGACTCTCCCGGCTGGGACCTTGCGTGGTAACCCGTGAGGTTCGCCAAGTGGAAAAACATGCCCGCAAATGGCACCGCGGCGGGCTGTGGAGGAGAACTGACCGGGAACTGGCCGTTCGGCCGGACCGCCCACGGAAGTGCAGCGCCGTGCCTGGGCCGGCCCGGCGCTGCCCGCGGCCCGCGCACAGAACTGAGCCCGAGGGGCGGCGGTCCGTASTGCGACCCCAGGCCCTCGGGCTCAGTTAGTTAGACAGAACCTCATACAGGCGTCTCTAGGGCAGGAAATACCCCGCAAGGTCGGCGATGAGCTGGGCTGACCCCTTGGACTGGTTGGCCAACGTTACCTTTCCGTCAGGGCCGATCGGGACCGAGACCAGGTTCGGCACTGTCTGTCCGATGGCGAAGTTCAAGTTGGACGCGTTGGGCAAGCCGGAGCCGGACGGGTAGGCGGTTACGAACCCGAAGGACTTGGGCGAGGTGACCGTCAGGTTGAAGACTGCTGCCAGTGCGCCGGTGGGGACGCCGTTGGCACCTGCAACCTGGAAGGACACCCCGCCGTTGGCTGCGACCGCGAAAGTACTCCGGGTGTCGAGGATACGGGTGGGGCCGACGGCCTTGAACGCACCGGTGGCCGTGGGAGTCCCTGGCAAGTAATAGCCTGCGACGTCGGCGATCAGATGGGCCGAGCCCGCGGACGCGTTGAACAATGCGACCTTTCCGTTAGCGCCCACGGGAACCGTGACCAAATTCGGCACCGTCTGCCCTTCGGAGAAATTCAGGTTGGACGCGTTGGGCCGGTTGGCGCCTGAAGCGTAAGCGGTCACGAAGCCTAGGCGCTGCGCCTGGGTCACAGTCAGGTTGAACACCACCGCGGCCACTGATGCGGGGATGCCGTTGACGCCAGCGACCTGGAAGGTCACAGGAGTATTYGGGCCCACCGCCGATGCGCTCCTAGTGTCCAGGAGCCGGGAGGGCGAGAYGCTCTTGAAGGCTCCCGGCGTCGTGGCTGCGCCGGTCACGTAGTAGCCCGTGACGTCGGCGATCAGTTGTGACGTACCCGACGACCGGTTGAATAGGGTGACCTTTCCGTCAGCGCCTACAGGTACGGTGACCAAATTCGGCACTGTCTGGCCCTTGGCGAAATTCAGGTTGGAGGCATTGGGCCGCTGCGTGCCGGAGGCGTAGGCGGTGATGAATCCGAAGGACTTTGGTTGCGTCACCGTGAGGTTGAATACGACGGCGGATACCTTGGCAGGGATGCCGCCGGCCCCCGCGACTTGGAAGGACACAGCTGAATCCTTAGCGACGCCCACACGAGAGGTGTCCCTGGTATCCAGGAGCCGGGTCGGAGAGATGGGGCTAAAAGTTCCGGGAAGCTGACCTGCCGACTTTCCGGCCTTGATGACGACGTCGTCAATGTAGCTGTCGCCGGCCTGCCGCCGGTGCTCTGCGCCGAGTTGCATYTTGGTGACTGCGGTAAATCCCGTGGCGACCTGCTTGTTGGAGTACAGGAGTTTGCCGTCGAACCACACCTCAATCGTGGTGGCGGATCCGTTTGCCACGACGTGGGTGACGAGGTGGTGCCACGTGCCGAGCGGGACGTTGACTTTCATCGGCGTGTAGCCGAGGGTTCCGTCGGGCGCCGCGACGCGCAGCCACAGCGGCCCACCGCCGCCATTGGAGCGGTACACGTCCACGAAGCGGGTGTTCCCGTTGAAGAARCGGAAGTATGGGACGTTGTTGCCTGCGACGCCCTCCTGGATGACGTTGAACCAGCCGTCGGCATAAACCTCATTGCTGCCGGCAGGAAGGGGGGCGGAAAAATTGGCCACCGAACCGGCCGCCGTGGTCACGTGCACGTGTGCCGAGCAGCGGCCCGAGTGTTGCTGGGCGGAGGAAACATCGGCCGTCCCGGTCCCGGCCGTGAAGGCGGCGCTGAACCCGGCGGTCGTGAGGGCTCCCGACTCGAAGTTGGTCGCAATCACCGTGGTGCCCGGGTACTGGTTCGTCGGTTGCGGCGCCCCCGGCTGACAGGTCGGCACGGCCGCGGACGCCGGACTGGAACCCACCGCCAAGCCGGCCAAAACKAATAGGTTGAGCGCTGCAAGGACGCCCACTTTATGCAGTCGAATCATAGATCTGCCCCCCTGGCATGGCCCCCACTCGGTACGAGACCCCAGAAATATCCGAGGTTCGAGGCGCCACAGAAGCGCTGTGAGAAGCCGATGCACGAGACCGCTCATACTCCGACGGTGCCTGTCCCAACGGTATCCCCCAACAACTTGAATAAACCTTGGCCCGCGAGTCGCCGCAGGCCCCCTTTTCAGGACGGGAGCAGCCCCAGCAGCACGGGCACGACGCCGAGGCACACAAACGCCGGCAGGGAGCACAAGCCCAGCGGCACAACGAGCTTCACGCCGAGGGCCGCCGCGCGCTGCTCCGCGGCCCGGTTTCGTTCGCGGCGCAGCCGGGCCGCCTGGGCGTAGAGRAGCGCCGAGGACGGCGCGCCAGTGAGCGCGGCGAAGAAGAGTGCGTCCCGRAGGGCAAGGAGCTGGGGCGCCTGGGTGCCGGAACTCCGCCACGCCGCGTTCCAGTCCGCTCCGATGGCCAGAGCTGACACCACCGGCCGGAGCTGCCGCCCGAGTTCCGGTGGCGCKAGGGCGGCGACGAGTTCGAGGGACCGGCCAAGGCCGGCTCCCGCATCCAGCATCGCGCCAATCAGTTCCAGCATCATGGCGGTGTCSCGCARGCCGGCGAAGCCGGGACGTCCGCGCCGGCCGGCGTCGCGGCCCGCCGGATCGCCAACTGATCCGTTGGCCGGGCCCAGAAACTGGCGCCGGAGCCTCCGGCKGACAGGGCCCGGGCCGGCGAGGAGCATGGCTGCTGCACCGGCAAGGCCCGTTGCCACCACGAAGCCGCCCAGTTCGGGGCTCACAGCGGCCGCGGAGTCACGGTTGGGCTTCCGCCGCGGCCCGGACCAGCCAGGAGGACCACAACCGGCCGACGGCGGTCAGGACCACACCTGCGGCCAACGCYGCGAGCCCCCACGGATTGCCCAGGAGGGTCGCCACGGGGTCCACGCCGAGCAGCAGGCCGAGGCCCAGGCCCGAGAGCGGCAGCCAGGTCAGGAGACGGACGGTTGCCCGCGGCCCCGCCAAGGCCGTCTGCCGGGCGGACTCGGCGTCGTCCTCCGTCTCAAGGTGAGCGGCAAAGCGCGCCAGCACCTCGGCAAGCGGGCACCCGGTGGCCTCCGCGGTGTCAAAGCAAGCGGCGAGCTCGCCCCACACACGCACGTCGCGGGGAGCCGGGGCGCTCACCGCCCCMATGGCGACGACGACGGYGGTGCGCCCGCCGAAGGACCCCGTTGCGACCTCGCGCCGGATGGCAGCGGCCACGGAGGCCCCGCGCAGGGCGGCCGCTCGTGCGGCCGCCACAACCCTGAGGGACTCCGGGCCGAGCGCCGGCCCAGAGCCTTCCCGGCCCCGGTCCTGGCCCCRGCCATGGCCAGCMCCAACCGGGATGTGGCCCGCGGTCCCGTCCCGCGCAGCGTCCCCGCCGTACAGGACCCATAGTTCATCCCACAGCCGGGCCGGAATGCGCCCTCCCCTCAGCAGCGCGGCCAGTTGTTGGACCACCACGGTCAAGGGGACTGATTCCGTCCCCGCGGATCCTCCGGCGCGCAAACGGCCGACGGCCCCGCGGGCTCTCCCGCCGGCTCCCCGCCCCAACATCGCCCGCCCAAACATCCCCTTCGCAAACATTCCTCGGCCGGGTATCCGCCGGCCGGGTCGCGGATGAACTCGGGCCCCGGAACTCCGCGGGCCTGTGCTTTGCAGTGACCGGCGGACCCGACCGCGGGCGGCGTGGGGCGAGGGCAAGGCCAGCCACATGGCGAGGACCAAGACAATGATCAGCAGGGCGGTCATCGCGGCGTCCGCGGCTGCGGGGGTTCATGTCCGGAACCCGGAAKCAACKCGGCCGGCCACGCCGCCTCCAGCCCGGACGGATCCGCACCGGACACGCCGGGATCCAGGCCGAGCCGGCSCGCCAGCYGCGGCCAGGCCCGGCCGGAGCGGACCTGGCCCCCGYGGASTTCCAGGGCGGCGGTGACSGCTAGGCCCGAGTCCTGGGCCTGCATGATTCCAATGCTCGCGACCTGGCGCCCGGYCTCTGTCCGCTCGACATGCACGACGGCGTCGATCGCGCTCGCCACCTGCAGCCGCACCGCGTCCTGGCCCATGCCGGCGAGCGCGCCCAGGGCCGCCAGCCGTGCCGGGACGGCCGCCGCCTCATTCGCGTGAAGGGTCCCCCCGCCTCCCGTGTGGCCGGTGTTCATGGCCGAGAGCAGCTCACGGACCTCCGCGCCGCGGCATTCGCCTACCACCAGCCGGTCCGGCCGCATCCTCAGGGCCTGGCGGACCAGTTCGCCCAAGTCCACGGCGCCGCCGCCCTCGAGGTTTCCGTGCCGGGACTCCAGCGAGACGACATGCGGGTGGACCGGGTTCAGCTCGGCGGCGTCCTCAATCAGGACAAGYCTCTCCCCCGGGTGGCACAGTCCCAGCAGCGTCGCCAGCAACGTGGTTTTCCCCGAGCCGGTGGCGCCGCTGATGAGGAAGCTCWGCCGGGATGCCACCATRCGTTCGAGCACGGTCTGGACCAGATCCGCGGACGTCCCGGTCCCGAACATGCCGTCCCGCCGCAGTTCGGGCATGGAGAACACGGTAGCGCGGCGGATCCGCACGCTCAGGAGGGTTCCGGCCGTCGAAATGGGCGGCAGTACCGCGTGCACCCGGTAGCCGCCGTCGAGCCGGACGTCGACGCAGGGCGAACCGTCATCCAGCCGCCGGCCGCCGGCCGCCACGAGCCTCGCGGCAAGGGCCCGGATCTGCGGCTCCCCGGAAAAGGCGACCGGAGCCTTTTCCAGACCCCTGCCGCGGTCCAGCCAGACYGAGTCCGGCCCATTGACAAAGATGTCCGTCACGGCGGGATCCCGGGTGAGCGGTTGCAGCGGGCCCAGGCCGTTCAGTTCCGCACTGATGCTCTCCACCGCAGCCAGCGCGCCGGCCGTGCCCAGCAGCCGCCCACTGGCCTGAACCGCAGCCGCGACCCGCGACGGGGTTACGGGCGAGGCATCGGCCATGACGGACTCACGCACCGATTCCAGCAGTCTCTGGTCGAGAAATCCYTGCGAGCGGCGGCGGCCCGRGGCCCTCCTGGAGGGCCGGTCCGGATCGGCGGGTTCCACCGCGGCATGGCCACTCATCTGGAATCTCCCCCGTTCAGGTCAWGAAGGCCAGCGGCGAAACGGCGGACGGCGCGCTGCCGGCCGGCTTCGAGCAGGCGGCCCACTTCGGTTGCCGCGGCCAACCCCTTGATATCCGGCATGATCCCGTCGAGGGCCAGGCCCACGGAGTCGGCGATCAGCGGCGCCTCCAGGGCTGCGCCCGGACCKGCCCGGACCACGAGCGCGGTTTCCACCGCGGGAAGCTCCCGCAGCAGCCAGGCCGTGGCGACGGCGGCCCGGATCCGCGCGGGCGCAACCACGAGGATCCGGTCACATTCCCTTGCGAAGGACCGCAATGCCTCCCGGTCCCGGCCRATATCCAGCACCACCAGCTCGCAGCCGCGCCGGGCGGCGTCGAGAACCGCGGTGACGGCGGTGGCGTCCACAACKGCCGCACGGTCCCGGACGCCAGGCCACGACAGGAAGGAAAATCCGCCGGCGACCGGCAGCGCATCCTCCAGTTGGGCTGCGTCGATGCTGCCGCTCGCCCCGGCCAGATCCGGCCAGCGGAGCCCATGGGTGTCCTCGGCGGCCAACGCCAGCTCCAGGCCCCCGCCCCAGGGGTCGCCGTCAATCAGGAGCACCCGGGCACCGGCCCCGGCGGCGGCCTGCGCAATCCAGATGGCGGCCGTGGTGGCCCCTGCACCGCCGCAGCCACCGGTGAGCCCCAGGACGAATCCGCCGGCTTCCGGCGCGCGGGACCGGCTCAGGTATTCAGCCAGCCATGCGGCCGCGTCCGGCAGCACCGCGACGCGTCCGGCCCCGACGGCGGCGGCCAGGTGCCACAGCCCGTCACCGTCGCCGTTGAGGCCGACGAGCACCGCGGGCGCCCTCCACCGGGGCGGCAAGTCGCGGATGTCGTTGCCAACGAGCACGGTGGCCGCAGCATCCCAGAACGGTGCCGCATCGGCAACATTCTGCACCGTCCGCAGCTGGCCCCCGGCCGCGGCAACGATGCGTTCCACTTCGCTGCGCAGCACATCGACCCCGGTGACGAGCAGAATTTCCGCGGATTCCCCGGGGATCCAGGGCACCGGATTCTGCGGAGGCGGCGAGCCTGGCCCAGGTTGCTGGTGCMTGTTCATGCTGCCACTGTGCCCCGCCCGGAACCGCAGGGTAACCGCCGTCGTGGGCTATGTGGACAAGCCTCGCGGCTGTCCTGAACCCGCCGCCCCGGCACGCGCACGGACCATGCYYCGGAGCAGGGCAGAATTGACCCTATGTACCTGCTGCTCGCCGCCCATGCCGACGGCGCGGCGCTGCAGCAACTCACGGCAGATGGCAGCCCTGAACCGTCCAAYCCGGAACCGCGCGTTGTCAGGCCCGAGGACCTGCCCGGAGTGGTTCGCGGGCTCGAGGAGCGGCACCCGCGCTGGATCTGGCACCGCACGCAGGACTGGTATCCCGCGCTGCTGCGCGCCGGGGTGGAACTCGAACGCTGCTACGACCTGACGTTGTGCGGYTCGATCCTGGCCCACTCGGAATTCACCGCCCACACCGGCTATGCGCAGGCCGCAGAGAAGCTGACGCAGGACGACGAGCTGCCTCTGCCGTCGCGGGGGCTGCAKCCCCCTCCCCCGCCGCCCGAACAGGGGGCCCTGTTCGATGCCCCGGCCCCCGGGCATCGCCCCGGCCAATCCCTTGAGGCCCTGCGCGCCGAGTACGCCGCGCAGCAGGAGGCGCTTCGCAACGCGGGGACAGCCTCCGGCTCGGCCGTTGTCACTGATGCCGGCCGCCGCCAGCGGCTACAGCTGCTGCTCGCGGCGGAATCCGCCGGGGCCATGATCGCGGCCGAAATGCAGCACACCGGGGTCCCGTGGCGCGAGGAACTGCACGAGCAGATTCTCGCGGATTATCTCGGACCCCGGCCGGCGCCGGGCCAGCGTCCGGCCAAACTCGAAGCGCTCACCGCCGAACTCCGGCGGCTGCTGCAGTCACCGGCGCTGAACCCGGACTCCCCGCAGGATCTCATGCGCGCCCTGCACCGCAACGGCATCGAAGTGAAGACCACCCGCCAATGGGAGCTCAAGGAATCCAGCCACCCGGCGATCGAGCCACTGCTGGCCTACAAAAAACTGGCTCGCCTGCATGCGGCCAACGGCTGGGCATGGCTGGACATGTGGGTGAAGGACGGCAGGTTCCAGCCCGAATACGTGGTGGGCGGCGTGGTGTCCGGACGGTGGGCGTCCCGGGGCGGCGGCGCACTGCAAATCCCGCGCCAGATCCGCGGCGCGGTCCACGCCGATCCCGGCTACAAATTGATTGTTGCCGACGCCTCGCAGCTGGAACCGAGGGTGCTCGTGGCCCTCGCGCAGGATGCCAAAATGGCCGAGGCCGCCCGGGACAAGGACCTCTATGCCGGCATTGCGGCGCAGGGCTTCGGCGGTGACCGGGCAAAAGCCAAGGTGGCCCTCCTCGGGGCCATTTACGGGGCGACCACGGGCGAGTCCGGGCGGCTGATGCCCCAATTGGCCCGCACCTACCCCCGTGCCGTCGGCTTCGTCGAGCAGGCCGCCCGCGACGGCGAGGCCGGCAGGACCGTCACTTCCCGTCTGGGCCGGAGCAGCCCGCCGCCGTCGGACCGCTGGCTGCAGAGCCAGCAGTCCACCACCGCGGAAGAGCAGCGCCGGGCTGACGCGATCGCCCGCTCACGCGGCCGCTTCACCCGCAACTTCGTGGTCCAGGGCTCGGCTGCTGACTGGGCGGCGTGCTGGCTCGCGGAACTGCGACGCCGGCTGCGCACCATGCGGGCCGAGGGCGCCGCCACCGGCGAACTGGTGTTCTTCCTGCACGACGAAGTGATGGTGCACTGCCCTGAAAGTGCCGTGGCGGATTGCATGAAGGCGATCGAGGATTCCGCAAATGCCGCCAAGGAGCTGTTGTTCGGCCGCATTCCGGTGGAATTTCCGGTCAGCGTGGCYGTAGTCGACTCATACGACAACGCCAAATGAGTGGCAGARGTCACCACCTGTAACGTACCGGTCGGTAGCGTTGTGTGGGCTCCGTCACCGGGCTACCCTCGAAAGGCCGGCAAATTTCCCGAAGAACTGCCGGCATTGCAAAGACGCAAGGAATTGGGGAGGCATTGGTTTGGCTGGCATTTTTGAGATCGCGCAGGCTGGCGACAAGGCTTATTTCTTCAGGCTGACGGCGGCAGACGGCACGGTAGTGGCCGTGTCCCCGCTCTTCAGCTCCATCAAGAGCGCTGCGGCGGGCATTAATGCCGTGCGCGAGAACGCCGCGACGGGCCTGATTGTGGATCGGTCCGGTATGCACAGGAAAGTAGCCACCAGCAGGTCGGCTGTCCGGGCTGTTGCTCCCCTGGCGGGCAGCGCGGTAGCTACGGGCTAGGGACCGGCACTACCGACCGGCTTTCGGATCGGACCGGCGGATCGGTGCCGGCGGAACGAGTTTCACACATCGATCCCGTAGAGCCGCGTGCGGTCCCAGGGAACGGCCCAGCCCAGCTGTTCAAAAAGCTGGTTCAGGATCATCCCGGTAAACCCCCACACCACCACGCCGTTGACAGTGAAGGCCGGGCTCTGGAACGACTGGCCGGCTCGGCTGACCGTTGCCAGCACCCGGTTGCCCGGGTCCAGCAGGTCCCTGACCGGGACACGGAACACCTGCGCGGATTCACCATAGTCCACCACCCGGACAGGCGACTGGGCGGCCCACCAGGCCAGGACCGGGGTGACCAGGAAATTGCCCCGGGGCAGCGCCAGTTCGGGCATCACTCCCAGGACGTCCACGCCCGCAGGGTTCAGGCCGGTCTCCTCTTCCGCCTCGCGCAGGGCGGCATTGACGGCGGACTCGCCTGGGTCGATGCCGCCGCCGGGGAAGGCCACTTGCCCGGGATGGTCCTCAAGGGTTTGCGCCCGCTGCAGCAGCAGGACGTCCAGATCGGCTGGAGCGAGCAATTTCTCGGACACCGCCGGGACATTATCGAGCGCGCCAAAAAGCATGAGCACGGCGGCCTTGCGGACCCGCTCGCCGGGTTCGACGACGAGTTCCCGCCAGCGCGGATCCGGTGCCGGAGCCGTGCCCGCCTTCACCGCCTCAACGAGTTCGACGAGGTCCTGGCGCGCGGTCACCGCTGCTTCCTCTGCGATTCCATCCGGATTTCCGCCGCGCGGTGCGTCTCGGCCTGCAGCCGGGCCAGCAGCTCCTCCTGCCCCGGGGCGAGTTCGTACTTCAGCAGTTTCTTCGCCTYCGCCGGGTCGGTTTCGCCCATCCCGTAGCTGGGACACCAGTTGGCCACCGCGCAGGCGCCGCACGCAGGCTTACGGGAGTGGCAGACCCTCCGGCCGTGAAAGACKACGCGGTGCGAGAGCATGGTCCAGTCCTTAGGCTCGAACAGCACGGCGACGTCGGACTCGATCCGGACCGGATCATCCGACTCCGTCCACCCAAGGCGCCGGGCCAGGCGGCCGAAGTGGGTGTCCACCGTGATGCCGGGAATGCCGAAAGCGTTGCCCAGCACGACGTTTGCCGTTTTCCGCCCGACGCCGGGCAGCGTCACCAAGTCCTCGAGCCGGCCCGGCACCTCGCCGTCGTACTCGTCCACTATCCGGTTGCACAGCGCCAGGACGTTTCTGGCCTTGGCGCGAAAGAATCCGGTCGGTTTAAGGATGGCCTCCAGCTCGGCCGGATCCGCCTCCGCCATCMGCCGCGCATCGGGRTAGCGCGCGAACAGCAGGGGKGTGATCTGGTTGACCAGCACATCRGTGGTCTGCGCGGACAACACCGTGGCTATGACCAGCTCGAACGGGTTGCGGAAATCCAGCTCAGCGTGGGCGTAGGGGTACTGCTCGGCCAGCGCCCGGTTGATCCGGCGCGCCCGTCGCTTGAGCGCCAGGACAGTTTCCCCTGACGCCCTCGGGGCACCGGACGTGGCGCCCGATTCCGCGGTGCCGGATTCTGTGGTCACGGGATGCGGCTAACCGCGTTCGATGTTGCTGAGATCCCGCAGGACGCCGAGCCGCCCGTCGGTGTGCTGGACCAGGAATTCGCTGCCCCGGTCCTCTAGGGCAAGGACCCAGCCGCCGGGTTCAATGACGAACGCCGGAGCTCCGGTGCGCTCGTCRGTGGCGGTGCGRGGCTGCGCGACGGCGAACCAGAACGCCTCGTGCACGGGGTGGACGTGGTCCTCCTCATGCCGGCTGGCAGGATCGACGGTGGCGCCGATGGGCTCCTGCGGCCGGGCCTGTTCCTGCGGCCGGACTTGGGGGTTGACAGTGGTGGGGGCGCTGCCGCCCGAGGGTGCGCCCGACGTTGCCGGAACGCCGGCGSCCTGGGTCTGTTCCGCGGCCGGCGGGGTTTTCTGGGCGGCAGCCGCGGCGCCAGCTGCACCGGCGGCGGCAGCACCGGCAACGGCGGGTGCCGCGGACGCGGATGCCGGGATGCCGGCGGCCCGGGTCTTTTCGGCGGACGGGGTTGCCTCGGACTGGGTCTCTTCGGCGGGCGTCGCGGCCGCTGCCGGCCCAGTGGCCGACGTCGTCGGCGATGCCGATGACGCGGACGACACGGGGGTGGCCGCGCCGGCTGCCGGCACGACGCCGGAGATCTGGGTTTCCGGCGCGCTGGACGCGGCACTCGCCGCAGATGTTTGGGCTGACGGCACAGCYGGCGTAGTTGCGGCCGACGCTGCGCCGCCGCCGAACGGGCGCTTTGCCCAGCCCGCCGCGGCTGCGGCTGCCCCGGCAGCCTTCGACTCGCCTGTTCCCGCCGAGGCCTTGGCCGTTTTGGGCACCTTCGGCGGCTTGGGCGCACGGGGCTTTCGCACCGGGACAGCCGCTTCACGCGCCGCCACGTGRGCCGGCGCTTCCTCACGGTCCAGGAAGTCCCCGGCGAAGAACGGGATCCAACGGGCCAGGACSGTGGCCGCAAAAAGCCCCACGGCACCSAGGAGGGCTATCAGCATGCTCGGCAGGAACGCCCCGGCRGCCGCGAGGAAGAAGAAGGCCAGMGTGAAGGACGCCACCACSGAAGCGAACTGGTCGATCGACAGGGACCCGATCCGGATTTTCGTCGTCGGGCTCAGMCGGCGGGCCACGAACAAAGCGGTGACAATCAGCGGCAGCACAATGCCCAGGCCCAGGAAGAACAGGCTTCCGAGGTTCCACAGGTTGTAGGCGAAAGCGAACATCGGAATCAGCGAGGCGACGAAGAGCAGCAGCGTCGAGCCGAAGACGGTGAGGTCACGRATGGTGAAGGCACCAAGGACTGCTTCGTTCCTCTTCGCGGACTTTTTGTCCACCGTGAAGCGCGGCGYATCCCCGAACCCGGCGGGCCCCGGCTGCGCCGTTCCRCCCTGGCCCTGGGCGGGCGCCCGGAGCTGTCCGTTGTCTTGCTCGTTCATTCCGTATCTCCTTAGCATGGCGGCGCTCTGGACAGCGCCGTCTAACGGCAGGCAAGGACAGYACCGCCAGCGGGTACTGTCGCCTCCATCGGATGTCACAACTTCATCTCAGCCTAGCCAAGTGGGTGGCCGATCACTAGCTGACAAGCCGAGGGCGGACACAGCAGAATYCTCCCGTTTTCCGAATCCCGGACGCTGSATGCCGAAGCRCCGCCCAGCGCCGCCAACAAGCCACCCGGCGCTTAACAAACACCGCTCACGGCACCCTTTGTGACTGGGCGCACGTTTGGTCGGACCCACGTATTAGTGTTTATTCCAGACAGCYCCTGCGGCACTGCCGASGTCTGCCACTGCCCGACGCCGCGCATGCGGCCCGGTGCGGAGGCGACGCGAACGGCCGCTCAGACCGGATCGATGAATGATGAGGTTCACCATGTCCCAGCAGACACACGGCTCCATGGCCACGCCGGCTCCCAACGGCGATGCGTTTGAGAATCTGTCGMAGGAGGACCGGCGGTTCGCGCCTTCGGCGGAGTTCGCGGCGAATGCGGTGGTGACCGCGGGTGAGTATGCCGAGGCCGACGCGGACCGGCCCGCGTTCTGGGCGAGGCAGGCCCGGGAACTGCTGGACTGGTCCCGGGACTTTGACCAGGCTTTGGACTGGTCCGAGCCGCCGTTCGCGAAGTGGTTCGTCGGCGGGGAGGTCAACGCCGCGTACAACGCCCTGGACCGGCACGTGAAGGCCGGGAACGGGGACCGGGTCGCGATCCATTTCGAGGGCGAGCCCGGGGACACCCGCACCTACACCTACGCGCAGCTGACCGCGGAGGTGAAGAGGGCCGCGAACGCGTTCGAGTCCCTCGGCGTGGCCAAGGGCGACCGGGTCGCGGTCTACCTGCCCATGATCCCCGAGGCCGTCATCACCATGCTCGCCTGCGCCCGGATCGGCGCGGTCC
>NZ_JBFTKG010000048.1:0-24275 GCF_056395825.1 Arthrobacter sp. 05T47 | reverse complement strand
CGCCAGCGCCGACGGTCGGAGCTTCTGGTGCCGCGGGCGCGACGGCGGCCGACGCTGCCGCTTCAACTCCGGCAGCCGCCGGCGCGGCTGAGGCACTGCTGACGGGTTTGGCGGCAGACCGCGTCGCCGCCGCCTGAGGGCTGGTGGCCGCCGAGGACGTKGAAGCGGCGGCGTGGCCCGAAGGCTGGGTAGCCGGGGAAGCGGCTGCGGCTTCGGCCGTGGGCGCGGCGCTGCACCCGGTCAAGGACAGCGCACCCAAGGTCAGCGCGATGGCGACCTTGTTGAGCTGCTGGTTCTTGGGCTGTGCTTTTTTGAACGGTGTTTGCTTAAACAACGGACCCCTCCGGGCTTGGTGACTGGCACACACAACCGTCGCAGCCAGGGCGTCGGCGAGTGCTGGAAGCTTCATCCGGCCCGTGCCTCAAGAGCATGGGCGAGCAGACGCCGAACGGCGCAACCGGGGCCGGCATATGGGCGTCCGGGGCCCTGCATTCGGGCCGGGCCTTCACGGCCAGTCGCTTACGTTACCGGAACGTTACCTAGGTCGCAAACCTCCCAACCACCTCCCGGCACGGGGACGCACGGCCGCCTTCCGCAGGCTGCCGGCGCCCCCGAGGCCCCGCCGCTACAAACCGTCGCTACAGACAGCTGGGCTGATATGCCGGGTTGCCCGGGTGGCCGGCCGGCTGCCCAAGGGCGTCGGAGACGAGACGCTGGGTGACCGGGTCGTTGGGGGCCTGGTCATGGTCAATTACATCGGCCGGGCACTTATCTTGGATCGTGATGTTGGTAACCCGCCCGGCMGRGCCGGTGAGGAATTGGCTGGAGTACGGGGTCACCACCTCGTCGTGCGTCGTGGAGATTACCGTATACGCGGGACCGGTAACGGTGTCGCCAATGGAGTTGAGCTTGGTGAGGAATGGTGAACCTGCCTGCTGGTCGGCGCAGGCCTGGCAATTGGACCCTCCCACTGAAGTCGCCGGCGGAACGTCGCCCGGCGCGGGGGTGATCAGCCCGCGGGTGCCGTGGTTGGACGGCGCGATGCCCACGAGGTGGTTCACCTTGCTAGCTCCGCCAAGGAATCCAAGGTAGTAGCGCGGCATCATGCCGCCCTGGCTGTGGCCCACGAGATCAACCTTGGCCGCACCCGTCGAGGTCAGCACCTTATCGACGAAAGGGGCGAGCTGCCGGGCCGAGTCTGCGACCGGCCCGGTGGCGTCGATGCCGTTGGTGGCACCGTAGTTCAGCGCGTAAACGCAGTAGCCCTGGTTCTTGAGGGCCGGCGACATCGTGGCCCAGTTTTTTGCCATGCTCTCAAAGGTCCCCGGTACCAGGATTACCGGGTAGGGGTGGGCTGCCGAGGGCTTGCAGGTCCAGTCGTTGGCGCCCGGTGGCGAAACGTCGGTGGTAGCGGCCTGGGCTGCCGGCATGCCCATCAGGGCTGCGGAAGCCAGCGCCAGGGTTGTGGTTGCCAGCGCGGCGAGTGCTGCGGGCGTTCTGGGGTAGGACACGGAGTACCTCTTCGGTTGGACGCGTCATCGGTGACGGTCTGTGTGATGGGAAGTGAGGTAGGCGATCAGCCCCGTAGTGATCCGGCTCACTTCTATCACTTCATGCTAGGAAGGGCGTTCCGCAGATATCGCTTCTTTGCACGTTCGTGCAGGCTTTTATGGTGGGCTGCTGCCAGTGGGGCTAATTGGTCAGACTGCTGCACAATTGTGCATAARTACGGCGCGGCGGGGCGTGCAGCCTGCATCCGCCCTTGCTCGCTTCACTCTCCAGGCGGGAAATCGTAGGAGGCCTGGATCTTCGCCGGCGCGGTGCCGTAGGACAGGACGATCTCGTCGTGCGCCTTCAGAGGCAGGTCCCGGATCCCGGCGTTGTACTTCTCGCCGTTCACGTAGAGGGTCCAGCCGTCCAGCGGACCCGTTCCAGTGCCCGGGGCGCCGCTGCCACCGAGGACACCCCATTCCGTGAGGAGTTGCCCGAGGCTAAAGACCTGGCCCGCGGTGGGGGATTCGATGTGCACCACGCCTGTGGTGTCGTGGGTGTGCAGCGCCGAGATGCCGTTGGCCCTGTSGTCGGGTCCCGCCGTTATGCCGATGTTGGCCGGCACCGCGACAGGCTTGCCGTCTTTCAGCACGTCCAGATGCGCGTGATAGTGGTCCACGTTGCCCTCCGCCGTCAGCACCGCGAGACCGGCCTGGGCGATCCGACCCGGCGCCCCCGCGATGTCCAGCGCAAAATCCGGGGCCGGCGCCGCGGATGTCGCGGGAGACTCAGGCGGCGGTGCGGTAGAGGGTGCAGTAGACGGCCCGGGGCCAGCGCACGCTGCCACCGCCAGCGTCATGGCGGAGAGTGCGGCGGCGAGTGTCAGCTTGGTGTGCATGGTTGCGTGAACCGCTTTCGATCGGAGACTTGCCATATCAGTCTAGGCAGATAAGCCCGGCCGGCCGATCAAGGCGAAGATGCCCCGCGTTTCCACCCCGAGCCGGGAGGGGAAAGAATGGACGCGTGAGTGATGCTGGCGAATTCATTGACCTCGCACTGCAGCGTGAGGGTTCCTGGCGCCGTGCCGACGAGCTGCAGTCCCGGCTGGAACAGGAGCCGGGAGGCCGTGGACTCCGGTACTACGGTGCCTCCGTGGGTGCCGTGCGCGGGACCGTCAGGGATGCCGGCCGCCGCTATCCCGGGCTGTCCCGCGATGAGATCACGGCGCTGAGTTCCGAACTGTGGGGCTCGCAGCTGTCCACGGCGCCGGTTTTCGAGCGCCGCCTGGCCGCCGTGGTGCTGCTGCAGGCCAATGTGAAGCTGCTGACCAACACCGACCTCACCCGGCTGGAGGGCTTCATCCGGGAGGCGCGGCTGCGGGACCTCGTGGATCCGCTCGCCGTCGACGTCGTCGGGCCCCTGGTGGACGGGCTCGACGTCCTGGCCAGGGTGCGGGCCGACAGCGTGCTGGACCGCTGGGTGCGCGAGCCCGATACCTGGCTGCGCCGGGCCGCGCTGCTCTCGCCGTTGCTGGCGCTGCGCTCCGGGGCGGGGGACTGGGACCGGTTCRTCCGTCACGCCACCGCGGTGCTCGGCGAGCCTTCCGGGACGTTCGACGCCGACGACGACGCCGGTGCGGTCCGGGAAGCGGTGTTCCACGTCCGCGCCGAGATGGCCAAGAGGCGACCCGAGCTGCAATTCACACCCGTGGGGTGACTCCCGGAACCCTCCGTCCGGCACGGCAGGACGGTGCCGTCTGGCGGACGCCCAGCCCGTAGCCGCGTTCAGTCTTTCGGCCCTCCCGGCCCTCCCGGCCCTCCCGGCCCTCCCGGTCCGCTTGGTCCACTTGGTCCTACGGCGCTGCCGGTATCGCCGGACCTGCCGCCGGCTTTTGCGGGCAGGGAGAAACCCCTGGCGGCCCGTGACCCGGCGACGGCGCTCGCGGCTATGGTGACCAGCGCGCCCACCAGCAGGGCCGCGGCCTCGCCCGGGAGCAGGACCTGGAGCTGCGTCCCGATGCTCGCCGCCGCGGCAGGTATGCCGAGTTGAGCCGCCGACAGCACTCCGAGGGGCAGCGGGAGCCCCAGTACCACCAGGGAGGCGTGCGTCAACAGGGCGCCGACGCCCAGCGCCACACCGAGGGCGATCATGTCCGGATGTCCGGCCAGGTCCTTGAGGGTCAGTGATGCGCCCAGCCAGACGAAGAACAGTGGCCCAAGGAAGCCGTCGCTGAGGGCGAACAGTTGCCGGGCCAACCGCCTCGGTTCGCCGACGGCGGCCACCGCCAGGCCGAGGGAAAAGCCTGCCAACATCACGGACACGTTGCTCCACGTCGCGACCGCGGCCAGGGCGAAGAGAACCACCAGCTGGATCCGCAGCTCGAGGGCAAACTTGCGGCTTTCGGAAAGTCGGTGCATGCGCCCGTTGATTCCCCTGCGATCGAGCCAGCGCAGTACGACAAAGAGAACCACCGCGCAGCCGGTCACCGTGAGCACGCCCAGCGCCGCCCGGAGCGCGTGCGGCGGGTCCACCATGAGCGGCAGCGCCACTATGCAGGCTACGTCCGCGATGGCCACCTGCGCGGTCATGGAGATGACATGGGGTCCGCCGAGGCGGAGGGAATCGATGATCGGCAGGACCAGCGCGGCTGAGGAGGATGCCAGCAGGACGGCGTAGAGGGGAGCATGTCCAGTCCCGAAGAGCAGGCCTATGCCGGTTCCGACCGCCACCGCTGCCGCCGCGCCCGCAGCGGCGCGGCGGGAACCACTGCCGAGGGCGGAGCGGATCTGCGGATCCCGCACGGGAACATGGGTTCCGGCCACAAACATCATCAGCGCAAACCCGATATTGGCCAGCAGGCTGAACGTCGGGTCCGCCGGATCAACCAGGGCCAGGCCCGAGCGCCCGATCACGATGCCGGCCAGCAGTTCGCCCAGCACTACCGGCAAGTGCCAGCGCACCGGCAGCGCCAGGAGCGGGCCGGCCAGTGCGACGACGGCGATCAGCGCCAGGGACAGGAACGTCACGGCTCACCGCCCCGGACCTGGCTCGTCGCTGACCGCCGTTCCACCACGGCGTAGGCCTTTCCCTCCAGGAAGGCCCAGTCATTGACAACCATGTAGCCTAGCGAGTCCACCCGGTCATTGAGGACGTGTTCATCGAAGCCCCTGTCACGAGGTTCCGCATCCCAGGTGGCCACATGGACGTCCCGGCCGTCCAGGATCAGCAGCTCGGTATTGACGTCGAAATCCTCCTTGGGCTGGCTGCTCAACTGGCAGATGGCGACACACAGGCTGTTCATTTCGGGCCTCCGCTTCGAGGTGGTGCTGATGGCATCATCCTACGTTCGGATGCGGCCCCGCCCCATGGGCAACCGACGGACTGCACTGTGGCCTCCGTTACCTGAATGTGACATTGGCGTGCGGTTCGCGTTACGGTGGTTAGGTGCTTGTTTCTCCGATACAGGCGCTCCCCAGCCGATTGCCTAACTCTGCCGCGGCCCCGGGGGTAACTCGCATCGACGCCGGCAGAGACGGGGAAACCACTTTTGGCCTGCTGACACGCAGGTCTTGGGGTGAAGCCGCACAGCGCCCGCCATGACGGGCCCGGGAGTGCGGCCGGGTGACTCCCATCCGAATCCGACAGCTCACCTCGCAGGCATTGGGAGAGGCTACATCCATGTCTTCAATCAGTACTTTTGCGCGCCATAGCGCCATTCTCGCCGCCGCCTCCGGGCTGGTGCTGACGGGCTCGATGGCCGCCAACGCCGCCTCGACACCCGTGCAGCGGGACTCCGCTCCGGCCTCCAAGGTGGACGTAGCGGGACAGGTCAGCGCCCCCGTCAACGCCGATTCCAGCGTCAAGATCAGCTTCGACCGCCCCGCGGTGGCTTCCGTCGCCGCGCCGGTCATCGAACAGCCTGTTGCCGCGGCACCGGCTCCCGCAGCTGCCCSGGCGGCAGCGCCSGCAGCAGCACCTAAGGCAACAGTGCAGGTGCAGGCSGCWCCCGCCGCCGCACCGGCCGCGGCCCCCGCCGGCGGACGCAACGCCATCATGCTCTCCGCCGCCTACAGCCAGGTGGGCATCACCCAGGACTGCACGGCCATGGTCGAAAAGGCCCTTGGCGCGGCAGGCAAGCCGGTTGGTGACATCGGTCCCCGGGCGTTCCTTGGCCTCGGAACCATTGTTGGCACCCCGCAGCCTGGCGACATGGTGGTCCAGTCCGGCCACGTTGGCATCTACGCCGGCAACGGCCAGGTCGTCAGTGGTGGCATGAACGGTAAGAACCAGACGATGGTCCACCCGCTGTCCTGGCTCACCGCGACCGGTGGCGTGACTTTCGTCCGCGCCTAATCCAGCGCTCCTATTCCTGTAGGGGCCAAACAGCCCTCCCGGGGCCAGGCAACCCGGAAAGACCGGCGATCGATTTCCTTTGGGGGCAATCGATCGCCGGTCTCTTCTGCGTCTGCCGTCCTATCTGCCAGCATTCCCGTGSMGGTCCAGGGGCACACCACTTCAGGCATTACCGCTTCCGGCCAGCGGAAGCGTCATCTTCATGACCGTTCCCTCGGCTCCAGTCGCAGCCACCTCGACGGCGCCGCCAGCGGCGACGGCGATCTCCCGGACCAAAGCCAGGCCGATGCCAAAGCTCCGCTGTCCGTGTGAGCCGCCGGTGCTGGCGGTCCGGACGAAGCGGTCAAAGATCCGGGCCTGGTCCACGCCGGTAATCCCGGTTCCTGTGTCCGCGACGGTGATCACTGCGCTGTTCTGCTCGATCGAGGTCCTGATGGTCACCCGGCCGCCCGGAGGAGTGTGGGCGAGGGCATTGTCCGCCAGGGCCAGCACGGCACGGCGCAGCGCRTTCTTCTCGATGCGGGCCAACGGCCGGGCGTCGGCGGAGAAATCCATGCGGACCTCGCGCTGGTCTGCCACCAATTGGAGGCTGCCGGCGACGCCTGCGGCGGCGTCGGCCAGATCGGCAGGGGGTGCGGAGCGGTCCGGGGCGTCCGCCGTCGCGGCGAGCAGCAGTTCGTTGACAATGCCGGTCAGCGTCGCAGCGTCCTCCCGGATCCGGGCCAGGTCCTGGCTTTGCCTGGAGCCGGGCACCGTGTTGCGCTGGGCGAGTTGGATCCTGGTGTCCAGGATGGTCAAGGGTGTTCGCAATTCGTGGCTTGCGTCCTGGACGAAGCGCCGTTGCCGGGCCAGGGCATCACCGAGGGGGCGGATGGCGCTGCGCGCGCTGAGCCACCCGAGAGTGCCGGCCAGCAGGATTCCCGCCACCCCGGCGATGACCATGGCTTCGAGGAGATCCTTGGAATCCAGGTACGCGTAGGCCGTCCCCGCCGCTGCCGAGCCGGGCACTTCAGGATGGGCCAGCTGATTCATGAGGTAGAGCGCCGTGGCGGCGAGGAGGCCGAGGACCATGACTGCGCACGCGGCGCTGATCCGCAGCGCGACTTTGAGCGAGGCYTTGCGCAGTATCGAGTGGTCCGGGTTTCCGCTGGAGATCCCGCCGTTATTCATGAGCGTCGCCAATCTGGTAACCGACGCCGTGAACCGTACGGATGACGGCCTTGGAAATCTTCCGGCGCAGGTGATGAACATAGGTATCGATCACGCCGGGCTGGTCCGAGGCGTGGAAGTACGCCGCGAGGAGCTCGTCCCGGGTGAACACGCGGCCGGGTTCCGCTGCCAGGGCTGCCAGCAGCTGGCATTCTTTCGCGGTCAGCGCCACCGTGTGCCCGTAGACGGACCGGACGGAGCGCTGCGTCGGGTCCAGTTCCCAGTCCCCGATCATCACCTGAGCCGGGGCCGGAGAAGGGAAAGTGCGCGTCAGGGCGCGCAGGCGGGCGGCCAGTTCGCCGGCGTCGAAGGGCTTGGTCACGTAGTCGTTGGCCCCCGCGTCCAGGCCCCTGACCTTCTCGTCGGCGTCGCCCAGGGCGGTCAGGATCAGGATGGGCGTGGCAATGCCTTTCGACCGCAGCGCTGCGATGAGGGCGATGCCGTCCATCACGGGCAGCCCGCGGTCGATCACCATGACGTCCCAGGCSCCGGTCAGCCCGTGGTGGAGGCCATCACGGCCGTTGGTGACCAGCTGGACCCGGTAGTCCGGATCGAGGAGCTCGGCGATGAGTGGCCCCAGGACGGCATCGTCCTCGACGAGCAGCAGGGACGGTCGGTCAGCGGTTCTCATGCCAACTATTCTTCCGCGGCCATTTCCACAGTCCGCAGTCCGTCGCCTGTTGCCTCCGCCGTGTCGCCCGTAGTGGCGTCTGCTGTGGCGTCGGCGCGCCGAATGTTGCGGCGGCGCTTGAGGAAATGCACGACCCCCGGCACCACCGAGACCAGGACCATGGCGACGGCGATGACGTCGATRTTSCGGGCGATGATGTCAAAGTGTCCCAGCCAGGTGCCCAGCATCGTCACGGARACGGACCATGCCACCGCGCCAATGACGTTCCAGAGGGTGAAGTACTTGTACTCATAGCGTGCGATCCCGGCGGTCAGCGGAGCAAACGTCCTGACCATGGGGACGAAGCGGGCCAGTACGACGGCGGCGCCGCCGTGGCGGCGGAAGAAGTCTTCCGTGGAGGTCAGGTGTGCTGTCTTCAGGATGCGGGCATCGTCCTTGAACCATCGCCGGCCAAATTTCCGCCCCAGCATGTAACCRACCTGGTCCCCGGCGACGGCAGCCGCGGTGACGACGCCGATCAGCACCGGCAACGTCACGTGCAGCTGCTGGTGCAGCAGGCCTGCGGTGAACAGCAACGAGTCCCCGGGCAGRAAGGGAAAMAGCACGCCCGATTCGATGAAGACCATGAGCGCGATGACACCCAAGGCGGCCGGGCCCAGCCCGGCGAGCARGCTTGCCGGGTCCAGCAGCGAGGGTGTCCCGGCGGCGTGGGCGGCCGGAAGGAGGGCAAAAACGTCCACAGCGTGCATTCTCAGTTCCTCTCAGTCTTCAGCGACCGCACGGCGGAAGGGGCGCGACGCCGGGCCGCCAGCCAGGGCGTCACAACGTTCCAGAGTCCCGTGAGCAGGACAACTGCAGCGCTCGTGGCCAGAAATGAAGCTGCCACATCGGTGGGGTAGTGGACACCGATGTACAGCCGCGACCAGGCGACGACGAGTGCCAGCGCGGCCGCGCCGAACGCGGTGATCTTGGCCCAGCGGGTTCCGCGGGCCAGGAAGAAGAGCGCGAAACCAACGGCCACCGCACAGGACACATGGCCGCTCGGGAAACTGTCCGAGCCCGTTTCCGGAGCCAGGGGATCGAACAGCAGGGCGGGGTTKGGCCGCTGGCGGGCCACGATGATCTTGAAGATTTCACTGGCCACCCAGCCGGAAAYTGCCACGAGCCCGAACGCTACCGCCTTGAGCAGGCCGCCGCGGAAGAGCCAGATGCACAGAGCYGCGGCGCCGATCAGTGCGAGGCCCACCACCGGACCAAAGACGACATTCAGCGCCATCGCCACGGCGGTCAGGGCTGGGGAGTGATGCTGGCTGAGGTCCTGGTCCGCTCCGATCTCCGTGGCGCTAAAGCCCGGCGTCAGCTGCGCCCCCAAGCCCAGTGCCAGGACGGCAGCGGACAGCAGGACGCCCCACAGCAGCCAATGGCGGATATGGGGGAGGGCCCACAGCCGCGGCTCCGCGGCGGGACGCGTAACGTCGGTGCGGTGCGGTGCTTCGGGGTTTGGTGCTGCGATAGTTGGTGCTGCGCTGTTTGGTGCTGCGCTGTTTGGTGCTGCATCGCGTTCAAGGCGTCTAACAGGGACGGGTCCAGTCATGGGAACCTCCGGGTCGGGACAACGGGCGCCCGAAAAGGCACCGACTCCCACTCTCCCGCCAGGCGTTTAAGAAACGCTTAAGAAAGAACCGGCCCCCGGCTAGGGGGCGTAGCGCAGCAGCGTCACGCCGTTGCCAAAAGTGTGCGTCTCCAGCAGCCGGAGCTGGGCCCTGCTGCCTGCATCCTTGAACATGGGCCTGCCCCGTCCAATCAGAACCGGTTGGACGTACACCCAGTATTCGTCGATCAGCCCGAGCCGCCGGAACGTATCGCCCAGGTCCGCCCCGCCGACCGCCATGTCCCCGCCCGGCTGCGACTTCAGGGCCAGGACTTCTTCCGGCACTACCTCCCGGACCACAGTTGCGTTCGGGCCGGCCGTGGTCAGAGTCCGGGAGTAGACGAACTTGGGCATGTCCCGCCAGATGCGGGCGAAGTCGGCCATCACTGGACTGATGTCGGGGTCCTCGTCCGCGGTCGGCCAGTAGCCTTCCATCAGTTCGTATGTGACGCGGCCCTCCAGGAAGGCGCCCATGGGGGCCAGCTTTTCGTTCATGTGGCGGTGCAATTCTTCGTCCACCATGTGCCAGCTGATGTCGCGGTCCGGCCCCTCGAAGAATCCGTCAAGTGACACCTGCATGACCATGACGATTTTTCGCATCTTCGCTCCTCGGTTTTCTCCAGAGTACGCCGCGGCTTTAGCGCGCTGACCTGCAACGGAGAATTTTTCCGGGCAGGAATCAGGTTTGATGGCCCAGTTTTTCCCAAGAGCCGGCTCTTGTGCGGGATGCCGGGACCGTGCACAATGCAGGAACTCTATGGCCCCACCGCGGTCCATCACCTTTCGGGGGAGGAATGATGCCGGCGCACGATTCCGCGCAGATGCCCGGGGCAGGTCCGGATGACTGAACCGCCGCCACGCCACTATGGGTCCGGCGGCCACCGCGCGGACGACGGATCGCAGGCCGGATCCCGGCCCGTACGACCACACAAGTGGAGGTTCCGCCCGCAGCACCTGACGGCGGCCGCCGTCGCGGTTGCTCTTGTGGCTGCCGGCAGCGTTTTTGCGACCGTCCAGGCGGGGGTGCCAACCGATTTGGCGGCAGCCGCGGCCACGCCTGGTGCCACCGCAGCTGGGACCGCCGCAGATGTGAACGTCGTAGCGTCCCCCTTGACCGCGCCCCGTGGATCTGCGCCGTCTGACCTTCCCGCGCCTGCGGGTGCTTCACCGGTTGCAAGCCCCGCCCCGGCGGCTGTGGCCCAAGCACCGGCCGCGACGAAGCCGGCTGAACTGCCTGCCGCCGTCGTCGCGGTGCCGGCCATCGGCCCCGAACTCGACGCCCAGATCAGCGGGATCATCCAGGCCAACAGCGCGTATGCGCTGGGGGTGTCATTGATCGATCTTTCGGACGGCGTGGTCCACGGCTACGGGGTCCAGGAAAAGTTTGTGGCGGCCAGTACGGCCAAGATCCTCGCCGCGTCGGCCTACTACCACCTGGTCGAGACCGGGCGGGCCTCACTGGCCGCTCCGCTGGGTGGCTCGACCGCAGGGGCCCAGATCCGGCAGATGGTCCAGCAAAGCAACAACGATTCATGGACGCTGATCCTGCGTGCGGTCGGCCAGCGGGGTATCACGGACTACGCGGCCTCGATCGGGATCACGTACGACTTTACGGTGAACCTGCTGACCCCCGCGGAAATGGCCCGGACCCTCCAGCTGCTCTACACCGGGGAGCTGCTCAACCCGGCTCACACCGCCCAGCTCCTGTCCTACATGCAGAACACCAACTTCGAGACGCTGATACCTCCGGCAGTTCCGCCGGGCGTCGGGGTTTTTCACAAGTACGGGCTGCTGTTTGGAAACCTCCACGATTCCAGTGTCCTGGTCAAGGACGGCCGGGCCTTCGTGTTCGTCGTGTACACCTGCGGCAAGAACTACTCGGACATGGGCCCGCGGACCCGGATCATCCAGGAACTCACCCGGACCGTGACCGCCGCGTTGTTCTGAGAGTGCTCGCGGCCTTCAGGACCGGCCACAGGATCCGGTGGACCTTTCGGTCGCTCTTTCCGTGGTGCCGTACACGCCAGGGCTCACTTGGTAGCCGTGGCGGTCCTGCGCCAGCGCCCGCTTGTTGACGGCGGCCAGGGCAGACTCATCCAGCGTCGTGATGGAGGTGAGGTCCAGGGATTCCTGGCTGTCCCCACCGGAAGCCGTTACCTTGAAACTGCCCTCCCCGGCGCGGTAGTACTTCTGCTGGTGACCGGCCGCCGCTCCCTCGAGGGGGTTGAACTCGTCGACCTTCAGGATGTTGGCCTTCTTGCTGACCACCTGCCCGCAGTCCAGGAAATCAATGGAGGGTGCTGACCCCTCTGTATAGGTACCAACTTCCTTGGAGGGGTGCGCCAGCATGGCAATGCCGGCCCGGGCCTTCGCGACTCCTGCGATGAATGTGCTGGGGGCGCCGGCAAATTTTCCGGATTCAAACTCCTCCGGATACTCGCCAAACAGCCAGACCGCGCCCTTCCTGGTCTGGGCGAAGAAGGCCAGTTCGGATTCTTCCAGGGCACCGTCGGAGTAGTCGCGGTCCCACAGGACTACCGCGCGGACTCCATCCACCACTTTGGTCAGGCCCGTGACGATGGACACCACACGGTGGGTGTGGACCTCCGGCGGGCTCGTGGTGAGGTCTGTGACCTTGCCGGTGAACTCGGAGCGGGTTCCCGGTTTCATGGGCAGCCAGGTGTTGTCCACCTCCGGATCGTGAGGGAACAGATCAGCACGGAAGTCGGGGAGTGAGCCCGGTCCGCAGTCGCTCGCGGCACCGGCCGGTGCGCCGGCCGGTGCCGTCCCGGCCTGGGCGGTGCCGGCCGTGACGACTGACAGCGGCAGTGCTACGAGACAACTGAGAACGGCAATGCTCTTGCGGAACATCGGATTTTCCTTTAAGGCGTTCCGGTGCGGACTCTGGCCGCGGTCAGACGGTCACCGGCCCGGCGGCTGCGCGTTCCCGCTCACGAGTCTTCTTCGACTTGGCGAATCGGAGGTAGAGCGAGGGAACGATGAACAGGTTCAGCAGGGTGGAGGTGATCAGGCCGCCCAGGATCACAACGGCCATGGGGTGTTCGATTTCATGGCCCGGGATATTGCCCATGACAACCARGGGCACGAGGGCCAGGCCGGTGGCCAGGGTGGTCATAAGAATCGGCGACAGCCGCTCGGCCGCCCCCCGCATCACCAAGGCCCGGCCAAAAGTCTCGCCTTCATAGGTTTCCAGATGCTGGCAGTGGTTGATCAGCAGGATACCGTTGCGCGCGGCGATCCCCATCACCGTAAGGAAGCCAACCAGGGACCCCAGGGACAGGACCCCGCCGGTCATGTAGGCGGCAATGACCCCGCCCACCAGGGCTACCGGCAGCGTGAGCAGCGACAGGACTGCCAGTCGCCAGCTCCGGAAGGACGCCTGCAGCAGCAGGAGGATCAGGACAAGTGCCGCCGCGGAGTAGATCATCAGACGGTTCGTCGCCGCCTCGCGCTCGGTGTATTCGCCCAGCAGCTGCACGCTGTAGCCGGTCGGCAGATCCATGGTGGCCAGCCGCGACTTCAGCTCGCTGGCCACGGTTCCCAGGTCTGCTCCATCGGCCAGGAAGGACCCCACCTCCACACGGCGGGAACCGTTCGTGCGGTCGATCTGGTTCGGCGTCGCCTGCAGGCTCACGTCCGCGACGTCGGCGAGCCGCACCCGCGTTCCACTGGGGGTGTCGATGGGCAGGTCCTCGATGCTGGTGATGGAGGATCGGGTGGCCGGGGTGCTCCAGACCTGGACGTCGTAAGCCCGGCCGTCCCGGAAGACGTCGCCGACTTCCTCGCCCGCCACGAGCGTCGCGGCCGCGCGCCGGACGTCACCCGGTTTGAGGCCGTACTTCTGCGCCGCGGCCAGGTTGACCGTGACGGCGATCTGGGGGACTTCCACTTCAAGGGAGACATGCGGGTTATGGGTGCCCTGGATCGAGTCCATGATGGTCTTGACCCGCTGAGCCTGTTCCCGGAGGACGTTGAGATCGTCTCCGTAGACCCGGACCAGTATGGGATCGCTGGCGCCGGTGATGACCTCTTCGATCCGCTCCTTCAGATASGTCTGGACGTCACGGTGCAGCCCCGGGTATCCCTTGACTACTTCCTCCACAGCGGCCACCGTCTCGTCGTAGTCGGCGTGGCGGTCGATGCTGATCCAGTGTTCGCCGGCGTTGACACCGACGATCTCGTCCGCGGCGAATGCCTGCCCGATATGCGTGCCGCAGTTCAGGACGCCGGGGACCTTCAGGARTTCCTCACAGCCACGCTGGGAGATCCTGAACTCTTCCGCGGCCGAGGTTCCCGGTTCCGCGATCCAGTGCATCAGGAAGTCCCGCTCCTTGAACGTGGGGAACAGGGACGAGCCCATCAGGGGAGCGAGAACAAGGCCCACCACCGCCAGCACGCCAAAGCCTGCGTAGCCGAGCCGGGGCCGGTTCATGGCCTTGGAGAGGGCAGCGTGGTAGCCGCGTTTGAGCACGCGGACCAGCGGCGCGTCGCGTTCTTGCAGTTTGGCGTTGCCCAGCAGAATCAGCGCGAGGGCCGGCGTCACGGTCAGCGCCACGAGCATGGAGGCCAGGACAGCCAGTGTGTAAGAGACGGCCAGGGGCCGGAAGAAGACGCCGGTCAGCCCGTCGAGGAAGAAGATCGGCACCGCGGCGACCACAATGATCAGGGTCGCGTAGACGATCGGGCTCCGCATCTCCAGGGAGGCCTTCAAGACCACCGATGCGGACGATTCGTCACTGCCTTCGGCGCGTCTCTGCCGGAGCCGGCGCATGATGTTCTCGACGTCGATGATCGCGTCATCGACCACGACGCCGACGGCGATGACCAGCCCCGCGAGCACCATCGTGTTAATCGCACTGGAGGTGTAGTAGAGCACCAGGGCCGCGGTGAGCAGGGACAACGGAATGGCGACGATGCTGATCAGGGCCGTGCGCCACTGGAAGAGGAACGCCACAAGGATCATGACAACCAGCAGGCAGCCCAGCAGCAGCGCAATGCTGAGGTTGGAGATCGCCTCCTCAACAAAGCTGGCGGGCCGGAAGATCGTGGTGTCGAAGTTGATGCCACTCAGGCCCGGCTGCAGCTCGTGGAGAGCCTCCTCCACGCCCTTGGTCACGTCGAGCGTGTTGCCCCACGGCAGCTTCTCGACGATCAACATGAGCCCGTGCCCGTTGTTGATCACGGCGTCACCGATCAGTGGCTGATGGTCCTCAACAACCTGGGCCACATCGCCCAGATGCAGTGCGACCCCGTCCTTTTCCCGGATGGTCACCTGGGCCAGATCAGCGGGCGTCTGGATCGGCTGGACGTGGCGGATCCCCATTCTCTGGGTCGGGCTGTCGATGAAGCCGCCCGTTCCGATGAACCGGCCAGGCGAGTATTTCAGCAGCCCGGCGTCGAGAGCGCCGGCAGTGACTTCCATCACCTGGTTGAGGGAGACGTTCTGGGCCTTGAGCTTGTCCGGTTCCACCTGGACCTGAAGCATCTGGAGCCGCTCGCCCCAGATGGCCACATTGGCCACGCCGGGCACCCGCAGCAGCCGGGCCCGGATGGTCCAGTAGGAGAGCATGGACATTTCGATGAGCGAATGTTCCGAGGACGTCATGCCGATCTTCATCACGCGGCTGGTCGCGGACAGCGGCTGGAGCATCACCGGCGGTGCCGCCCAGGTGGGCAGCGCCGCGGTTACCGAGGCCATCCGTTCCGAGACGAGCTGGCGGGCGTTGAGCAGGTCAGTGCCCTGATGGAAGAGCAGCACGATCGAGGACAGCTGGGGCACGGACTTGGACCGTATCTCGTCCAGGCCGGGCATCCCGCTCACCGCGGCCTCGATCGGCACGCTGACGAGCTCTTCGACTTCCTGGGCGGTCAACCCGAGGCACGCTGTCTGGATTTCCACCCGTGGCGGGGCGAATTCCGGGAAGACATCCACAGACGCGGAACCGAGCTGCAGGGAACCGAGCAGCATCACGGCGCACGCGAGGGCAACAACGACCGTCTTGAAACGGAGGCTGATCCCGATGAGCCAGCGCATGTCACTCGGCCGTATCAAATTCGGTGCCGAGAAGTTCCTCCGCACCTGTGGTGACCACTACGGTCCCGGCCGGCGGCCCGTCCGTCAGGACGGCGACGTCGCCGTTGATGCGCTGGACCGTGATCGATTGGCGGACATAGACCCGCGGTTCAGGGTTGGCATAGACCCACGCCTTGCCCGAACTGTCGTAGAGTACGGCCCCGTAGGGGACAGTGAGCTTTCCGGTTTGGGGATCCGTGGCAATCACCGCTGTCGCGATCCCGACCCGTTCGATCGCGTGCTCGGTGAGGGTGAGCCGGTGAAGGTCCGTGCCGGGGACTTCGGCGATCGCCGCCGGTTCGCCCTCGGACGGTGCGGCCGCCGGCGCCTGGGCGCAGCCTGCGACCCCGAATGCCATGAATACGGTCACGAACGCTGCAATGATGACTCCCGCGGCCTTGTTGCCCCGCGGCGATGGTATGGAGTTCATGACGCATCCTGGCTTTCAGTCCGTGCAGCTTTGCCCTGGCCGCTCCGCGCGCTGGGTGCTTCCTTCGGCTCGAACCGAAGCAGGACAGCAGGCACAACAAACAGGGTGAAGAAGGTTGTTGTCAGCAGGCCGCCCCAGATGATCACGGCGAGCGGCAGGATAATTTCAGTTCCGACCACGCCACCCAGAAGGACCAGGGGCAGCAGCGCCAGGGCTGTAATCACGGTCGACATCAGGACGGGTCCCAGTCTCTCCTTGGTTCCGCGGACCACCAGCGCCGGCCACGGCGCCGAAGCGTCCGTTGCCCGCAGGCTCCGGACCTGGCCTGTCAGCAGGAGGGCGCCGCGGACGGCGATTCCCAGCACCGCGGCGAAGGCGACCAGGGCCACAAGGGAGTTGATTCCGCCCGTGGCCTGGGCGGCCAGCACGCCACCGGACAATGCCAGGATCAGGCCCAGGAAGAGCGGGGCGGCGAGCCGCCAGCTCCCCGTCGCCGTCTGCAGCAACACCAGGATGCCGGCCGCGGCGACCGCCGCGAGCAGCCATAGCCACTGGTAGTTGCTTTGCTGCTGGGCGTACTGGGCGAGGACCTCCGCGTGGTAGGAAATCGGGAACTGCATCTGCTGCAGGGCCGTGTTGATGTCCTTCTGGATGTCGTCCAGCGGGCGGCCCTGGATCTCGGCCTTCACATCGACGCGCCGGGAGGTGTCATCGTGCAGGATCACGGACTCGTTGCCCACCATGGTCACTTGCGCGATGTCGCCGAGGCGGGCGTGCCCGCCGCTGGGGGTGTCGATGATCAGGTTGCGGACGCTGTCCAGGCTGCTGTGCGTGGCAGCATTGCCCTTGACGATGACCGAGAAGACCTTCTGCTGTTCGTAGAGGTTGCCGACTTCGATGCCCTGCAGCAAAGCGGCCGCCGCGCGCCGTACATCACCGGGGACGACCCCGGCCTTTTGGGCAGCGGCGAGGTCCACCTTGACCTCGGCGATCGGCTGTTCGGGGGGCAGGTCGATGTGGGGATTGACCACACCGGCTGTGTGCTCAAGAATCTGCTTCACCTCCCCGGCCTTCTGCCGCAGGATCGCCGGGTCCAGGCCAAAGACCCGGACGGCAAAGCCGCTGTCCGCTTCTTCCCGGATCTGGTCGATGCGTTCCTGCGGGTACGTGGAGACTTTGCTGGTCAGGCCGGCATAGCCGGCGATCACGCGGTCGACGGCGGCGGCCGTGTCGGCGTAGGACGCGTCGGGGGCCACCGTCACCCAGAGCTCGCCGGAGCTGACGTCACCGACCTGGTCCGAGGTGATCGCACGCCCGATGTGTCCTCCGACGTTGGCAACGCCCTGCACCGAGCGCAGTTCCGTGGCTGCGGCCTCGGTGATCCGGCTCATTTCCTGGTCCGACGTGCCGGCCATGGCGCTCCAGTGCACCACCAGGGTCTTGTCAGCCAGCACCGGCACCACGGGCTGTGTCCCGGCCAGCTGGGGTGCTAGGGCCAGTCCGGCCAGCGCAACCACCGCCGCCGCGGCGAATACCCACCGCGTCTTTCGCATGAGGCGCGTCACGGCCCGGCCGTACGCGCCTTGCAGCCGCGCCAGGGAACGGCGTTCCGGAGCCTTGGAACCGACCGGAAGGACGAACGCGAGTGCAGCCGTGACCGTCAATGCCACGATCATCGAGACGACCAGCGCGAGCAGGTAGCTCTGGACCAAAGGTCCGAACAGGGCGCCGTTCTCACCGGCAATGAAGAACGCAGGCACGACGGCCAGCGCCATGATCAGCAGCGAGTACAGGATTGGCGTGCGGGCTGCCCGCAGGGCGCCAGGGATCACTGAGTCGCGGCGGGCCTGGTCCTGGGCCGGTGCCTGGCCGGTCTCGGGTCTGCCGTCCCCGGATGCGGTATCTGCCCCAGCGGATGCCCTGGCGGCGGCACTGCGTGCCCGGGCAATGCCGTTCAGGTCTTCGGCAACGTCGCCTACCATGACGGCCAGGGCCAGCACCATGCCGGCCAGGACCATGGTGTTCATCCCGGTGCCGCGCAGATCGAGCACAAGCGCTGCCGCGGTCAGCGACACGGGAATCGTGATCAGGCTGATCAGCGCCGTCCGCCACGAACGGAAGAACGCGCCAAACATGGCAACGATCAGCAGCAGTGAGATCAGCGCAGCGACGCCGAGCGTCCCGACCTCTTCGTCGATGAACGACGCCTGCCGGTAGACGCTGGTATCGACCGTGACTCCGGGCAAGCCGGGCTGGAGCTCCTGGAGGACCTCGTCAACGCCCCGGGTCACGTCCATCGTGTTGGTCTCCGGGAACTTCTCGATCACCAGCAGCAGCTCGGCTTCGTTGCCGAGCAGCGCGTCGCCGATCAGGGGTTGGTGGTCGGTGGATACCGTGGCCACGTCCTTAAGCAGGAGATGGCCGGCCGGCCCCTGGAGGGGAACCTGTCCCAGGTCCTCCGGCGTGGTGATTGGCAGGACGTGCTGGACGCCGATCCGCTGGTGGCCTGTTTCGAAGAAGCCGCCGGTGCCCGGCGTCGATGCCTCAAGGTAGCTCAATGGCGAAACCCAGACGGAGTTGCCGGTTGTCTTGATGACTTCGTCAAGCGTGACGCCCTTGGCCTCGAGCTGCGCCGGATCCACCAGGACTTGAAGCTGCTGGTCGCGAAGGCCCCAGATCGCCACGTTCGCGACGCCGGGAACGGCAAGGAGTCCGGGTTTCATCGTCCAGCGGGCCAGGACGGACATGTCGATCGCCGACATGTTCTTGGATGTCAGCCGGACCATCATGACCCGGCTGGTCGAGGACAGCGGCTGCATGAGCACTGGAGCCGCCGAAACATTGGGCAGAGCGCGGGCCTGCGTCAGCCGTTCAGAGACGAGCTGGCGTGCCCGCAAGATATCGGTCCCCGGCTTGAAAACCATCTGGATCGACGACAGGCCTGGAACGGACTTGGACCTGATCGCCTCAACCCAGGCCACCCCGTTCAGCAGGTCGGCCTCCATGGGGGAGGTGATGAGTTGCTCAACCTCGGCGGCCGAGAGTCCCAGGGCTTCAGTCTGGATCTCCACCTGCGGCGGGGCGAATTCCGGGAAGGCGTCCACGGACATGCTCGGCAGGTTGGTGAGCCCCAGGGCAAGGATTCCTGCCGCGGCGGCCAGCACCAGGAGCCGGAACTGCAGAGTCCAGCGGACGATTGCGGCCATCATGGCCGGTACCCCGCTGGTCCCACAGTGCTGCCCGGGCTGGCGGAGTGAATATCAGGGCGTCGGCGTCGCCTGTGGCCGGGGCCGACGGGCCCGGTCAACGAGGGGAGCCGGCGGCGCGATGGGGCCGCGGAACCGATCTCCGTGAAAAGGGTGCTTAACGCTTTTGCTGCTTGGCAAAATGCCCGGTTGGTATTCACGGCGCGGCTCCTCAATCCAATGCCATAGCGCCCCCCAGCCGTCAAGAGTCATAATGATCTTCGGGCACGCAGGCGTCAATAGGGATACAGGTGATCGCCATGAAAGCAGTCGCAGGGGACCGCATCATCATTCGGGGAACCACGGTCGAGTCCACGGACCGGCACGGCCTGATCCTTGAAGTGAGGGGGTCCGAGGGTGCGCCGCCGTACCTCGTCAGGTTCGACGACGGCCACGAGACCATCATGTTCCCGGGTGGTGATTTCGTCGTCGAGCGGGCCGCGAGCGGGCCCTAGAAACTCGAGGAACTCCCGGACCCGGAGAAGCTGCCGCCGCTGGACCCGTACCCGGTGGTGGCGGCACCGCCGCGCGCGGAGCTGACGCTGCTGACGCCGGTGTGGAAGCCGGTGTTGAAGCTCGGGACCGAAAAGAAGTAGTAGGACGGGTATACCGTTCCGAGGATGCTCGGCTCGTACGCGCGGCCGTATCTGGCCTTGCTTCCCGCCTGCGCGCTTTCCATTTCCTGGCGCATGAGCCCGGCTTCCTTGTCGTTGCGTGCAAAGGCGCCGATCAGGGTGTCGGCGTGATTCTTCAGGAGCTCCGACAGGTGGGTCCGGGCGTCACGCAGCCGGTCCAGGGCTGTCTCGGGTGTGATTGAACCGTCCGCCAGTTCCGAGGACCAGCTTTCTAGTTCACGCCGGCTTTCATCGCGGAAGGACCTCAGTGCAGCGGCCGAGGCCGAGCTTCCCTCTGCGCGGCGCTGGCTGAGCACCTCTTCCAGGCCGTCGAGGTCCCTGCGGAAAGGTGCGAGCTGGCGGTCCCAGGCTGCAGGCCAGGATGAGCCACGGTTGAGCAGGGCATTGGTATCGGCGATCACGTCGTCCAGCGCGTCGAGTTCGGCCGCGGCGTCGGCGTAGCTTCGGACCAGTTTGAGGTTCTGCCTGCGGCTAAGGTCCCGGCTGCTGAAGGCATGCACGTGGTTGGAAAGTTCGGTGGTTGTGTTGTAACGGTTCACGAACGTGCGGTGTTTCTCCAGGACCGTGCCCCCATACCGGGACGACTCGGGGATGGTACTGGCGTTCAGCTCGGTGACCTGCAGGTCCATGCTGACGTTGGCGTAGCTGGCGTCGCCCCGGGCAAGTTCCGTCCGGCTGGACACCCGGGTCCGCCACCGCACGATCAGCCACGCTGCGGCACCGCAGACTGCGGCAATCACGGCCGCCCACGCCGTGACAAGGAAGGCTGTGGAGCGATACCACGGCTGGTTGATCAGTTCGGCGCCGCGGCGTATCCCGGCAATGGTGCCGTCGGTCCATTGCGCGTCGCGGAGCAGCTCCTTGGAGGCATTCTGGATGTCCTCGCGCTGTTCGGGCGAGACTTTGCGGTCCTCACCCATGTACGTCCCCACATGCCGGCCCACCGGATCGAGGGCAAAGATGAACAGCCCGTCCGCCCACTTCTGCCCGTCGGCGCTGATCCATTCGGGGTGTTCGGTGCGGGCGAAACGCAGCACTTCCTCGTTCAGGTTGTCTGTGGCCGTGCCGTTGTACGTGTAGATCGCGACTTTGGTCGGCTCGTAAAAGTCGGTGGACTGTACTGCCGGCAGCAGCGTCCGCTGGTCCAAAACCCCCGCACGGTCTTCAACCACGACGGCGGTCGGCGTCACGGCGAGCGCGGCGGAAGTTCCGCCGAGAAGGCCGGCCATCAGCACAACGACGGCGGCGAGTGCCTTGCGCATGATTCCCATTTTCCGAGCGTAGTGGCTGGCTCGGGTTCAGTCGAAGCCGGCGCCGCGGAACGCGGGACTTCCGGGTGCCGGTGGGTGTCCTGAAGGGCTGAGAAGCCGCGAGCCGATTGACTCTGGTCAGGGGAATCCGGCAGCGATAGTCTTTCCCGTGCCGGCTTCCCCGGCCGGCCACACTCATGGAGAAATCAGGGATGCACCATGGCTGGCAAATATGAGGTCTATAAGGACAAATCCGGCGGATTCCGGTTCCGGCTCAAGGCCGCCAACGGCGAGGTGATCGCCTCGTCGCAGAGCTATAAGACCAAGGCAAGCGCCATGGGCGGTGTCGAGTCAGTCAAAAAGAATGCGGCATCGCAAGTGGTCGACCTGACGGAGGCGCCGGCCGAGACGGCATAAATCCGCAGGTCAGGTGTCTAATTTGGCCGGTAACCGCCTAGGATTACGGCATGTCTACCTATGAAGTCACCCGCAGCRCAGTCATTGCCGCCCCGGCCCAGGACATCTTTCCGCTGGTCAACAGCTTCCACGAATGGACCAAATGGTCCCCCTGGGAGGCCGTGGATCCTGCCATGGAACGGAGCTACTCCGGCAGCGATTCCGGAGTAGGGGCCAAGTACGCCTGGAGCGGGAACCGCAAGGCCGGCGCGGGCACGATGGAAATCGTCGATTCCGCCGAGCCCCGCACCATCAAGATCCGCCTGGAATTCAGCAAGCCTTTCAAGGCAGTCAATCCCACCTCGTTCACGTTCGCGCCTTCAGCCAACGGCACCGAGGTTACCTGGACCATGACCGGGGAAAATAAGGGCATCGGCAAGGTCTTCGCCCTGTTCATGAACATGGACAAGATGGTCGGCTCCGACTTCGAAAAGGGCCTGGCCTCGCTCGCCGGCGCCGTCGCCCAGCGAAAGGCCTGAGACCGCCGGGCAATGTTTTCCGGCGGCTCATTCCCAGCGACTGTGGAGGGACCTTCCGGGTTTTCTTGATCGCCGCGTGAAAGAGTTCAACCACTGAACCGCAAATGCCACGCTGATCGGTCAATCAGAAAGCCGGAATCCATGAGCCGGAATGTCACGATATCCCGCCCTCGAATCGCTGCACGGCTGCTGGTAGCAGCCCTCCTGGTGGTGTCGGCTGCGGCCTGCCAGCCGACTCCGCCAGGCGGTGGTCCGACTCCGACAGGCGGGGGCACGGCTCCGACCGCCGGCGGGGGTTCGACTCCGACCGCGGGCGGTCCGACTCCCACCGCCGGAGGCACGGCCACGGCGGGGACCAGGTCGAAGCCAGGGCACGTGTTCGTGATTAATCTGGAAAACAAGGGCTACAACGAAGTGTGGGGCGCCGGCTCCAAGGCCCCTTACCTGTCGGAGACTCTTCGAAGCCAGGGCGTCCTGCTGTCCGATTACTACGGGATCGCCCACAACTCGAACCCGAACTACCTTGCCCAGATTTCCGGGCAGGCCTCAAACCCCATGACCCGTGAGGACTGCCCAACATATGCGGCGTTCCAAATGACCGGGACGGCCGCGCTGGGCCAGGCGGAAGGGACCGGCTGTGTCTATCCGGCGTCGGTCCCCACGGTGGCCGGGCAGCTGAGCGCCGCCGGAAAGACCTGGAAGGGCTACATGGAAGACATGGGGACGCCTTGCCGCCATCCCAAACTTGGCGGCAAGGACTCCAGCCAGGGCGCCAAGGTGGGCGATCAATACGCCACACGGCACAATCCGTTCGTATACTTCGAGGCCATCACCTCGTCACCGGATTGCCAGAGCAATGTGGTGGACTTTGGTGAACTGCAGACCGACCTCCAGTCCGTGGACACCACGCCGAACCTGTCCTACATTTCGCCCAATCTTTGCAACGACGGCCACGACAACCCCTGCGTCGATGGCAGCGAAGGCGGACTGGCCGCCTCCGACAGCTGGTTGAGCCAGCAGGTCCCGGCAATCCTGAATTCCCCGGCCTTCCAGAAGGACGGGATGCTGGTCATCACCTTCGATGAATCCGAAGGCAAGACGGTGGGGCCGTCGGGACTGCTGCCCGGCGGAACGGCCGGCGGCAAGATTGGTGCGCTGGTGCTCTCGCCGTTCACCCACGGCGGTACGACGTCGGACCGTGCGTACAACCATTTCAGCCTCCTCGCCAGCATCGAAGACGCGTTCTCCCTGCCGCGCCTGGGCTACGCGGGGGCGCCGGGCCTGAACAGCTTCGGCGCGGATGTCTTCAACGCGAAGTCGTAGCCGGAGCGCCGCCTGCCTTGACTCGCCGTCGATCACCCCTAGGCGCCTGCGTTGTAGACGTCGAGTCCGAAGCGGTTGAGGCCGGGCGCCCCCGCGAAGCCCAAGTACGGCAGTCCAAAGGTCTCTTCGATGCTGCCCAACAGGCTGTAGTGGTTGTAGGGAGTGGTGGACCAGGTGCCGCCCCTGGTGAAGGGCGAGATCACCAATGCGCCGACGCGGCCTCCGCCGGGGCCGGTGATGCCCGGCGCGGGGGAGTTGGGCCCGGCGGTTTCGCCGCAGCAGGCGCTCGCGTCGGACTGCGGCCCGTCGGATTCGTCGAACGTGATCACCAGGACGCCGTCCTGCTTGAACGCCGGGGACGAGGTGATGGCCGGAACCCATTGTTTGAGCCACTCGTCCGCGCTCGCCAGGCCGCCCGGCTGCCCGTCCACGCACGGGGCGTCGTGGCCGTCGTGGCAGAGGTTCGGGGTGATCATGGACAGGTTGGGGGTGGTGGCCGCCGAGGCGAGGTCGGTCTTCAGCGCAGCGAGGTCGAGGACGTTTTTGGCGCAGTCCGGCGAGCCGGTGATCCCGGCAAAATAGACGAACGGGTTGTGGCGTGAGGCGTATTGGTCACCCGGCTTGGCCTTCTGGGTATCGTCCACAGCGCCGAGGGCCGGGTGGCGGCATGGAGTTCCCATGTCTTCCATATAGCCTTTCCACGTCTTGCCGGCTCCGGTCAGCTGCCCGGCGACCGTGGGCACGCTGGCCGGGAAGACACAGCCGTCACCGATGGCTTGGCCCTGGCTGGCCGTCCCGGTTCCGGCGAACGGCGAGTAGGTCTGGCAGTCGGCCTGCATTTGCGGGTTGGGACCCTGCCCGGAAATCTGGGCGACGTAGTTCGGCTGGGAATTGTGCGCCGTGCCGTAATACTGGTTCAGCAGCACTCCCTGGGACCGCAATGTTGTGGACAGATACGGCGCCGGAGAACCAGGGCCCCAGGTCGAGTCGTAGCCCTTGTTTTCSAGRTTGATCACAAAGACGTGCTG
>NZ_JBFTKG010000047.1:0-24325 GCF_056395825.1 Arthrobacter sp. 05T47 | reverse complement strand
GCGACTGGGCAACGAGGACCACGTCGCGGCGCCCGCCGATGGCTTCGAGAACCAGCCGGGCGTACTCAGGGAGCCCCGCGCCTTCATCGTCGCCGGGCAGATCGACCGCCAGGGCTTCGTGGCCGGCCTGCTGAAGCAAAGGAACGACGCGGCTCCAGTACCAGGCTGAGCCGCCCGCTCCCGGTACCAGCACGAACGCGCTCACTGAAGTACCAGCCAAACGCCGAGCCAAACGCCGACGGCGGGACCCAGGTCCCGGACTAGCATGCGGCGGCCATTGGACCGATTTCGTTTCAACGCCGATCTCATCTCCCCATTCTTACCCCGTCCGCAGGGACACGGCACCCCTGCAAGCGACCCTCACCGCAGCGGGGACGCACATCCCGCAACGAGTGACACCACAAATGCTTGACGTGACACCACTCTGGTGTCACCATGGTGTTCATGGAACTCGGACAGTACGTCATCGACCTTCAACGCCAGCTAGTGGATGCCGCGGAGAACGGCACGGAGGACACCCGCGCCGTYGCCGAGCGGCTCGTCGGCGGACTCGWTGCCGCGGCGCGGCTGGTGCTGCTGGACGTTCTGTCGGCCGCCGCGGGCGAGATTACGCGAGACCTCGCACCCGGATCGGTTGACATTCGGCTGCGCGGACGCGAGGTCGAGTTYGTAGTTACCCAGCCAAACACCGAAGCTGACAACGATGAGCGGCCCGCTGCGACTGTCGACCTCGACGACGTGAGCACCTCGCGCACCACGCTCCGCCTGCCGGACGCGCTCAAGGCGCGGGTGGACGAAGCGGCAGCGGCCGACGGCATGTCCGTCAACACCTGGCTGGTCCGTGCGATCGCAGCCGCAATCCAGCCCAAGCAACGACGATCCGCGCAGCGCACRCTGCGCACCGGTGACAACTTCGCCGGCTGGGCCCGCTAACCCGCCCAGCCCACCACACTCACCACCCACCAACCACGCGAACCCGCGGGGTAGTACGAACACGCGCAGAGAAAGGTAACKTCAGCATGCCCACTTACAACACCACCGCCCCAATCGACCTGGCCATCAACCTGCAGGTCGGCGGGATCGAAGTCTTCGCCAGTGACCGCGCCGACACGGTCGTGACCGTATCGSCGACCAACCCTGAGAAGRCGGTCGACCGCCGAGGCGCGGAGGAGACCACGGTCGACTTCGACGGCCAGCGGCTCACCATTGTGGGCCCRCGGCCCCGCCTCAGCTGGTTCGGCCCCACCGAGTCGGTCGACGTGAAAGTCGAACTGCCGGCGGGGTCGCGGCTCACTGCCGAGATCGCCGTCGGCGGCGTGCGCACGGTGGGACGCCTCGGCGCAACCCGCATCAAGAGCTCCATGGGCCGTGTRGATGTCGACACYACCGGCGACCTGTGGCTGCGYGCCTCGCACGGCAACGCGACCCTCGGTACCGCCGAGGGYGGGATCGAGATCACGGCCGACCACGGTCAGATMCGGGTCGGCACCGTCACCGGAGACGCGATCCTMAAGGCCTCGCATGGCACCATCATGGTCGGCCAGTCCGGCGGCGACCTCGACGCCAAGCTCTCSTACGGCGAYCTTGAAATCACGAAGGCGCTCGCCTCCGTTGCGGCGAAGACCGCGTACGGCAGCATCCAGCTGGAAGAGGTCTCAAGCGGTTCCATCCAGGTCGAGAGCGGCTTCGGCCAGGTCACCATCGGCGTGCGGCCCGGCGTCCCCGCCTGGCTMGACCTGTCCTCGAAAGAGGGGCACGTGCGCAACGAGCTCGCTGGCGACAGCGCTCCCGACGCGTCCGTGCAGACGGTCGAAGTGCGTGCGCGCACCCAGCACGGCAACATCCACATCCAGCGCGCCCGGTGACCCCGGGCATCCAACGGAAGGGAACGAATCACATGAACACCCCAGCAATCGAAGTCCATGGACTGCGGAAGTCCTACGGCGGAAAGACCGTACTCGACGACGTCGACCTCACCGTCAACGCGGGCACCGTCACAGCGCTGCTCGGCCCGAACGGCGCAGGCAAAACCACCACCGTGCACATCCTGTCCACGCTCGTGCGGCCCGATGGCGGCACGGCGTTCGTCAACGGGCACGACGTCGTTCACAACCACGACGGCGTGCGYGCCGCGATCGGCCTCACCGGCCAGTTCTCCGCAGTGGACAAGCTCCTCACCGGCGAGGAAAACCTGCTGCTGATGGCACGCCTGCGCCACCTCGGGGCGAAACGCTCCAAGGCCCGGGTGGCAGAGCTGCTCGAGCAGTTCGACCTCGTCGAGGCTGCGCGCAAGCCCCTCGCCACCTACTCCGGCGGAATGCAGCGCCGCCTCGACCTCGCGATGACCCTCGTCGCCACACCGAGCGTGATCTTCCTCGACGAGCCCACCACGGGCCTGGACCCGCGCAGCCGCCACACCATGTGGGACATTGTSCGCAGCCTTGTCGCGGACGGCACCACCGTCCTGCTSACCACCCAGTACCTCGACGAAGCGGACGAACTCGCGGACCGCATCGCCGTGCTCGACGGCGGCCGGATCGTCGCCGAGGGGACGCCCGACGAACTTAAGCGCCTGGTGCCCGGCGGGCACATCCGGCTCCGGTTCGCGGACGCCGCGGCGCTCGAGACCGCCTCGCGGCTCCTCGARGGGTCTGCYCGCGACGACGCCGGGCTYGCGCTCGCCGTACCGAGCGACGGCGGGGTGGGCACGCTGCGCACCGTGCTGGACCGCCTCGATGCGGCCGACGTCGACGTCGATGACCTCAGCATCCACACCCCGGACCTCGATGACGTGTTCTTCGCGCTCACCGGCCGGATCGACACGAAGGGAACCGAGTCATGACCACCATCACCGCCCAGCGCCAGGCCGCCCCCGGCACCCGCCGGCAGTCGCACGTYGTCGCCGACTCTGCGACCATGCTGCACCGCAACCTGCTGCACATGGTGCGCTACCCCGGCCTGTCCGTGTTCACCATCATGGGGCCGGTGGTGCTCCTGCTGTTCTTCGTCTTCGTGTTCGGCGGCACGCTCGGGGCCGGACTGCCCGGTGCCGATCCGGCCGGCGGGCGGGACGCGTACGTCGCCTACATCATGCCSGGCATCCTGCTGTTGACCATCGCRGGCAGCGCCGGCGGCACCGCGACGACGGTCGCGATGGACATGACCGAGGGCATCACGGCGCGGTTCCGCACCATGGCCATCTCGCGGGCCGCGGTGCTCGCCGGGCACGTGCTTGGCAACACCATCCAGGCGATCATCGCCGTCGCGCTGGTGCTCGGCGTCGGCTTGCTGATCGGCTTCCGCCCGACGGCGGGACCGATCGAGTGGCTCGCCGCCGCCGGCCTGCTCGTGCTCATCGCGTACGCGATCAGCTGGCTCGGGGTCGCCATGGGCATGCAGGCGAAGTCGGTGGAGACAGCCAGCAACTGGCCCCTCCTGCTGACCTTCCTGCCCTTCCTCGGCAGCGGCTTCGTGCCCACCGAGTCGATGCCGGAGTGGCTGCAGTGGTTCGCGCAGTACCAGCCGTTCACGCCGTTCGTCGAGACCATCCGCGGGCTGCTGCTCGGCACCCCGCTCGGCTGGAGCCCGGTGCTCGCGATCGGATGGTGCGTCGTGATCGCGGTCGSCGGCTACGCCTGGTCRACGGCGATCTACGAGCGGAAGTCKGTGCGCTRAGCCCAGGTSCCACGAGATACAGGTCCCACCCGATAACACCAGGCCCCACCCGATAACAGCGGGCGGTCGCGAGTCATCGCGGCCGCCCGTTGTGTTGTGGCCTTACTCGTAGATGGTGGGGATGGCCGGCTCGCCCGGTTGCAGCCGGTCCACTATCCGGGGCAGCTCGGCCATGGACGCCGTGTGCCGCTCCCGGGCCCGGTCCACGGCGGCCGGCCCGGTCCAGCCGGGCAGGATTTCACCGTCCTTCATGAACTGCTGCAGGAGGGGGCGCCCCGTCCGTCCGTCGGCCGGGGGGTGGCCCACGCCGAGGACCTCGTGGGTGGCGACGCCGCTGTCATCCAGGCGGCGCACCGCGAACTTGCGGCCGCCCATGTTGATCTTGTCCGGGGACGTCTTCGCCACGGCCACGAGCTCACCGGAGTCATCGGCGCGGCCCACCAGTTTGTACACCATGCCGGCCGTCGGCGCCCCGGACCCGGTGACCAGCGAGGTGCCGATGCCGTAGGAATCGGCCGGCGCGGCCCGGAGCGCGGCGACGGAGAATTCGTCCAGGTCCGAGGTGACCACAATCTTGGTGTGCACATTGCCCAGACTGTCCAGGAGTTCGCGGACCCACCGCGCCTGGGCCACGAGGTCTCCGGAGTCCAGCCGGACGGCCCCGAGGCCATTTCCGGCGAGGCCGACGGCGGTACGGACCGCCGCCTCGACGTCGTACGTGTCCACGAGCAGCGTGGTTCCGGGCCCCAGTGAGGCCAGCTGAGCCGCGAAGGCGTCCCGCTCGGAGTCATGGAGCAGCGTGAAGGAGTGGGCCGCGGTGCCCACCGTCCGGAGGCCGTAACGCCGCCCGGCGGCCAGGTTGGACGTGCCGGCGAAGCCGGCGATCACGGCCGCGCGGGCCGCGGCGGCGGCCGCTTCCTCGTGCGTACGGCGGGAGCCCATCTCCAGGCAGGGCCTGCCGCCGGCGGCACTGGTCATCCGGGATGCGGCCGACGCGACGGCGCTGTCATGGTTCAGCACCGACAGGACGTAGGTCTCCAGGACGCAGGCCTCCGCGAAGGTCGATTCGACGATCAGGACGGGGGAGTGCGGGAAATAGGCCTCACCCTCCGGATATCCCCAGATGTCGCCGGAGAACCGGAAGGCGGCCAGCTGCTCCAGCGTGGCATCCTGGACCACGCCGGTGCTGGCGATGAAATCGASGTCGTCCTGGTCGAAGCGGAAATCCGTGATTCCCTCCAGGAGCCGGCCGGTGCCGGCAACGATCCCGTACCGGCGCCCGGCCGGCAGCCCGCGGGCAAAGGCCTGGAACACGGACCGGCGGTGTGCCGTCCCGGAGTGCAGAGCCGCCTGGAACATMGTCAGCTCATAGTGGTCGGTAAACAGGGAGGTCCGGCGTCCGCCCGGGCCGGCCGATGTGTCCATGATTCACTCTAGGCCGGGGACCGCCGTGAGGGCCGCGAGTTCGCCGGAAAGCTGCGGGGTCGCCGGAAACTTCCGGCGTACTCGCACGCTTCCGGCGAGTTCGACGGCGGCGGCGGGGAGAGCGCGGGGTTCAGACGGCGGCTAGAGGGCCGGGTTCAGGCTGGGCTCAGACGGGGCAGCCGTCGGGGCCGCACTCGCCGGCCGCCTCCGCGGCCGCGTCCTCGGCAGCACCCACCATGACCAGCGGGTGGCTGTCCTGCCAGGCCTGCTCCAGGGCCGCGGTGAACGTYTCCGCRGGCTGGGCGCCGGAGAGGCCGAACTTCCGGTCGATCACGAAGAACGGGACGCCGCTGATGCCCAGGGCGCGGGCCTCGGCGATGTCGTGCCGGACGGCGTCRGCGTAGGTGTCCGTGCTGAACAGTTCCGCCAGCTCGCCGGCGTCGAGCCCGAGATCCAGGCCGAGGGCGGTCAGGTARTCCTGGCTGCCGATGTCCTTGCCGTGTTCGAAGTGGTCGCTGAGCAGGCGTTCCTTCGCGGCGTCCTGCTGGCCGTGGGCGGCGGCGAGGTGGATCAGCCGGTGGGCCGTGAAGCTGTTGGCCACCACGACGGCGTCGAACCGGTAGTTCAGCCCCTCRCCYTTGGCCTGGGCCGCSACGTGCTCGAACATCTGCGAGACCTGCGCCGGTGCCATKCCCTTGCGCGYGCTCAGGTAGTCCAGYTCKGTGCCGTCGTAGTGATCGGGGAGCGTGGGGTCCAGCTGGTAGCTGCGCCACTGCACSTCCACCGAATCGCGGTGCGGGAAGGCCGCGAGGGCRGTTTCGAAACGGCGTTTGCCGATGTAGCACCAGGGGCAGGCGACRTCGGACCAGATCTCAATCTTCATGTSGGCGATAACTCCGGCGGCACAGGGTCCATTCCCCGGCGGGCGTGTCGGCTTCGTCACGGCCTCTCRCAGACTCCAAGGCCCGCGCTCACGGCGCGACCCGGCGCTCCATCACGAAGTCGTGCTCCACGGTGGTGCCCAGCTGGAAGGACTTGGTGCCGACCTTGCGGAAGCCGGACTTCTCRTAGAACCGGATGGCCCGGGTGTTCTGGCTGTTCACGCCGAGCCAGAGTCCGCGGGCCCCGGCCTCCGCGGCCGAGCCGATGCTGGCGTGCATCAGTTCGGCCGCGGCGCCSAGYCCGTGGTGGTCCGGGTGGACGTAGCACTTGCTGAGCTCGGTGCACGGCAGYTCGCTCAGGACCGCGGCCACATCCGGGTCCCGGGTGGGGCGGGCCACCAGCAGGCTGTAGCCGCGGAGGTCGCCGTCGGCGTCGAWCACCAGCACCGTTACGTCGGGATCGGCCAGGTAGGCCCGGAAGTGGSTCTCGCTGAGGGTGTTGGCCATGTGCGCRGCGATGTCCTCSGGCCGGGATTCGGGCGGGCACGCCAGCGGGAAGGTGATGGCCGCGAGGGCGGCCAGCCTGCCGGCGTCGTCCGCGGTTGCTGTCCTGATCTGGTGCGTCATGGCTAAAACCCTAGTCCGTGCCCACRSMCCTARACGSTGACTGTCGTGAGGTAGTSCCTGATGGCCTCGATCACGAGCCGGTGGTCGTCGTCGGAGGACAGCCCGGATGCCGTCACGGCGGCGACGACGCCCGTGCCCCGGACGCGGATGGGGAACGAGCCCCCRGCCAGCGTGTAGTCCTCGGGSGCGAGCCACCCGCCCTGCGTGGGGTCGAAGTCCTTGAACGCGAACTCCTCGGCGAGCAGGGCCGTGCTGCGTTCAAAACGCAGGGTGCTCGCCGCCTTGCGGCGGATCCATTCCTCCTGGTCGGCGGTGGCTCCGGGCAGGACACAGCGGAAGAGGACCAGGTTGTGGCGCCGGATGTCGATAGCCACGGGATGGGCCGCGGCCACGGCCCGGGAGGCGATGAGTGAGCCGAGGCGCCAGGCGTCGTTGTGGTCGAAGCCGGGGAAGACGAGTTCTTCCTCGTGCTGCTGCAGTTCGGCGAGCCGGGATGTGGCCGTGTCAGTCACGGGCGCTCCGCCCCGTTGCGGCGTCGGCGTTGTAGCTGAGGCCGATCTGGCGGCGGATCTCGTCCATTGCTGCCATGATGGCCACTGATTCGCGGGGCGGAAGGATGGTGCCGGCGGTTACGCCTTCGCTGACCAGTCCTTCCAGTTCGGCGGCCTGGTACTGCATGCCGCGGCTGGTGACAGGCTGCTCATAGCGTTCAACAACGCTGCCATCCACGGCATGAACGGTGAAGGGCGTGGGGTTGTACCAAGTGGATTCGATATCGATCCACCCTTCGGTCCCGATGACCATGGCCCGGTTGGMGCTGGCGGCGTCCAGTYCGCAGTCCACAATGGCCTGCTGACCGCCAACATATTCAAAGATGGCTGCAGTCTGCCGGTCTACCCCGGTAGCGGTCATGGACGCACTGGCGCGAATGGTCTCCGGGGTGCCCAGGATGTCGAACGCAAAGGAGACCGGGTAGATGCCGAGGTCCAGCAGCGCTCCGCCGCCCAGCRCAGGATCGTTCAGCCGGTGGGCAGGGTCCTTGGGCAGGCTCTGGTTGTGGCTGGCGACCACCTTCCGGACCTCGCCGATAGTGCCTTCCGCGATGATTTCGCGGATGCGGATCATGTGCGGGAGGAATCGCGACCACATGGCTTCCAGCGCCACGAGCCCCTTGGATTCCGCCAAGTCAACAATGTCCTGGGCTTCGCGGGCGTTCATGGTGAACGACTTCTCCACCAGCACATGCTTGCCGGCATTCAAGGCCAACAAGGCATTGGCGTGATGGAACGGGTGCGGCGTGGCGATGTARACCACGTCAACCAGCGGGTCGGCCACCAAGTCCTCGTAGCTGCCGTGCGCGGTTGCCACRCCGTACTCTTCAGCGAACGCCTTGCTCGAATCCAGGGTCCGGGAGCCGACGGCCTGGACGGTGAAGCCGTTCTCGTTCAGGTCCTGTGYTTGCAGCCCCGCGATGAATCCGGTGCCGAGGATTCCCCAGCGGATGCGGCCGTCAGAGGTGCCGGTGGGTTGATTAGTCACGTGCTTGGTCCTTTGGTGTGTCGGTGTTGGCGAGAGGGTAGGCGACGTACGCGAAGCGCGCGGAATCCGGCGACCAGCTGTTGACGTTCATTGTCCCCTGCCCGCCGAACAGCGGCCAGGTRTGGACGGGGGCGGTCCAGYCGCCGGTGGAGATCAGCACGACSTCGACCGGCAGGTCCGCGGGGTGGCCCTCCGTGCCGGCGGGGAAGCGGACGTAGCTGGCCAGCTGYCCGTCAGGAGAGWGATGGGGGAACCAGTCGACGGTTTCGCTCTCAAGRAGGCGYYCGAAWCCGCTTCCGTCWASCTGCACGCGGGCAAGCTGGGCGTGGCCGGGGAGCGAGCTGAAGGACTCCGTGTTCAGGTAGAGCCACTTTCCGTCGGGCGAGTATTCCGGCCCGTCGCAATGGCCGGGGCCGACATCGACGCCGGCGGTAGCGCCGCCGTCGGACGGWATGGTCCTGAGGCGGCCCGGCTGCGTAAAGTCGCCGGCCTCGATGCCGACGTAKGCCAGCTCGGATCCATCCGGGCTGACGCCGTGCAGGAAGTGGAAGGAGCCGTCGTCGTCGGTKATCCGCTCCGCCGCACCCCCACTCAAAGCKGCCCGGTAGATGTGGCCGTCGTTCGCCGAGAGGAAGATGCCGGTGCCGTCGGGCGCCAGGACATGGTCGTTGTTGAGGTCGGGGATGCCGGTCAGCGGGACCTGGCTGATGCTCCGGCCGGGCAACTCAAACCGCCACAGCTTCCCGTCCCCGTTGAGGATGAGGGCCGARCCGTCAAGGGTCCAGTTGGGCGCTTCGAGGAGGATCTCGTCSGTGCTGTAGACAAGTTCGGATTCGCCTGTGACGGACGCTATCCAGATCTCGCAGCGCTGGCCGGGCTGAAGGGTACGCAGCATGGTCAGAGCTCCTTGATCCGGATGTTCCGCCAGCGGCACTGCGCGCCCTTGCCCCAGCGGGCCTCGCCGAACATGGAGTCGTTGTCGTGGACTTCGAGGGCGATGTGYCCGCGCTCTCCGAGAACTCCCAGGACATCSGCCGGGTTGTAGTTCGGCGAGTCCAGCGTAGCGGTGTCCAGTTCGGCGATCTTGAGGCCGTTGACCCAGGTGGTGATGACCGGCAGGGCGCCGACGCAGCGGATGCGCAGTTCGTTCCAGCCGTCCCAGCGCCAGACGTTGAGGAAGTCCTCGACGTCGGCCGCGTGGCTCAGCCGGGCACGCTTTTCTTCCGTGACRGGCTCCACCGACGTGGCCGGGTTGTCCGCAATCAARCCCGTGGGCCGCCCGTCRGCGTCCATGGCCACGTTGACGGCGAAGGGGACGGCGGAGAAGCTCGCCAGCCCGTTGCCGAAGAACCCGCCGATACCGCCGGAGGGACGGTGGTCCACCAAGACCTGGAAGCCTTCCCAGGTATCTGGCCGACGCCGGATCATCACGCCGGTGTCTGCSGGCCAGTCGGGGCGCATTTCSAGCACGAGTTCCAAGTCGCCGAATGCCTGCTCGCTCACCAGGTAGCCGCCGTAGCCGCTGCCCGGGGAGTCCTGCTCGCCGACCAGGACGCCGTCTTCGACGAACCAGCGGGCCGGGTGCTTCTCGGGTTCCACGGGCGGGGTCAGACCCAGGGCGGCGAAGCGGTCCGAGAGGGCCGGACCGCCCGGATACTCGGTGCCATAGACGCGGGGTACCGATCGCCAGCCAGCCAGGCTGGTGCCGTCGAACAGCGGGACAAAGCCGTCGCCGCCGTCGGGCGTTTCRATGCCTGACATGAACTGRTCCCTACTGCTTGAAGGCGGCGTCGAAGGAGGTGYTCGAGGCMGGGAAGTCGAACTTCTTGAGCGCGGCGAGGGCYTCGGGGGCGCCGTGGAGCCGGTCCATGCCGGCGTCCTCCCACTCGATGGWGATGGGGCCGTCGTAGCCGATCGCGGTCAGGGCGCGGAAGGACGATTCCCAGGGCACGTCCCCGCGGCCGGCGGAGACGAAGTCCCAGCCGCGGCGCGGGTCGCCCCAGGGCAGGTGCGAGCCCAKGACGGTGTTSCGGCCGGTGGGMCGGAGCTTGGTGTCCTTGCAGTCCACGTGGTAGATCCGGTCCTTGAAGTCCCAGATGAAGGAGACGGGGTCGATGCCCTGCCACATGAAGTGGGACGGGTCCCAGTTCAGGCCGAACGCCTCSCGGTGCCCGATCGCCTCGAGGGTCCGGACGGTGGTCCAGTAGTCGTAGGCRATCTCGGAGGGGTGGACCTCGTGGGCGAAGCGGACCCCGCATTCGTCAAAGACGTCCAGGATGGGGTTCCAGCGGTCGGCGAAGTCCTGGTAGCCGGCCTCGATGACCTTCTCCGGGACGGGCGGGAACATCGCGACGTACTGCCAGATGGAGGAGCCGGTGAACCCGACCACGGTGTCCACGCCSAGRGCCTTGGCGAGCCKGGCGGTGTGTTTCATTTCCTCGGCGGCGCGCTGGCGGACGCCYTCGGGGTCCCCGTCGCCCCASACCTTGGCCCCGACGATCGCYTCGTGCCGGAAGTCGATCGGGTCRTCGCASACGGCCTGGCCCTTGAGGTGGTTGGAGATGGCCCAGACCTTGAGGTTGTACTTYTCMAGCACGGCGAGCTTGGACTCGACGTAGCCGGGYTCGTCCCAGCGCCAGGCGTCCAGGTGGTCGCCGGAGACGGCGATCTCCAGGCCGTCGTAACCCCAGCCGGAGGCCAACTTGGCGACTTCCTCGAAGGGCAGGTCGGCCCACTGGCCGGTGAACAGGGTGTAGGGGCGGGGCATGTCAGGCTCTTTCGGCAGGGGTCTGGATGGCAGGGGTCTGGGGGGCAGGGATGGACGGGGTGAGCTGGATGAGCGAGCTCTTGGCCGCGGCGCTCTCTTCGACGGCGGCCAGGATCCGCTGGACGKTCAGGCCGTCCTCGAACGACGGCGAGGGCTGGGTTCCGTTGCCCACCGCCAGGAGGAARTCGCGGATCTCGTGCGTGAACGTGTGTTCCCAGCCGATCACGTGGCCYTGCGGCCACCACGCRTCAACGTAGGGGTGCTCGGGTTCGTTGACCAGGATCCKGCGGAAGCCCTGCTCGCGGACCGGCAGCGTGGCGTCGAGGAARCCGAGCTCGTTCAGGTCCTCCAGATCGAAYAGCAGGGCTCCCTTGTCRCCGTAGATCTCCAGCTTGAGCGAGTTCTTCTGCCCGGTGGCCACCCGGGAGACCTCCACCGAGGCGATGGCCCCGGAGGCGAGGCTCAGCGTGGCCCAGGCGGCGTCGTCGACCGTCACGTCCTCCAGCCCGGCAGCGCCGGGGCGCTGCGAGGTGAAAGTGTGGAGTCGGCCGGAGACCTCGGTGACCTGGTCACCGAGGAGGAACAGCACCTGGTCGATCGCGTGGGAGGCGATGTCGCCCAGCGCCCCGGACCCGGCGGTTTCCTTGTTCAGCCGCCAGGTCATGGGCGAGTCCGGGTCCACGAGCCAGTCCTGCAGGTACGCGGCACGGACGTGCCGGACCGTGCCGAGGCGGCCTTCGGAGATCAGTTCCCGGGCCAGCGCCAGGGCCGGGACCCGGCGGTAGTTGAAGCCGATCATGGACTGCACACCCCGGCTCCTTGCGGCACAGGCCGCGTCCGCCATGGCTTCGGCCTCGGCGAGGGTGTTGGCCAGCGGCTTTTCGACCAGGACGTGCTTGCCGGCGGCGAGGGCGGCGATGGCGATCTCTGCGTGCATCCAGCCCGGCGCGCAGATATCGATGATGTGGATGTCATCGCGGGCGATCACCGCGCGCCAGTYCGTGGCGGACTCGGCCCAGCCGTACTTGGCTGCGGCCTCGGCCACCCCGTCGGGGTCGCGTCCGACCAGCACGCGCTGTTCGAAGGCCGGGACGTCGAAGTAGCTGGCAACGTTGCGCCAGGCATTCGAGTGGGCCTTGCCCATGAACGCGTACCCGATCATGGCCACACCCAACGGGGGCTGGCCGGGCTGGCCGGGGGTGGTTTCGTGGGGGTTCATTGCGGGTTCCTAGAGTGTGGAGGCGGTCGGGTCCCAGTCCTCGGGGAGGGCTGCGGAGGCGGGYGCGGAGCTTTCGACGTCCACGAAGGTTCCCGATTCCACGGACTCCGAGATCGAGACCATGGTGTCCAGGACGTGGTACGCGAGGTTGCCGGTGGCGCGGTGCGGGACGCCGGCGCGGATGGAGCGTGCCATGTCCAGTACGCCCATGCCGCGGCCCTGGCTGGGGCCGGTGGCCGGGATGATGGTCCAGTCCTCGTCTCCGGCSCGCCAGAGCTTGATRTCCCCGTCGAAGTAGTTCGGGTCCGGCAGCGAGAGGGTGGCCTCGGTGCCGGTGATCTCCACGAAGCCCATCCGCAGCCGCGGYGACTCGAACGAGAAGACGCTGTGGGAGGACGCGCCGGACTCGAAYTGGGCCATGGCGGAGACGTGGGTGGGGACCTCGACSGTGAATTCCTCGCCGGCCTTGGGSCCGGARCCGATGACCCGGACCTCYTTGGCYTTGGACCCGACGGCGGCGACCTTGCGGAYGGAGCCGAAGGTCTGCACCAGGGCGGTGAGGTAGTASGGGCCCATGTCGAACAGGGGSCCGGCGCCGTACTGGAACAGGAAYGCCGGGTTCGGGTGCCAGGATTCCGGCCCGGGGGTCTGGAACGTGGTCATGGCGGTCAGCGGGGTGCCGATGTCGCCGCGCTCGATCAGCCGCCGCGCGGTCTGCAGCCCGGCGCCCAGGAACGTGTCCGGGGCGCAGCCGAGCCGCAGCCCGGCGGCGTCGGCCGCTTTCAGCAGGCCCAGGCCGGATTCGCGGTCCAGCGAGAACGGCTTTTCCGTCCAGACGTGCTTGCCGGCGTTGACGGCGGCCGTGGCGACCTCCACGTGGGCCGCGGGGATGGTCAGGTTCACGATGATCTCGACGTCGGGGTGGTTCAGGGCGGCGTCCACGCCGCCCCATTCGGCAATGCCGTATTCCTTGGCCCTCGCCTCGGCGGCGTCTTCGAAGAGGTCGGCGATGACGTGGACCTTGAGGTCGGGGAAGACCGTCAGGTTGTCCAGGTACTGCTTGCTGATGTTGCCGGCGCCGATGACGGCGATGCCCACCGGGCCCTTCTTCGTGGAAGAGGTGCTCATGCCCGTGCTCCTTCGCTTGCTCCGGCGTTCAGGTAGTCCAGGCTCTGGGTGATGCCGTCGAAGATGTCGCCGGAGTAGTCGTCAAATTCCACGACGCCGACTTCGAGGGACTGCGCGGCGTTGATGACATCCCAGACGGCGATCTTGCCCTGGCCGGCCGGCTGCTGAGCCTTGGTGTCCGTGGAGACGGGGCCGTCCTTGATGTGGATGAACTTGACGCGGTCACCGAGGCGCTTCAGCAGCGCCACCGGGTCCTGGCCSCCGACGGCGGACCAGTAGGTGTCCACTTCCAGGACCAGYTCGGGGTCMAGGAGTCCTTCGAAGTATTCCAGGGCGGTCTGGCCCTCGATGCTGGACTCCAGTTCCCAGGCATGGTTGTGGTAGCCGACGCGGATGCCGTATTCGGCGCCCTTCTTGGCGGCGGCGTTGAGCTTKGCGGCRGTGGCCTGGATGTCCTCGGCGGACTGCCAGTGCTCGGCCGGGAGGTASGGATCGATGACCGTGSWGATGCCCAGCTCCTTGGCGGCGGCGAAGATCTCGTCCTGGTCCTGGCTCAGCAGCGGGGCGTGGCCGGACGGGGCRGTCAGGCCGTTTTCCTTCAGCGCCGCGCCGAGCACGGCGGCCGTCGCCACGAAGTTGTAGGGCTCAACCTGGGTRAAACCGAGCTCGGCCACTTTCTTGATGGTGCCGGGCAGGTCTTCGGCGATGGCGTTGCGGAGSGTGTACAGCTGCAGTGAATAAGACACGGGAWTCCTTTRCTGGGAGTCTGTTTCGGAAGTCTGGGGCCGGCCTTGGCGGCCGGCGTCGGGGTGAATCGTCGGGGTGAATGAGGAGTCGGTGTGGGGCCTAGCGGCCGGCGAGGGAGCCGCCGATGCCGCCGACGCTGAAGTATTTGTTCAGGGTGGCGAAGACGATGATGGGCGGGAGCATCATGATCACGGCCAGGGCCATGACCCCGGACCAGTCGGTCTGGTTCTGCTGGAAGAAGGACTGGACGCCCATGGGCAGGGTGAAGATTTCGTTGGAGCGCAGGAACACGATGGCCACGAGGTAGTCATTCCAGGCAAGCAGGAAGGCGAAGATCGCGGTGGAGAGCACGCCCGGGAGGGAGTTGCGAAGCACTACCTTGGTGAAGCTGCCAAAGACGGAGCAGCCGTCGATCCAGGAGGCCTCCTCGAGGCTGATCGGGATGGAATCGAAGTAGGCGGCCATCATCCAGGTGGCAACGGTCATGGTGGAACCGACGTAGATGATGGTCAGGCCCATCAGGTTGTCCACCAGGCCCATGCCGGCGAACAAAATGAACAGCGGCACCACCGAGGTGATGATGGGCAGGGACTGCATGACGAACARGAGCAGGGAATAGCCGGAGACTGCTTTGGACCGGCCGCGGGAGAGGACATAGCCGGCCGGGGCGGCGACGGCCACCGATACCACCACGGTGGARAGGGTGGTGATGAGGCTGTTCTGCAGCCAGGTCGCGGCGAGGGTCTTGGAGAACACGTTGCTGATGTTCTCAAACGTCAGSCCGGTGGCGGTGCTGTTCGGKCCGGGCGTGAATGCGAGGAGGACGGTCACCATGATCGGGACGAGCATGATCGCGGTGATGGCCAGGATGGCGGTGAACCGCCACCAGCGGCCGCGCAGGCCTGCCTCGGAGAGAGTGCGGCGGGGCTTGCCGGTGTCGGCGACGCCGAGGGCGGGGCCGGACTCGGGGTGGGCGTGGAGGACTGCGCTCATTATTCGACGCTCGACTTTCGGATCTGGCGGTACAGGATGACCGAGACCACTACCAGGGTGATGGTCATGAGGAAGGCGATCGCGACGCCGGGTCCGGTCTGGAAGTCCTGGAAGACGGTCCGGTAGGCCAGGACCACCAGGGAGGTGGTRGCGTCCACGGGTCCGCCGCCGGTGAGCAGGTAGATGGTGGGGAAGTCGTTGACGCAGAAGATCGTCATGAGGATCCARCTGATGTAGGTGGACCGGGCGATCAGCGGMAGGGTGATCTGGCTGAACTGCTGCCAGCGGGTGGCGCCGTCCATGCTGGCGGCCTCGTACACGGTGGAGTCCACGGAGGCCAGGGCTGCCGAGGTCATCATCATCATGAAGGGGAAGCTGACCCAGACCTTGAAGACCATGACCGTGATCGCGGCGAGGGTCGGGTCCGCGAGGAAAAGCGGGGTGCCCAGTCCGAGGTTCCGGAAGATGCTCGGGACGAGGCTGTCCGGGGTGCCCACCAGCCAGTTCCAGGCGGTGGAGGAGACCACGATCGGCACCACCCACGGGAGCAGCAGSAGGACCTTGAAGGTGCCGCCGGCGGGGATTTTGGTGCGCAGCAGCAGGGCCAGGCCAAGGCCCAGGAGCCAGGAGCCGAAGACGCCCACGATCGTGAAGAGCAGCGTGAAGCGSGCGGCCTTCCAGAAGGCCTCGGAGGCCAGGACSGTGGCGAAGTTTTCCAGTCCGACGAACTGGCCGGTCTCCAGGAGGGAGCCGTCGTGCGTGGCCTGGATGCCGGCGTAGATGAGGGGGTAGCCGTGGATCAGGATCAGCAGGACGACCGAGGGCAGCAGCAGCCAGAAGAARGTCTTGCGGGTCTGCGAACTGAGCTTGCTCTTGCGGTTGACGGGCTTCCCCGGCCCGCCGGGGGCAACGCCCCGGCGGGCCCGGCTCAGGCCGGTTTGGGCTGTGGTCAATGCCATTGGAGCGCCGCTTACTTCTTCAGCACGGATTGCAGCCCGGACTGGAAGGTCTGCAGTGCMGACTTCGCGTCGGTCTTGCCCGTGAGGATGGTCTGCGTGAACTGGTTGAGGGCCTGGCCGCCGTCGAGGACGGCAAGGTTGGCGTTGAGCGTCGTGCCCTGGGCGGCGAACGTCTTCGCGATSGGCACGTACTCCTTGACGATCTTGACGTTGTTGGGATCGGACGTGAACTCGGGAAGCTCGGTGATGGACTTGAACACCGGGAGCGCGTTCATGAGCTTCTGCTGCCAGAGCGTCTTGAGCTGGCCCAGGTAGGCCACCAGGAAGGCCTCGGACGACGCCTGGGAGGGGGTGTTGGTGTACATCATGATGTTGTTCGGGAARATCAGGGCGGCCTTGTCCCCGTGCGGGCCGGCAATGGGGCTGGCGACCACAAGGTCGCCGGAGGTGTCGCCAACACGCTCGGGAACTCCCAGCGTCAACATGCCGTACGCGGCCTTCTTGTTCTTCCACTGGGCGTTSAGGTTGTCCGAGGTGTAACTGACCGCGGCGGGGTCGATGATGCCGTTCGAGACCAGTTCCAGCAGGAATTCGACGGCCTCGACGTTGCGGTCGTTCATGACATCGAGCTCACCGGAGGGGGTGAACACGCCGCCGCCGTTGTTGAGCATCATCATGATCATCAGGTGGTTGCCGATGTTGTTGCCGGCGCCGGAGCCCGTGGCAAAGCCGACGGCGCCCATGCTCTTGAACTTCTTGCCGGCCTCAAGCAGGGACGCCCAGTCGGTGGGAACCGCGACGCCGGCCTGGTCGAACAGCGACTTGCGGTACCAGAGCGGACGGATGTCGAGCTGCCACGGAACCGCAACATAGCCCTTGTCCGCCTTGAATGGCTCCAGGACGCCCGGCAGGAAGTCATCGAACTGGCCGTTCTTCTTCAGTTCCTCCACCACCTTGTCCGCGTAGGCGATCTGGCCCTGCTGCTCGAACTGGAACGCCTGGAAGCCGCCGCCGGTGGACACCGCCGGTCCGGTCTTGGAGGCGATGGCCGAGGAGAACGTCTGGTAGAAGTTCGCCCACTGGATGGTCTGGTAGCTGGCCTTGAGGTTGCCCGAGGCCGGTGCGTAGCCCTCTGCGATCTTCTTAGCGGCGTCGTTGTAGGCCGGCGTGGCCCACGGCATGTCCCAGAACTTGATGACGCCGCTGCCGCCCCCGGACTGGGATGCGGAGCCGCCGCCGCACGCTGCGAGGAGGGGGGCGCTGGCCGCGGCTGCGGCAAAGCCCAGGAATCCCCGGCGGGAGAAAGCGGTGGAGGTAACAGAGGACTTGATCGTCACGATGATTTCCTTTCGTGWCCGGTCCGCGACGTCGCGGGCCGGTCTTCTCGACAGTGAGTTGATGCGGAAGGTGTTGCTGGCGGTGCAGTTAGTGCCGATGTGCAGTGAKTGAAGTAGTGCAGTTGTTGAAGWKGTGCAGTKGTTGAASTAGTGCAGTGGTGAAGTAGTKCGGGTTAGTCGTGGAGCTGMCCGACGAGTGCGGTCAGGGCGGCAAACTGGTCCAGATCGGCGTCSGGGGCGCCGGAGTCGACGGCGGCGCGGAGCCGCCTCCAGCTGTGGCGGTGGGCCGATTCGTAGATGGTGGGGAAGGTGGCGGCCCCGTCRGAGGTGACCGAGCGGACCTCCGCCGGCCAGCCCGCTGAGGCGTCGGGCAGGGTGATGTCCGCCCGTCCGGTGGAGGTCAGGATGGAAACGGCGGCCGTCGCCGGGACCGAGGAAGTGGTGATCCCCTGCAGGGCTGCCGGTGCGCCGCCGGGGAGGCTGCCGATCACGGTGTAACCGTTGGCGTTGCGCTGGATGACGCGCAGGCCGGCCAGTTCGACGCCGCAGGCCAGGACTGCCGCYAGGTGCCGGGTGAGCAGGAGCTCCGGGTCGGTCCCCGGGGCGCCCCACGCYACGGAGTCCAGCAGCACGGCGTCGKCCAGGGCATCGGCGATGGCGGTCCGGACCGCGGCCCGGGACTGGGCGAGGGCGGGGTTTCCSGCCCASACCTGGTCAAGGACAACGGTGGTGCCCGCCTCGGCTGCAGCMGCGGCCAGTGCSGCGGTGTCTTCGGCCACGGGATCAACGACGACGACGCCGCGGACGCCGCTGCGGATTGCTGCGGTGGCGCTGGTGGTCCAGCCGGGGACGCCGGCGACCGCGACGACGTCGGGCCGGCCGTCCGCCGGGGCGAAGGAAACAGGCAGGGAAGCGACGACGGCGCYGACGGTACCGGCTTGTTCGGCGTCGGGGCCGGCCTGGACGAGAAGCGGGGTTGTCATGAGCGGGCCTCCTCGAAAGCGGCGTCGCCGGCATCGACGCGGGCGGCGGCGGCGTCGGCGATCGCGAGGGCGAATTCCAGGTCGTGGATCAGCGTCTCCGGGTCCGGGGCCGTTCCGGTGCCGCGGGCGATGTCGGCGAGTTTGCGCCATTCTCCCTCGTAACCGTTGTGGCCGAACGGGCCGAGGACAGTGGTGCCSGCAGCGGTCCGGATCCGGGCCGTTGCCGAGCCTGCGTGGACGTAGGACGGTGTGAAATCGATGGACAGCGACGCGTCATCGCCGATGGCCTCGAAGGTCCAGGACGGCTCCCAGGTGCCGTTCATGGCGGCGCGCAGTTCAATGACCACGTTTCCCGCCCGGAGGGAGATGACGTAGCCGAACGGCAGGACGGTTTGGGCGTGCAGCACCTCGACGGACGCGAACTCCGGGACAAACCGGCGGACCAGCGGGAGGTCGTGGATGGCCAGGCCCATGACGCCGCCGATCAGTTTGGCCTTCTCGGCGGCAATGTCAGCGGCGTGATCGTCGGCGGGTGCGCCAGYGCTCGCCGACGGCGGGGGAGTGCGGCCCACGATCTCGGTYGCGAAGTCCTCGAASCGGGGRTTGGGCGGCAGGACGATSGAGGACCGGAYGGTGTGGACCTGKTCCGGCAGGCCGCCCCAGGCGGYCTCCGCGGCCAGCCAGCCCGGGTCGAAGGTGTGCATGGCGCCGACGATGATCGGCACACCGGTTTCGGCGGACACGGCGGCGATGGCTGCGGCTTCCTCGCCGTTCATGGCGAAAGGCTTTTCGCACAGGATGGCTTTCTTYCCGGCCCGGCAGGCAGCGATCACCTGGACGGCGTGGAACTGGTGGGGGCTGCAGATCGCGACGATCTCGACCCCGGGATCGGCCAGCAGTTCGTCCATGCTGGTGCTGAAGCGCGCCCCGACCCTTGCGGCGACGGATTCCGCTACCGCCGGGTCGACGTCCATGATGTGCCGGACTTCCAGGATGTCCCGAAGTCGGGCGAGGGACGGCAGGTGGATCGCCTGCGTTACGGGCCCGGCTCCCAGGATCCCCACCCCCAGCGGCGCCAGTGCCGCTTTTTCTTGGCTAGACAACTTCCACACCCTTCGTAGTCCCTGCAGTGACCGGTGGAGGCCGGACTGCCCGGCCCGGTGATCCGGCTCACACCCAAAGCTAGAGATACTTTTGACGAGCGTCAAGCAAAAGTTGCAAACTTCGTTCCAAACTTTCTGTGGCGTGACATGCAGAAGGCCTTCGTGCTATCACTTACTCATGAGTTCGACGACCGGTACCGAGTCCGCAGCCCTAGAGGCCGGCGGCAGTCTGTCCCGCGCCGGCGACCTCTTCCAACTCCTGCGCGACGGCAGGGCACGGACCCGCGCGGAACTTGCGCTGACCACCGGGCTGGCACGCTCCACCGTCGCATCCCGCATCGACGCGCTGATGGTTTCAGGCCTCGTGGGRCCCGCCGGGGAGGCGAGCTCCAGCGGCGGCAGGCCGCCGTCGCGCTTTGCCTTCAATCCCGCCGCCCGGGTMGTCCTGGCGGTCGACGTCGGGGCCACGCACGTGATCATCGCCGTCACGGATCTCGGCGGGACGGTCCTCGCGGAGCGCCGGCTGGCGCAGGACGTCGCGGACGGCCCGGTKGTTGTCCTGGACCGTGTGATCGAGGAAGGGCTGCGGCTGCTTGGTGAGGCCGGCCGGAGCACCGCRGAGCTGGCCGGCGCMGGGATCGGACTCCCGGGYCCCGTGGAGCACGCCACCGGCATGCCGGTGAAGCCGCCGATCATGCCCGGCTGGGACGGGTTCGACGTCGTTCGCCATGTCCAGCGGTCCCTTCCGGTTCCGGTACTGGTGGACAACGACGTGAACATCATGGCGCTCGGCGAACGCACKGCGCACTGGCCCGGGGACGAGAACCTCCTGTTCATCAAGGTYGCCACCGGCATCGGCGCSGGCATCATCAGCAGCGGCGAGCTCCAGCGCGGGGCCAACGGAACSGCCGGCGACCTCGGCCACGTCCGGGTTCCGCGCGGCGATGACGTGCTGTGCCGSTGCGGMAACTACGGGTGCCTCGAAGCCCTGGCGTCCGGRCCCGCCGTCGCCAAGGCGCTGACGCAGCAGGGCCTGCCGGCGCACGACGGCGGCGAYGTGYTGCGCCTCGTCGCGGAGGGRAACCTGCAGGCCATCCAGGCGCTGCGGCAGGCCGGCAGGGACCTCGGCGACGTMCTCKCCACMGTGGTGAACCTGCTGAACCCCTCGGTGATTGTGATCGGCGGAAGCCTCGGCCAGGCCGGGGAACACCTGATGGCCGGRGTCCGCGAGGTGGTCTACCGGCGCTCGCTGCCCCTGGCCACGACKCATCTGCGGATCGGCCTGTCCCGGGCCGGGGACAAGGCCGCCATCCTCGGCGCCAGCCAGATGGTCACCCAGCACGTGCTCTCACCCGCCGTCATCGAGGCGACCCTGCAGGCCACGGGCTAGGGGTGTCCCGGGAAGCGTCACTTTCGGCACATGCGGCGGGCGCGTCACATTCGGCYGGCGCGGCGGACGCCCGTGATAGCAATGAGACTGATGAAATCATATTTCTGCCTGCCGGCCGGRGAACGGCCCACTCCATGAGCGASGTGGGCCGGGCACCGCGCGGCTGGCTCCTCATGCTCGCGATCGGGCTCATCGCCCTGAACATGCGCGGACCCCTGGTGGCCGTGGCCCCGGTGGTCGCCCAACTCGAGGCCGATCTCGGCTTCACCCCGGTGGAACTGGGATTCCTGACCGGGATCCCCGTCCTGTGCTTTGCCCTGGCCGCGCCGCTGGCCTCGCTGGCCGGGCGCAGGCTGGGCCCCGAGTTCGCCATCACCCTGACSCTGCTCGGCGTGCTYTTSGGCGTCGTGGTCCGCTCGGCCGGCGGCGGCGCCCTGGTCATGCTGGGCACCGTKATCCTCGGCGTSGCCATCACSATCGGCAACATCGTGGTCCCGCTGATCATCCGGCGGGACTTCACCCCSGCCCGGCAGGGCGCGGCGATGGGYACRTACACCGCGGCGCTGAAYATCGGCTCGTTCCTGACCTCCATGGTGTCGGCGCCGCTGGCYGAGCTGCTGGGCTGGCGGCCCGCGATCGCCGCGAGCGGYCTCTTCGCRKTGTCGGCMMTSGCSGTCTGGRTGATCGCCGTSGGCGGCCGGCGGGCCTTCACTCCKGCTGCCGTCCCCRCGGSGGACCCGGGGCGKCCGGCCGGCAAGCTCACGTCCCGGTGGATCACGGCAGCYYTGACCTTYGGGTTCGCCGGGCAGGCCTTCTCCTACTACGGGGTGACCGCCTGGCTGCCGASCCTGCTGGCGGACGAGCTCGGCATGGCGCCCGCGGCCGCCGGGGCAGGGTCCTCGCTCTTCCAGATCCTGGCCATTGTSGGCGGRCTGGGCGTSCCGCTCGCGGCCCGKTTCGCCAGCACGACGGCGATAGGGCTCGCGCTGGGGCTGCTGTGGCTCACCGTCCCGCTGGGCCTGCTGCTGGCACCGGAACTGTGGTGGCTCTGGTGTTCCTTCGGAGGTGTGGCCCAGGGCGGCGGCATCACGCTGATCTTCCTCGCCATCATCCGGCTGGCCCGGGACCAGGCCTCGGCGGCCCGGATGTCCGCSATCGTCCAGGGGACGGGGTACTCCTTCGGCGCGGTGGCGCCGACCCTCCTGGGCTACGTGCACGGGGTATCCGGGGCCTGGACGGGCCCGCTGCTGATGATCCTGTGCTCCGTGGCCGCGTTCATCCTGGGCACCGCGCTGTCCCTGCGCAAGGTCCCGAAGCCGCACTAGATCTCTTGCCGCACTAGATCTCGCCGCACTAGATCTCACCGCCCGGGCCTGCCGCGCCGAGACTAAAGATGTCGAAACCACAGATAAGGCCCATGTTCGCGAGGAACATGGGCCTTATCTGYCATATCAAAATCTGGCATCYCGACGCCGTTGTCGAGTGCACGGGATCTTCCGTTGCTGGGCTGCCACCCGGATCTCGGGGTGCCTGTTGCGAAGGGCATGGCAGCCCAGCTAACGGAAATCGTTGCGGACCCGGTYGYCCGGGGCCATTGGGTCGAACACCCGAGTCCTGCGCCCGGGTCCTGGGCGAGGGGCCTACGCGAGGGTCCTACGCCGGGGTCCGGGGCGAGGGTCCTACGCCGGGATGAGGGCGGCCGCCGCGCGGACGGGATCGGCGCCGTCGCGCGCTTCATGCAGGAACCGGTCGTAGGCCGGGAGCGTCAGGAAMGCCGGGAACTCGGTGSYGAGGGTGACTTCCTCGAAGATGTCCCGCGCGTCGGCGAARCGGTCCCCTTCGAAGCGTTCCAGCCTGGCGAATTCCTCGTCCAGCATGTCCTCCACCCACTCGCGGGTGATCACATCGCCTTGGTCCGTGATGGCCCGGGAGAAGATCCACTGCCACAGCTGGGAGCGGGAGATCTCCGCGGTGGCGGCGTCCTCCATCAGGTTGTGGATGGCCACCGCGCCGTTGCCGCGCAGCCACGACTCGATGTAGCGGATCCCTACTTCGATGTTGTTCCGGATGCCCTGTTCGGTGATGGTTCCGGTGGTCGTGGAGATGTCCAGGAGGGCGCGGTCRTCCGGGGTGACGTCTTCGCGGAGGCGTTCGAGCTGGTTCGGGCGGTCGCCGAGGACGCCGTCGAACACYTCGCGGCAGACSGGCACCAGGTCCGGGTGCGCCACCCAGGAGCCGTCGAAGCCGTCGCCGGCCTCACGGGTCTTGTCGGCRCGGACCTTCTCGAAGGCGATCGCGTTGGCGTCCTGGTCCTTGCGGTTGGGGACRGCCGCSGCCATGCCGCCGATCGCCATGGCGCCGCGCTTRTGGCAGGCCCGGACGAGYTGTTCGGTGTAGGCCCGCATRAACGGCTGGGTCATGGTGACCTGGCCGCGGTCCGGCAGCACGAAGCGGGGGCCCCGGGTGCGGAAGTTCTTGATCAGGGAGAAGATGTAGTCCCAGCGGCCGGCGTTCAGGCCCGCGGCGTGGTCCCGSAGTTCGTASAGGATTTCCTCCATCTCGAACGCCGCGGTGATGGTCTCRATCAGCACSGTGGCGCGGATGGTGCCCTGCGGGATGCCCAGCAGGTCCTGGGCSAGGATGAAGATGTCGTTCCAYAGCCGGGCCTCGAGGTGGCTCTCGATCTTCGGCAGGTAGAAGTAGGGCCCCTTGCCCTGGGCGATCAGGCGGCGGGCGTTGTGGAAGAAGTACAGGCCGAAGTCCACAATGCCGCCGGCAATCGGGGTGCCGTCRATGAGCATGTGCTTTTCCGGCARGTGCCAGCCGCGGGGMCGGACCACGATGGTGGGCAGYTCCCCGGCRGGCCGCAGCTTGTAYTCCTTGCCCTCGGGCGAGGTGAAGTCGATCCGGCGTTCCAGCGCGTCCGTGAGGTTSAGCTGGCCCTGGATSACGTTGCGCCAGGACGGGGTGGAGGAGTCTTCCATGTCCGCGAGCCAGACCTTGGCGCCGGAGTTCAGCGCGTTGATGGTCATCTTCTTGTCCACCGGCCCGGTGATTTCCACCCGGCGGTCCTCCAGGCCTGGGGCCGGGGGAGCGACGCGCCAGTTCGGATCGTTGCGGACGGACTCGGTCTCACGCAGGAACCGCGGATCCTGGCCTTTGGAGATCTGGTGGCGGCGTTCCTGGCGTGCCTGCAGCAGCTCCTGCCGGCGCCCCGCGGTGGCCCGGTGCAGCTTGGCAACAAAGGCCAAGGCGTCTGGAGTAAGAACCTCGCTCTGCCGGCAAATCGGCTGCGCGGTCAGCGTGATCCCGTTGATGGTGAAGTTGTCAGTGAAGCTGTTCATGGGAGTTGCTCCTTGAAAGTCCGCTGTTGCCCTATCACTTTTGGTCCCCAAAGGCGGCCGATGAGGACCAAAAGTGATAGAGCAACTGGCGGGAAGAGTGTGGGGCCACGGCCGCCGGGTTCCCTCGCGAGCTTGCGAGCGGAGGGGGCGGCTGGGGATTAGTGGAACTGGCCTTCTTCGGTGGATCCCACCAGGGCCAGGGTGGATG
>NZ_JBFTKG010000046.1:0-26053 GCF_056395825.1 Arthrobacter sp. 05T47 | reverse complement strand
ATACGGGGCGATCGTGGGCCGGGCCAGGTCGGTCTGGACCGAGCAGATGTTGATGATCTTGCCCCGCCCGCGCGGGATCATGTGCCGGGCCGCCTCCCGCCCGACCAGGAACGCGCTGGTCAGATCCGTGGAGATCACCCGCTCCCAGTCCGCCACATCCAGCTCCAGCATCGGGACCCGGTGCTGGATGCCGGCGTTGTTCACCAGGATCTCCAACGCCCCCACATGCTCCTCCACCCAGGCGATGCCCCGGGCCGCCTCGGTATCGCTGGTGACATCGAACGCGCAGCCGTGCACCCGCCCCGGCGGGTAGTCCGCGGCCATCGCCGCTTCCGCGGCCTTGAGCCGCTCACCGTTGATGCCGTTAAGCACCACCGTGGCCCCGGCATCCGCCAGCGCCCGCGCCAGCGCGTTACCGATCCCCCGGCTCGAACCGGTCACCAGGGCCACCCGCCCCGTCAGATCAAAAAGTGAAGTCATTAGTGAGCAGCTCCTTTGCCGCGGTCCGCGCGGTATCGCGCGGAATGGGTCGTTGTTTTGTCGTGGCTCCCTCGAAGGCGTTGCCTAGAAGGGGCCGCTCTGCACCAGGTTGGCCGGGGCCTGCCCGGCAGCCAGGGCTTCGAGCTGCTTCCGGAGAAGCTTCAGGATCCTCGGCTGGAAGGCCGAGGCGTTGCCGCCGATGTGCGGGGTGATCAGGGCGTTGGGCGTGGACCACAGCGGGTGGTCCTGCGGCAGCGGCTCCGGATCCACGACGTCGAGCGCGCACTGCAGGCGACCGGACAGGACCTCCTTGGTCAGGGCGGCTGTGTCCACCACGGAGCCGCGGCCCACGTTGACCACCAGGGCGCCGTCCGGCAAGGCAGCGAGGACCTCTTCGCCGATCAGCTGGTGGGTCTGCTCGTTCAGGGGCAGCACGGAAACGAGGATGTCGTGGGTGGCGGCGAGCGCGGGCAGTTCCGCGGACGCGTGCACATCACCGTTTTCGTCCGTGCGGGCCGAACTCCCCACCCGCGTGATGGTGACCTCGAAGGGCTCCAGGCGGCGGGCGATTTCGTGCCCGATCCCGCCGACACCCACCAGCAGCACGCGCCGGTCGGCCAGGGACTGGCGCCGCTCGGGGCGCCAGAGGCCGTACTGCTGGTCGCGGACGGCCTGGTCGATTCCGCGCAGCTTCGCCAGGATCAGCCCTACGGCCAGTTCCGCGGTGGCGGCGGCGTGGACACCGGAGGCGCTGGCCACCCCCGCGGCCGGCCCGGCGGCCTCGATGACCCCGTCGTAGCCGGTGGACTGGGTCTGCACATACTTCAGCCCCTCGACCTGTGCCAGGGAACCCAGCACGGCGGAAGCATCGATGTACGGGAGGATGACGCCGTCGATCTCGCTGAGCGTCCCGCCGTCGGGCTCCGATTTCAGGTCCCACACCACCCCTCTCAGCCCTTCGGGCAGGGGCGAGAGATCGGCGAGGAGTTGGGAGTCGGGGAAGCTGACGGTGCGGACTGTTTGCATCGGAGAACCTATCGATCTGAACGGTGAAGTGGGCGGGCGCTGCGCGGCCAGCGCCGGTTGAAGGGCTAGCGCCTGTTGAGGGCTAGCGCCTGTCGAAGGTGAGTCCGCCGGGGACCTGGAACGTGGGCATGAGTTCGAGCATGCCCACGTTCACGTGCCGGGGCGTCTCGATTGCGTAGTCCAGGGCGTTGACGATGTCGTCCGTGGTCAGCGACTCGTAGCCCTCGTAGTACGTCTTCCACGCCTCCTCCATGGCCTCGGGTGTGCCGCCCATGTTGCGGCCGAAGATTTCCGTTTCGACGCGACCGGGGCAGATCTCCGTGACCCGGATGCGCTTGCCCACGGTGTCGTTGCGCAGCTGCCGGGAGACCTGGTGCACGGCCGCCTTGGTGGCGTGATAGACGGTGTGGCCGTAGAAGTTGTAGACCCCGGCGATGGAACTGATGTTGAGCACGTGGCCGCGGTCCCGCTCCACCATGCCCGGCAGTACGAGCCGGGTCAGCTGGAGCAGGCCGCGCAGGTTGACGTCCACGAGTTCGTCAATGTCGCTCTCGCTGGAATCCAGGATGTTCCCCGGCCGTGACACCCCGGCGCAGTTCACCAGGACATCGACCTCAAGATCGCCGACGGCGGCGGCCAGCGCCGCGGTGTCGGTCAGGTCCACCACGTGCGGGATGGCCCCGGTCTTGTCGGCCAGTTCTTTCAGGCGTTCCTCGTTGCGGGCCACGGCGTGGACCGTGAGCCCCCGCTTGGCCAGGCGTTCGGCGATCGCGGCGCCCATTCCGGTGGATGCACCGGTGACGAGGGCAGTTGAGTAGTCAGAAAAAGGCATGTAAGTCTCCTGGTGGTGAGCCTGCAGTTGTTTCAGTGCAGCAGCTCGGGGGTGGGTAGTTAGGCGTCGCGGAGCGGCAGGTGCGCCCGGTCCTTGACCGCGCTGACGGCAACGAGGGTGCCCAGCGCGGTGATGACGGCGTAGAAGGCCGGCATGTAGATGTTGCCGGTGGACGAGATGAGCCAGGTCATCAGCAGCGGCGCCGTGCCGCCGAAGAGTGCCGAGGAGACGTTGTAGCCCAGTCCGTAGGCGGAGTAGCGGACGCGGGTGGGGAACAGTTCCACGATCAGGATGTGGATCACCGCGGTGTGGCCCGCGAAGACGACGGCCATGATGCAGGCGCCGAGGATGGCCAGGCCCATGTTGCCGGTGACGATCAGGGCGTAGGCGGGGATGCCGACGATCGCCATGGCGATTGCGGAGCCGGCGATGACCTTCTTGCGGCCAACACGGTCGGACAGGGCACCCATGAACGGGATGGCGATACAGATGGCCACCAGGCTGCAGGCGGTGACGATCAGGGCCTCACCGATGGTGAAGTTGATCTGCTTGCCCTTCAGGAACGTGGGCATGTAGGAGAACAGGACGTAGTAGCCGGAGCCGTTCATGAGCGGGATGAACAGGGCCAGGAGCATGGCGCGGCGGTGTTCGGCGGACTTGAAGGCTTCCTTGAGCGGGTTCTTGGACAGGCCGCCCTCTTCCTTCAGCTTCTCAAAGTTGGGGGTGTCGCTGATGGCCTTGCGGATGTACCAGCCGATGATGCCCATGGGGATGGCGACCAGGAACGGGATGCGCCAGGCGAAGGCACCGAAGCCGCCGCCGTCGATCGCTGCCTGGGTGAGCCACGGGGACATGGAGAAGGCCACGAGCGTACCGGTGAGGAGAGCGGCGAAGGAGGCGATCTGGGCGTAGGAGGTGATGATGCCGCGCTTGCCTTCGGGGGCGTGCTCGGCCAGGAAGGTCATGGCGCCGGCGGCCTCGCCGCCAACGGAGAAGCCCTGCAGCATACGCAGCAACACCAGGAGCACCGGTGCCGCGATGCCGATGGCGGCGTAGCTCGGCAGCAGGCCGATGCCCGCCGTCGCCACGCTGATCAGCAGGATGACGAAGACAAGCAGCTTTTGCCGGCCGATGCGGTCCCCCAGGTAGCCGCAGACCACGGCGCCGAGGGGGCGCACGAAGAAGGACACGGCGTAGCCTGCGAAGACGAACAGCAGGGCGTTGTCCGGGTTCCCGGGCGCCAGGAACACCAGGGCAAGGGTTCCGGCCATGAAAGCGAAGATGCCGTTGTCATAGAGTTCCACGAAAATGCCGACGCAGCCGGCCAAAACAACTTTGCGGGTCTGCTTACTGCTGAGCCGCTCTTTGTGCGGCTGGGCCGCGTGCGTAGAAATTGACATGGCTTTCCTTACTAAGGGGGATGGTAACAAGGCTTTGGAACTGATGCGAGGGTTGTTAGCTTCCGGAGGCTGGCGCGAGCTGTGGCCAGCCGGGCTGGCTGCCGATGCCGAGGAGGGAAAAGACGGTACTGACTGTCGAACGGAGGTTCTCCAGTTCCCGCAAGGCCGCCCGGTGTTTCGCCGTGGCGTCGGGGACGGTGGTCTTGCGGAAGGTTATGGTGTGGCCAGGCCGGGCCTGAGCCAGCACATCCAGCGAGCGGGTGGTGACCACTGCCAGGACGGGGTAGCCGGCGGTGACTCCGCGGCCGCGGTGCAGCACCAGGAGTTCCTCCCGGGACGGCACCTCGATCGCCCCCACGGGGACGCCGCGCGAGAGCACTTCCGCGCTCGACTGGCGTTCGGGGAGGGCTCCGCCCAGGCGCAGGCCGATGTGGTTGCTGCGGGCGCTGACGGTGTATTCGGTGGTGAAGAGAAGGTCGGCGGTGTCGCCGAATTCGTCGACGTCGGGCCCGTCCGTGACCTCCACTACCGCGTGGCTGCTGAATTGCGGCCGGGTCAGTCCCAGCCGGAACAGCGGCAGGTCGAAGTACGGTTGCCGGATCGGCGCCACGCTTCGCGAGGTCTTGAGTTCGGTGCCTTCCGTCAGCCGCAGGCCGAATCCGACCACGGTGTCCGGGGCGCAGCTGCCAAGCAGGACGGGCGCCTCCACCGAGCCATGGATGGCCAGGTAGGACCTGAGACCGCCGGTGATTTGGCGCAGCGCCACCGTTTCGCCGGCGCGGACGGAGACCGGTTCCCACTGCGGGCATTCGCGCCCGCCCACGGTGAGCCGCAGGGGCGCACCGGTGACGGCGATCAGGATGTCCGTGGTGGCCCGCATGCGGAAATCCAGTGCGGTGATCTCCAGCAGCGGGGCGTTGTCCTCGTTGGCGGTGAGGATGTTCGCCGCGCGGGCGGAGAACTGGTCCAGGGCACCGTTTACGGGCAGTCCGAACCGGGGTCCCCGGAAGCGCCCAAGGTCGGTGACCACGGAGTGGCCGGGCTGCTGGATGATCAGGGAGCCGCTCATCGTGCCGCCTCCAGTTTCCGGCCGGCGTAGTCCGCGAACTCTTCGGGCTGGATCTGGTGGAACCTCAGCAGGTCGCCGGGGACGTAGGGAACGAGCGGTTCGCTCGTGGCGTCAAGGACTGCCAGCGGAGTCTGGCCGATGACGCACCATCCGCCCGGTGCCGCAGCGGGGGCAATGACGGCCTGCCGGCCCGCGACGGCGACGGCACCGGCGGGAACGGACAGGCGGGGGTCCTTCAGCCGCGGGACCGGGAGCGGAAATTCGGGGCCGTCCATCATGGGTGATCCGGCGGGGGCGCCGAGGCAGCGGATGACGTAGGACTTGGCCGTGTGCAGCGCGATGATGTCCTGGACGGAGAGCTGTTCATGCTCGGCGACGCGTTCCAGGTCCGGGCCATACTCCCCGCCGTAAACGACGGGGACGTTGAACTCGCGAGGAGCCCGGGCCGGCGCGCCAATGAAGTCGAGCTGGCGCATGCCCAGGAGGACAAAGGCGCGGACCTGCCGTGCGGAGGTGACGCCGGGATCGAATTCCACCAGCAGGGAGTCGTACGTCGGGACGGCTCCGTGGACGCCGTCGGCGCCTGCGGCCTCAAGCCAGGCGGCGAGGGCATGCACCGTGGTCCAGTTGGCTTCCTGGTCCGGGGAAGAAGCGACGACGCGCAGGGCGGAGTCCCCGGATTCGAAGACCTCCACCGGTGTTGGCGTTGACGTGGCGGTCATCTCAGGCAGCCTTCACTTTTGCGGCCAGCACCTGGGCGAGCGGGGCGATTCTCACGCCGGCTTTTTCAAGTTCGGCGCGAACCTGACGGGCCAGGTGCACGGCGCCGGGGGTGTCCCCGTGCAGCAGGATGGTGTCGGCGGTGATCGGCAGGTCTGTTCCGGCGACGGTTTCGATGAGCCCTTCGCACACCATGCGGATGGTGCGGTCCACGATCGCCGAGGGGTCATGGATGACGGCGCCGGGGCGGCTGCGTGGCACCAGGGTGCCGTCTGCCTCGTAGGCGCGGTCCGCGATGCCCACAATGGCGACCGGGAGCTGCCGACCGGCGGCGGCGTCAGCCAGCGCACCGTCCTGGGCCAGGACGATCAGGTCCGGGTTGATCCGGGAGGCGGCGTCGGCCACGGCCTCGGCGTAGTCGGCCCGGGTGGCGACGAGGTTGCCGAGGCGTCCGTGGGGTGCGATGTGCGCGACGCCGGTGCCGTGGTAGGCGGCGAAGGCGCTCAGTGCGCCGAACTGGTAGAGGACGTCGTTGCGGACTTCATCCGCGGTGAGGTCCATGGCGCGCCGGCCGAAGCCCCGGAGGTCGGGGAAGCTCGGGTGCGCCCCGATGCTGACGCCGCGCCGCACGCATTCGGCGACGGTGGCGTTCATGATGTCCGGGTCTCCGGCATGGAATCCGCAGGCGATGTTGGCACTGGAGACCACTTCGAGCAGGGCCGCGTCGTCGCCCATCGAGTAGGCGCCAAAGCCTTCGCCGAGATCTGCAACGAGATCAACTGTGGGTCCCATGTGAGCCCTCCTGGGGTGTTGGCTGGAACGTTGCGCCGCGAGGGGCAACGCTCAGCTTCCGGTAGTGAAGTGGGTGCCGGTTAGCGGCCCGGTGTGAGGCCTGAGGTCCGGCGGCCCGGGATGTCGGGCTGCTGTCAAAAAGTCTGGCATCGCGACTTGGCTCACACAAAGACGTAATCCATGTCACGGGATAGGCACCGGTTATGACGGTCCCTGGGTCTCGCTTCATGTGCCACCTCGTCTCACATCAGATTCCGGCTTGCCGCCGCGGGATTGCGATTGCATTCAAGCTATGGACCGCATATTTCGAAAATATAAAAGAACGCATCCATTCCTGTAAACACCCCACCCATGCGAAATTCGTCTTGCGTCATCACGAAATTGCATGGTTCCGGGGGGATAGAATGTACGATTAGTGAAATAGCGTTCCGGGTTCAACCTAGTGTCAGCGATGTGGATCACACAAAGACCCATTGCGTATCCCTCCACTGCATCCGCCCATGACCTTTCCGGGTCCGGGACGCCGCGAAGAGAGAAGGCGGCTATGGACACGCGGAAGCTTGCGTACTTCGTCCAGATCGTGGATTCGGGCAGCATCACCAAGGCCGCGGCGGCGCTGCACGTGGCCCAGCCGGCCCTGAGCCAGCAGGTTTCGGCGCTGGAAACCGATCTCAAGCAGCGCCTGCTGATCCGCAGCAAGCAGGGCGTCAAGCCCACGGCCGCCGGGCACACCCTGTACCGGCACGCGCAGTCCATCCTGCGGCTGGTAGAGCAGGCCCGGCAGGACGTCGCCAAGTCCGGGGCGGCCCCCTCCGGGCGCGTCTCCATTGCCATTGCGCCGTACAGCATGGCGTCGAGTTTGACGCCGAGGATCATCGGTGAAGTGGGCCGCCGGTACCCGGACATCGTCCTGCACGTCACGGAAATCTACGGCGGCGTGCTCAGCGAAGCGATCAAGAACGGCCGGCTGGACATGGCCCTTATTTACGAGCCGGGACCGATCCGTGGTGTCCAGTTCACCACGATGATCGTCGAGGACCTGCACTTTGTGGTCAATGCCGGCAGGTTCGATGTGGCGCCCGGCAATGGTGAAATCACGCTGGAGGAAGTCGCCCGGTTCGGTCTTTTCCTGCCCGAGAAAATCCACACGCTGCGCCAGGTTGTCGAGTCCGGCTTTGACAGCAAGGGTCTCGCCCTCCAGCTGGTCGGCGAGGTGGAGTCGGTGCCGTCCCTGGCCCGGCTCCTGCGGGCCGATCTGGGCGCCACGATCATGCCCAAGTCCGCCGCGGATGCCCTGTTCCATGAGGAAGACTTCCATGTCCTGCGGATCGTGGATCCCGCACTGCAGTGCAAGATCGCCCTGTGCACCCCGGACCATGACCCGCTCTCCGAGGCGGCGTCCGCGGTCCTGCTGGTGCTGAAGGAAATGCTCCAGGAAATGCTCAGCGACAAATACGCGCGGTAGCCTTTCATATCATCCGCTTATTAGGTCACTCATCATTCGTCTTAGTAATTAGGCGAACGGGATTCTAAAATTAGAGACAAGCCGGGAAATTGCGGCAGCTACTTTCATGAAGACCTAATTGGGAGCATTCGGTGAAAAAGATCAGCACTTTGCGAAGAATTTCCGACGGAAGTCTGGGACTGATGGCGAAAACCGGCTGCCACTGCCCGGCCAACGGTTTTTGGCGTCCGGCGGATCGCCCCGTGGAACCCGTCTTTATTTTCGAAGGCAGCATCATGCCCGCCACCGGCGGAAGCTCGACCGTCTGGTACCTGGAGGACGCCGTCGTCGGTCCCCCTACCCATCAGCTTCCCGCCCGGTAGAACCCTGGCGGGCCTGGCCAGGCTGTTGCCAAAGGGAGGGTTCGATGTCCTGAACGGGCATTGAGCCCTCCCTTTTCGCATGCCCTCCGTGCGTGACTCTCCGCGCATGCCAAAGCCGCCGCACGGGAACTCCCGTGCGGCGGCGCTGTCGGCGGCGGCGGCTGCAGGCGCTGCCCGGCCGGCTCGGACTAAGCCTGCTCGACCAGCAGGCCCTTGGCCTTCAGGACGTCGGTGAGCTTGCACAGGTCGATGGTGGTTCCGCCGGCCTTGTAGAGGCTGATCAGTTCGCGCTCGGCGTCGTCACGTTCCTGTGAGAGGCGGATGACTTCCTCGATCTCGTCTTTCCTGACCACCACAACGCCGTCCGCGTCGCCGCGGAGGACGTCGCCGGGGTAGATGATTTCGTCGCCGAAGACCACGGGGTGGTTGATCGGGCCGATGGTTTCTTTCACGGTGCCCTTGATGGAGACGCTGCCGGAGAAAACGGGCAGTCCCAGTTCGATGAGGTCCTGGGTGTCGCGGACGCCGGAGTCGGTCACCAGGGCGGCCAGGCCCTTGGCCTTCATCGCGTTGCCGAGGACGTCGCCGAAGGTTCCGGCTTCCTCGAACTCCCCTGCCGCTGCCAGGATGACGTCGCCCTCCTGCGCGTAGTGGATGGCCACCTGCAGCATGAGGTTGTCCCTGGGGGCGCAGCGGACGGTGACGGCGGGGCCGCAGAAGGACATGGCCCGGTCGATCGGTTTGATCCGGGAGCTGAGGGCTCCCTTGCGGCCCTGGGCCTCGTGGATGGTGGCTGAGGAGAACTTCGCCAGGCGGCTGACGGCGTCGGAGTCGGGGCGGTCGATGGTGGTTTTTACGTGGATCACGGCGTTTTCCTTCGGTGGGTGCGGGTCAGTTGAGGGCCTGGACGGCCTTGTCGATTGCGGCGATGGATTCTTCGATGATGTCGAGGCTGGTGGCATAGGAGATGCGGAAGTACGGGCCCAGCCCGTAGGCCGACCCCTGGATGACCGCCACGGAGGCTGCCTCGAGGAGGTAGAGGGTGAAGTCCTCGTCGTTGCCGATGACCTGCCCCTCGGGTGTGCTCTTCCCGATCACGCCCGCGCAGTTGACGTAGGCGTAGAAGGCGCCGTCCGGCGTCGTGCATGACAGGCCGTCCACGGCGTTCAGGGCCGCGACCGCGGTGTCGCGCCGGGCGCGGTAGATCTCGACGCTGTCCCGCACGAAGCCCTGGTCGCCGGTGAGGGCGGCGGCGCCGGCGGCCTGGCTGACCGAGGAGGGGCAGGAGGAGATCTGCGACTGGAGTTTGTTGATCGCGGCGATCAGAGGGGCGGGCCCGGCCGCGTAGCCCAGCCGCCAGCCGGTCATGGCGTAGGCCTTGGACACGCCGTTGACGGCCAGGATGCGGTCCTTCAGTTCGGGCGCCACTTGGGCCAGGCTCGAGAGCCGGCCGTCGCCGAAGTAGATCTGGTCGTAGATCTCGTCCGTGAGGACGTGGACGTGCGGGAATCCGGCCAGGACGTCCGCGAGCGCGCGCAGTTCGGCCCGGGAGTAGACGGCGCCCGTGGGGTTGGACGGCGAGTTGAGGATGACCCATTTGGTCCGGGCGTTGAGGGCTCCTGCCAGGGCCTCCGGGGTGAGTTTGAATCCCGTGTCCTCGCCGCAGGGGACCACCACGGGGGTGCCCTCGTTCGCGAGCACCATGTCCGGGTACGAAACCCAGTAGGGGGCGGGGACCACCACTTCGTCGCCGGCGTCCAGGGAGGCCATGAACGCCGTGAAGATTACCTGCTTGGCCCCGCCGCCAATGGTGATCTCGGCCGGGGTGTAGTGCAGGCCGGTGCGCAGCTCGAGGGTCTGCAGGATGGCCTGCTGCAGGGCGGGGGTTCCGGTGACGGAGGTGTACTTGGTCTCGCCGCGGCTGATTGCCTCAACGGCTGCGGCCTTGATGTGGTCCGGGGTGTCGAAGTCCGGCTCGCCGACCGTCAGGTCCAGGATCCGGCGCCCTTCTGCCTTCAGCTCACGCACACGGGCCGCGGCGGCCACGCTGGCGGAGGACTTGATGCGGGACACCCGCGTTGCAGGTTCAAATTCAGACATGGTCTCGTCCTAGGGATTCAGCAGGGAGCGGTACTCATTTCCTTCGACCCTAGGGAATTCTGGCGGGTATGGATAAGACCTAAAGTGCGTGGACGGATAAGCGTCTCTTATGGCTGAGGGGCGGGGTGGTGCGGGCTTTCTGGCCTTTCTCCCGCCGCTGATCCGGGTCTCAGGGCCGGTGGCCGCCCGTTGCCGCGTTGAGCTGCCCATGGGCCACACGTTCCGGTTATGGCTCCACGCACTATTGGTATTTCCGCGGCCGCTCCATTCTCTCTAGCGTTCTACGTAAGCCCGCCGCGTCTGCGCGGCCGTTCGGTTGGCCCCGCGGCACCAACCGACCCGGACCTGAATCCGAGCCCGAACCCGAAAAAAGGAGTGCCCTTGGCCGTTCTGCACCGTCCGGAACTGCGGGAGGCCCCTTCGACGTCGGACGCGCGCCCCCGGACGGCAGACGTCGGCGGCTACCGGTACCGGGGACGGCAAAGGCCGGACCCGGCTGCCGTCCAGGCGGAAAAGATCCGGAGGAAGCTCCGGGAAGAGCGGCAGCGGATTTCCTTCAACGCGAGCAGCGTCCGTGCCTTGTCCGTCCGGCTGAACCAGCAGGTGGCCCAGGCGCTCTGCGACGGCATGAAGGCCACCCTCGTCGCCGGCGCCGCGGACCTGTCCCGCTGGGCGGTCCGGACCATCGGGCTGTCCTCCGAGGATTTGTTCCCGTCCGGGCTGCCGGCGGAGCAGCACCTGGCGGTCATCGGCGAGCTGAAGGCGGAGCTGGCCGAGCTCGCGGAGTCAAAGGCCGCTCTCGAGCGACGGCGCATGAAACTCCTGGCTGCGGCCCGCCGGCTGGGCGTCATGGACGACTACGAGCTCGCGGCGCTGAGCGGTCTCCAGTGCGAGGCCATCCGGAAGATGACGTGGGGCCTGCAGCCGACGTCGGTTGGTTAGGCTGCGGCTTCTGAACAGCGTCCGACGGCACGCCAGCGGGCGACGGCGGAATCTCCCGCCGTCGCCCGCTGGAGTTAGCGCGTGCCTTACAGCGCCGTGTTCCAGACTTCCTCGGACACGGGGATCCACCAGTCCCGGGTCTTGCCCTCGCCGATGTACGTGGGCCAGCGGAAGTCGGTGGGCGCAGTGAATCCGGCGGGCAGGAGCGGGGCCACGGAACCGCGGCGGACCTTTTCGGCCTCGAACTCGGCTTTTGCCACAGCCAGGAGATCAGGCTGGGTCACAAGATCCAGCACCATGCCGGCGATCATCTTGCCGGTGGCGGTGATGGTGGGGTCGATCGTTTCCGGGATGCCGCCCATTGCCGTCATGGCCCAGCCTGGGTATGACGTGCCCTTCCCGTCGGCAGCCAGCGTGGGCCGGGCGGTGTAGAAGCGGATGGTGGGGGCGTACCAGGTCATCTCGACGTAGTCGTCGCTGGTCCAGTTCTGCTGGGTTTCCGGAATGTGCCTCCGCAGCTCCCTCTCGGCGTCTTGCGGGCTGATAAGTTCCGCCGTGGCCGGGTGGAACGGGTTCTCCATAGGCTCCACCCCACACGAGGCCTGGATTTCGCGCCCGATCTCCCGGGCCCGCTCGTCCAGAACCGGTGCCCCGACGGCGGCGATGTTCTCCCACGCCAGCTGCGCCACCGTGTGGTTGGCGATGCCGGGCCGGTTGCGCGCCACCCAGCGGGAACTGACGGTGCAGTGCGAGGCAGCCGCGGCCAGTTCGGCGTTGCGGTCAAGCACGGCGAGCACCGAATCTGCTTCTCCCAGGCTCGGGCAGCGCCAAGAATACTGGATCTGGGCCAGCCCGGCCGGCTGGTTGTCCGCCGTCGCCTGGCCAGCGGTGAGGATCGCCTCGGACAGCGACCATTCGCCCGCCTGCGGCAGCATGGAATCCTGCGTGGTTTTGGTCAGCGAAAACATCGTGAACAGTGCCGCGTCGGCGCCGGGAGCCCGCGCGGCGGAGTGCGAGGACGGGATGGGGCTGTCACCGTAAGTGTTGTTCCAGCCTTCCGGGTTGTCGCAGGTGAAGGTGTAGATCTTGCTGTAGTACGAGCCGCAGTGGGTGTCCCAGCGCGCGGTGTTGCACAGCGGCATCATGTAAAACGGGTGGTAGGAAATGATGGCGTCGAGGTTGTCGTAGTAGCCGCGCAGGCCGTGGACGACCTTGGAACCCTGGACCTTCTCGGCCGGCTCGCCCGTGTACACCAGGGTGCCCGGGATGCTGTGCCGTTCCATGGCGTCCTTCGCCGCGAGGAACCCGGCGAGCGTGGAGATACCCAAGGCGGAGTGGGGGTCCGTGTGGCCCGGCGCGAACCTGGACATCCCGGGGCGGGGCTCGCGCTTGGTGGAGGCGGCCTGGCAGTTCCCGGGGATGGCGTCGTATTCGGCGTAGCCCAGGATCCGGGCGCCGGGGCCGGCGGGGCTGGTCCATTCGGCGGCGAAAGCCGTGGGCATGCCGGCGCTGCCTTCTTCCACTGTGAAGCCGTGTTCGCGCAAGGTTTTCACGTACCAGGCGCAGGATTCATACTCGCGCCAGGCCGGTTCGGCGAGTTCCCAGATGTTGGTGTGCCAGCTGGACAGCTGCTCTTTGTGCTCCTCGATCCAGCGCTGTGCAGTGCTTTTGGGGGCGCGTTTGGGTGCGCGGCTTTTTGGCGACTGGTTCTTGCCGTCCATCATTTGGCACCGGCCACAAAGACTTGCAAACCGTCGATCCACGTCTCGGACACCTGGATGCTGCTGATTGACGCTTCGTCGACGGCCAGGGGGTCGTTGTCCAAGATGACGAAGTCAGCGAGTTTCCCCGGTTCGAGCGTGCCCAGTTCATGCTCGCGCCCCACCGCGATGGCACCGTTGATGGTGTGCGCCCGAAGGGCCTCGAGCCGGGTGATAGTCAACGATTCGGGGCCAAGCCGGACGCCTGAGCGGGTCACCCTGGTCACTGCGGCCTGGACAGCTTCCAACGGCTGCGGCGGTGCCACCGGAGCGTCGGAGCTAATGGTCACCGGGACTCCGCTGGAAACGAATTCTCCCAGCGGGTTGAATCGTTCGCCGGGCGTTCCGATCGCATCAACAACCCCCGGCCCCCAGTTGTAGTAGTGCTGGGTCTGATTTACGGGCATGACGCCCAGTTCTGCCATGCGGGCGATCTGCTCGCCGGTGGGAAGCCCACAGTGTTCTATCCGGTGCCTGTGATCCGGACGCGGCGAGGCCTCGACGGCGGCTGCTATGGCGTCGAGCACCATCTGGATGGCGGTCGGGGACTGTGCGTGGGTTGCGGTCTGCAGGCCGGCGGCATGTGCCTTGAGGATCAGAGCCCGGTACTCCTCGGGCGGGTGGTAGAGGGATCCTGTCCGGCAAGGGTCGTTGGCGTACCCTTCCGGGAAATATGCGGTCCAGCCCCCTAGCGTTCCGTCGGCATAGAGTTTGATCCCCGACAACGAAAGCCGGGCGTTGCCGAACTTGTCCACCAGACCGAGTTCGAGGACTTCGTCGAGCAGGTGCGACAGGAAGTAGGCATTGATCCGGGCGGTCAGCAGCCCGTCCCGGAGAAGGTCCAGGTACGCCGTCAGCTCGCGCTTTGAAACCTGCGCGTCACCGATGCTGGTGACGCCGTTTCGGAGAAATTCGTGCTGGGCGGCCAGCAGTTGGTTGCGGTGCTGTTCGGCCGGATCGTTGAGGTGGAAGTTGGGTCCGTGGTGACCGACTTTAACTCCTTCCGGTCCTGTGAGGATGTTGCAGGCAGCGTCGCTAAGTTCGCCGGTCAGCTGGCCCTCTGAGTCCCGGAAGAACGTGCCGCCCTGGGGGTCTGGCGTGTCGTCGTCGATGCCGTATTTTTCCAGCGTGAAGGTGTTGACGACCCCTCCGTGGCCACTGGCATTCATGACATAGACCTCGCGGTCGATGGATACCTGGTCCAGTTCTTGCCGCGTGGGGTGGCGCCGTTCGGCCAGGTTCCGGTGCTCATAGCCGAAGCCTCGGATCGGTCCGGTGCCGGGGATGTTCTCCGCGGCCTGCCGGAGCAGGCCGATCATGCCGGGGATGTCCGTCGTCGCCGTTGGACTGCAGTCGACCCAGGACAGCAGCTGGCCGTACATCAGTGGATGAGCGTGAGCGTCAACGAAGCCCGGCAGAACCACCCCGCCGTTCAGGTCGATCTCGCGGAATCCGGAACGGGAGGACAATGCTTCGGCCGCAGCCAGGCAATCCATGCGGGTGCCGACGGCCGCGATCCTGTTGCCGGTTAGGAGCAGTGAATCCGCCGTTGGATTGTCCGGGGCGAGAGAATGCACCACACCTCCGCTGAGAAGGATCAGCTCCCGCTCCAGCGTGCTCGTCTCGGTGACAGGGAGTGTGCTCATGAAGAGTTGCCTTTCGATTCAAAAGTCGTGCATTGATGTTGATGCGGCCGTGCGCACGATTCGCCGTTGGATTGCCTACCTCGTAACAGGTGTCGATACCGGCGGTATTCTGCGTCAGGCCCCGGCGCCGATGCGCAGATGCAGGAGTGTGGTGCCACTGCTTTCCAGTGCTTCCTTCAAGGCAAGCGGGAGCTCCAGCACGGAATCGACGGTGACCCCTCTGGCTCCAAAGGCATTCGCAAGCGTCGCCCAGTCAGGCTGAACAAGGTCCACGCCCACCGGGCTCAGGGACCGATCCGCCATATTCTGCCGGATTTCACCGTAGCCACCGTTGTCCACGCAGATCACGGTGAGCGTGATGCCCTGCTCCACGGCGGTAATCAGCTCCTGGACAGAGAACATCAGCGCGCCATCCCCGAGCAGGCACAGGACTGTACGGCCGGGGTCCGCGATCTTGGCGCCGATAGCCGCAGGAAGCCCGTACCCGAGCGTTGCGTAGGCAGGTGTGTAAAGCAGCTGGTGTGGTTCCTGTGACGGGATGAAGGAGGTTGTTCCAAGGTATGTGATTTGTGAGGAGTCTCCGGCGATGATGGTTCCCGGCGGCACCACGGAGGCAACGATTTCGCTGATCTCGGCGAGGTCCGGTGCCAGTGCCCGGGCGTCGGCGCGCAGCTGCCCGCGCAGCCCTGAGAGCTCGCGCGGCTCCGGCCGCGTCGCGGTGTCCAGCTCGTCAAGCAGTTGCCGGATCACCACTGAGGCGTCACCGGCCAGCCCGATATCGGCCCCGACGTTCACCGACAGCTGGCTCTCCAGGATGTCCACTCTGATGGATCGGCCGGCGGCGTCAATCCGGCCGCCCCAAAGCTCGGATTCGCCCACCTTTGAGCCGACGATGAGTAGAACATCTGCGCTGTTGCAGAGGTCCTGAGCCGCCGGCAGGCGGATCTCGCAGCCCAGTGACAAGGGATGGGTTTCCGGTATGGCGCCTTTGCCGTTAATGGTGGTGACGACGGCGGCCTGCAGCTTTTCGGCCAACACCAGCAGTTCGGCGCAGGCGTTGAGCGAACCGCCGCCGGCGAGGATCACCGGATTCCGAGCAGCGGCAAGCAATGCAGCGGCGCGCCGCACTGCGCCGGAATCCGCAGCTGTGCCTTTGCGCCTGGGACGCGCGGCGAGGGCGCCGGCATCTGGCTCGAACGCGGATTCCAGGACGTCCAGCGGCACCTCGATGTGCACTGGACGGGGCCGTCCGTGACGGAAGAGCTCGAAGGCGTCGTGAACCGCTGCCACGGCCTCCTGACCGGAGGTTACCCGCCGGCTCCAGTGCACTATGGAGCCCGCGGCGCCAGTAGCGTCCTTCGTTTCGTGCAGGGCGCCGACATCGCTGAATTCCATGCCCCGCGGAGCGCCAGGCGACAGGATCAGCATTGGCCGTGATTCACAGTAGGCTGTGCCTGCCGCGGACAAAGCGTTCAGCAAGCCTGGTCCGGAGGTGGTGATGACAACTCCGGGCTGGCCGGTCCGCTGGGACCAGCCGTCCGCTCCGTAACCCGCGCCCTGTTCGTGTCTGGTGGTGACGGGGTGGATGTTCAGGGGGGCCAGGTGCCGGTAGAACTCCAGGTTGTGGGTTCCCGGAATGCCGAAGATTGTGTCAATTCCGTAGTTCCGGAGCGTAGTCATGACTGCCAGGCCCACATTGACATGGGGTATTTGGGTGTTCATTCTTGGTCCTCCATCAGGGTGTGTTCAGGGAGATCTTCTGACCGGCCATGCCGGTCAAAGGACTTTGGACAGGAAGGCCTTGGTCCGCTCGTGCTGGGGGTTGCGGATCAGCTCGTCCGGATCACCCTCTTCAACAATCTGGCCGTTGTCCATGAAGACCACACGGTCGGCAACTTCCCGGGCGAAACCCATCTCGTGGGTGACCACGATCATGGTCATGCCATCGGCTGCCAGAGACTTCATGACGTCCAGAACCTCGCCCACCAACTCTGGGTCCAGGGCCGACGTCGGCTCATCAAAGAGCATGACGTCCGGCTTGAGGGACAGTGCCCTGGCTATGGCCACACGCTGCTGCTGGCCGCCTGAGAGCTGGGCCGGGTAGTTGTTCATCCGGTCAGCGAGCCCCACCTTGGTCAATAGTGCGACGGCGTGGTCCTCGGCGGCTTGCTTGGACATTTTCAGCAGCTTCTGCGGTCCGAACATGACGTTTTCCAGTGCTGTCATGTGCCCGAACAGGTTGAAGGATTGGAAGACCATGCCGATTTTTGCGCGGCGGAGATTGATTTCCCTTTCCGCCGATTCCCGCAGCCTGTCGCCTGCTACGTCGTAGCCGATCATCCGGCCGCCGACCAGGATCGCACCGGAGTTAGCCACTTCCAGATGGTTAACGCACCGCAGGAGTGTGGACTTTCCGGAGCCGGACGGGCCGATCAGACATACCACTTCGCGTGGTGCCACATGGAGGTTGATCCCCTTGAGGACTTCCACATGCCCGAAGCTTTTGTGGACATTGAGGAATTTGACTTCAGACATCAGCGCTGTGCCTTTCCGAAAATCTGGGCGTTGCCTCTGGAGTATCGCTTTTCGAGCCTGGACTGGAAATAGGTCAGGATGCTCGTGAGCAGGATGTACCAGATGCTTGCGACGATGAGCAGCGGGATCTGCTGCAGGTTCTGTGAGTAGATCTGCTGGGTGTTGTACAGGAGGTCGCCGACGCCGATGACGATGACCACCGACGTCGTCTTGAGCATGGAAATCACTTCATTGCCCACTGGGGGGATGATGACCTTCATGGCCTGGGGGATCACAACGTGGCGGAGCGTCTCCAGTGAACTGAATCCCATGGACCGCGAGGCCTCGGACTGTCCCGCCGGGACACTGAGCAGCCCGGCACGCACGATCTCTGCCATATAGGCGCCCTCGTTCAGGCCGAGGCCAAGGATGGCGGCCGTAAAGAGAGATATGACATCGTTGGTGTTCAGCTCAATAAATTGAGGCCCAAACGGAACACCCAACCCGATTTTTGGAAACAGGACCGCTGCGAAGCCCCAGAACAGGAGCTGAACCAGCAACGGGGTGCCACGGAAGAACCAGATGTAGGCACCCGCCACACCCTTGATCAGCCAATTGTCGCTCATCCGCATGATGGCAATGACCAGCCCCACACTGAAGCCGATGACCATGGCGATCGCGGTCAGCTGCAGGGTGGTCAGCAGGCCGCCGAGAATCCGCAGATCAAACAGGTACCGTGCCACAATCGGCCAGCCGAAGCCCGGATTGGTTGCGACTGTGATGCCTGAGAGCATCACCACGAGCGCCACCAGAACAACTGCCACCATCTGGCCCGGGCGCTTGCGCCGGAGAACCGGCCGGCTGGCAAGGTCAAGGAAGTCCGGGCCGGCGACTACCGGTCCGGAGTTATCCAGAGGCCCGGCCCGCCTTGCATCGACATGTTGAGACGGACGTGACATGGTCATGCCTTCGGAGCCGGGTTGATTTCTGAGGCAGGGATGGCCGAGCCCTTGAGGCCCCAGGCGTTCAGAATCGTGGCGTAGGTGCCGTCCTTCATGAGTGAGTTGACCGCAGCCTTGAATGCAGCGGCAAGTTCGGTGCTCTCCTTCGCCATGACGGCTCCGGCCAGGGAGGGGTCGACCAGGATGGACTGCACGTGCTGGAAGGCATCAGGCTGCTCCTGGGCGTAGTAGGCCACCAACGCGGCATCGGCCAGCATCGCCTGTGCGCGGTTGGACGCCACCGCCTGATTGGCGCTGTCCTGCTGCGGGAGCAGTAGTGGCTTGATCTCCGGTTTTCCAGCTGCCTGGCATGCGGCCTGGAAGGACGGCAGGACGGTCAAAGCCTGCGTGGTGCCGGTCTGGGCAGTAACGGTCATGCCGCACAAGTCCGTCGCATTCACGATTCCTGTTTCGCCCTTGCGGACCATGACGGACGTGCCGCCGTTGAGGTAGCTGACCATGTTGACCTTGGCCATCCGATCAGGCGTGATGGAAAACGCGGCCCATGAAGCGTCGTAGCGCTTGGACTGAATACCCGCGAGGATGCCATTGAAATCGCCCTTGCTGATTTCGGCTTTCAAGCCCATCTTCTTGGCGACCGCCACCGCCATGTCCGGTTCCAGCCCGACGATGTTGCCTTGTTCATCCGTGTAATCCATGGGTGCGTACGTGGGGTCCGTGACCAGCCGCAAGGTTCCGTTGCTTCTGACGTCAGCCGGCAGCAGAGCAGCCACAGCGGGGTCGGTCTGGACGCTGTTCGCTGCTTCTTTGCCCCCGGCTCCGATGCCGGCCACGTTGGCTTTCGCTGCCGGGGCGGCCGTGCCGCCTGGGGCCTCCGTGTTGGTACAGGCTGCGGCGGGCATAACCAGCATGCCGGCCACAGCGAGGGTGCAGCCTCTCTTGAAGATGATGCCTGCGTTCATGATGACTCCAAGTCTTGATTTAATAATAAGTACAACTTATTATTAGAGTGATCTGAGACACTGTCAATGGGTTCGCCGTAATTATTCCGGGCGCAACCAGACGATAACCGACCMCATATTGAAGGAGGCACCCATGGGAGGCACTCGAACGACGCGAACGCGCGCTGTTACGGAAGATGCGATCCTGGAACGTTGCTCACATATCCTGAGGCACGCTTCCATTCTTATTGCCCGGTCCGGCGTTGAGGGCTTCTCCTTTGCCGCACTCTCCGACTCGTGCGGGTTCAGCGCCGGCATGATCCAGCACTACTTCCGGACACGCGAGAAGTTGATTCACGCGACAGTGGAATTCCGGATCGCAGCGACAGTGGCCGAATGGCAACGGATCGTCCAGGACAGCAATGACGCAGTGTCCCTGATCCGGGACCTCCTGACCTTTACCGTCCAGGGGAAGACGCCATTCGAGGAGGCCTGGGGTTTCTGGATCGAGGTATACGCGGCGGCCCACAAGGACGCCGGTATCCGGGATTCCGTCGCCGACGCCGTGCTCGGCTGGAAGACCATCTTCGTTGAAGCCCTGGACGCGGCCGTCCTTGAGAAGGCAATCGAGCCTGACCTGGACGTCGACGAGCTGGCATCTGCATTGGTCGCACTGGCAGACGGACTGGCGATCCAGACACTGATCGGCGTGCAAGGCAGCAGCCCCGACCGCATGGTCAGGATCCTGCACAGGTTCGCGGCCCATGAACTGGGCCTGGAGATCGGACGCTTCGCGCCGGACCCCATTTCCGCACAACAGCAAACGCACGGAGTCCCACTATGACCACCACAGAATTGCACGGCGCACGCTTCGCCGCCCGGGCAGCGGGGTACCACCCATCACCGGTCCGCGACGTTTTTGAAATCTCAATGCAACCCGGGATGATCTCTCTCGCCGGCGGCAACCCCGACCTCGCCGGGCTGGCGCTTGATGACATTGCCGCCATGGCTGGCAGCATCATCTCGGACAATGGCCTGGACGCCCTTCAGTACGGGTCCGGCGCCGGAACCAGCGGCCTGCACGAACTTGTTTGCAGGGTTGCAGGGCTCGAAGGCACCCAGGCAGCACCAGAGAACGTACAGATCACCACCGGATCGCAAATGGGCCTGGAACTTGTCACGAAGATGTTCTGCGATCCCGGTGACGTCATCATCGCAGAGGGCCCGACGTACGTAGGCGCCATCGGCACCTTCGAAGGGCTGCAGGTGGAGATCGCCCACGTTTCCATGGACCACGACGGACTGCTGCCCGCCGAGCTCCGGCGACGGATCCAACAACTGCAGAAATCCGGAAAGCGCATCAAATTCCTGTACACCATTCCGAACTTCAACAACCCGGCAGGCGTAACGCTGGCCCTGGACCGGCGCCAGGAAATCGTGGAGATCTGCCGCGCGGCAGACATAGCGATCATTGAGGACAACCCCTATGGCCTCCTTGGTTTCGATGGCAGGACGCTGCCATCGCTGCATTCGCTTGACCCGGAAAACGTCTTCCACCTGGGCTCGATGTCGAAGATCTTTTCGCCGGGTATCCGTATCGGATGGATCATCGCACCGGCGGATGTACGGCGAAGACTGCAGCTCGCAGCCGAAGCCACAAGCATCTGCCCATCCGTATTGAGCCAGATGCTCGCGGAACGGTACTTCACGACGTTTCCGTGGGAAGAGCACCTGACCAAGCTCCGCGCGCTGTACTCGGCCCGCTGCGCAGCAACCCTGGAGGCGCTCGATGAGTACATGCCGGCGGGGACAAGCTGGACGAATCCTTCGGGGGGATTCTTCACCTGGGTGACGCTCCCGGATGGATGCAGCACCGAGGAACTGCTGCCGGCTGCAATCGAACGGGGCGTGGTGTTCGTTCCCGGCTCCGCCTTCTTCAACAACGGTGCAGGACGGAACCAGTTTCGAATCGCGTTTTCGTTTGAATCCACGGATACCCTCCGCGAGGGCGTCAGGCGTCTCGGCGAAGCTATCAAAGCCCTCCCAACCACGGAAGGAACCGCATGACCACTCAGGAACTCAAGGCCCTGGCCGAAACTGAACTGGACAAGTGCTACCCCCGGCTTCAGACACTCAGCCGCAAACTGCACGACAACCCCGAGACCGGTTTCAACGAGGAGAAGGCCTCAGCCTGGCTGGTGGAGGAACTCCAGAAGGTGTCGGGCGCGGAGGTGATTCACGGACTCGGCGAGCTCCCCACGGCAGTGCGGGCCGACGTCGGCAGCGGGCCGCTGACCATCACTATCTGCGCGGAATATGACGCCCTTCCAGGGGTGGGACATGCGTGCGGCCATAACATCATCGCCGCCAGCGCCCTCGGCGCATTCACCGCCCTGGCACCGCTGGCCGATGCACTGGACATCAGTGTCCGGCTACTCGGAACCCCGGCAGAAGAGAGCGGGGGGTGCAAGATCACCATGCTGGAACAGGGAGACTTCGACGGCACCCACGCGGCGATGATGATCCACCCCGGCGATGTCGACGAAGTCTCCATTCGGCCGTTTGCATGCTCCGGCTATGACGTTCGGTTTACCGGACGCAGCGCGCATGCCTCGGCACAACCGCAAGAGGGCATCAATGCCTTGGACGCCCTGACTGTTGCCATGACCGCCATCGGGCTGGCCCGCCAACAATTTGAACCCGGCCAGCAGATCCACGGTTACGTGGACCATGCAGGGACAGCACCAAACGTCATTCCGGAAAGCGCGTCCGGGCAGTGGATGGTGCGGGCCATGGACGTCGACTCCCTGGAACGGCTGACAGACGTGCTACGGCGCTGCATGGAGGCCGGGGCCCTGGCCACCGGCGCCACAGTCGAACTGGCCCAGCAGGGCGGAGTCTATGCGGAGATGCGAAGCGATGCGGCAATGGACGCGTACTTCCTCGAAAACGCCCGGTCTCTGGGACGCGCCATGTCGCCGATCGGACGACTCGGCGGTTCCACGGATATGGCGAACGTCTCGCACCACTATCCGACCATCCACCCGCTGCTCGGGCTGGGCCCGGGATGCCCGCCGATCCACAGTCCAGAATTCGCGGAGAACTCGATCTCTCCGGCGGGCGACAAAGCAATCTGGGACGGCGCCCTGGGAATGGTGTGGACCGCCATCGACCTGGCCACTGACCCCGAGCAGCGTGCCAGGCTCTTGTCCTTTCCCGCTGCAGAGAACCGGCCGGCTGACTAGGCCGCTGCCTGGCCTCGACCTTGCGCCGGCGGCCTGATTCCCGGCAGAGGGGGCTGCCGAAGCGGCATGATCAGTGGCTGGCCGGGCCAAGCGGACGACGGCGTGACCTCCCGCCGTCGTCCGCTGGTGTTTAGTCAGTTTCCATAGGACAGTGCCTGCGAGAGGATGACTGCCAACAGGGCACCGGCCGTGAGAACGACAGCCCAGGTTTCCAAGCGCAACCGCCGGAGCGATTGCTTTGTCCGTTTCATGGCCTACCGCAAGATGACGGTGCGGTTGCCCAGCAGCAGGATCCGGCCCTCGCAATGCCAGCGCACGGCGTTGCGGAGGGCCGCGCATTCGGCGTCCCGGCCCACGGCCACCAGGTCATCGGCGGTGTACGTGTGGTCCACCTCGATGACTTGCTGGGCAATGATCGGGCCCTCGTCGAGTTCGGCGTTGACGTAGTGGGCCGTGGCGCCCACGGTCTTGACGCCGCGATCGTAGGCCTGGTGGTACGGCTTCGCGCCTTTGAAGCTGGGCAGGAACGAGTGGTGGATGTTGATGGTCCGTCCCGCCAGCTGGGCCGAGAGCTCATCGCTCAGAACCTGCATGTAGCGGGCCAGGACCACGAGTTCCACGTCGAGGGCGTCCACCAGCTCTAGGAGCCGGGCCTCTGCCTCGGGCTTGGTGTCTTTGGTGACCGGCACGTGGAAGAACGGGATGCCGTGCCACTGGACCAGGCCCTCCTGGTCGCGGTGGTTGGACACCACGGCCACGATCTCCACCGGGATGTCGCCGGTGCGTGCCCGGAAGAGCAGGTCGTTGAGGCAGTGGCCCATTTTGGACACCATCACCAGGACCCGGCGTTTGCGGCCATGCGGTTCCAGCTGCCAATTCATCTGCCACTTCTCGGCCACAGGTGTGAAGTCGCGGCGCAGGTCCTCGGTACTGAAGGACTCCTGCTCTGAGGAGGAGTCTGGGGATGAGTCGGCGGAGGAACCCGAGGAAAAGTGGACGCGCATAAAGAAGTGCCGTTGCCCCTTGTTCCCGTACTGCTTGATGTCCAGGATGTCGCAGCCGTGGTTGAGCAGGAATCCCGAGACCGAATGGACGATGCCCGGCGACTCCACACAGTCGACGGTCAGGACGTGCTCCACGGTGGCACCGGGTTCCACAGGTGCCAGGCCGGGGGTCTGTGCGGTCATTTCTTCACCTTCTCAAACTCTCGCGCAACAGCTGATGCCTCTTCCTGCGCGAGCTCGGCCTGGAACCGCGCATAGCGGGCCAGGTGCGCGGGGCGCCGGCGCAGCACGAACCACGCGGCTCCGAGCAGGATGAACCAGACCGGCGTGACAAGGAGCGCCAGGAGCGTGTCCGGCTGCGTGGTCAGGGCCCAGAGAACGAAGGCGAAGAACGCGAAGACCACAGAGACCATGGGGATGCCGCCCGGCATCCGGTACTTGGACGCATCATGCAGGTACGGCCGGCGCCTGCGAAAGGCAACGTAGCTGGCCAGGATGATGGACCAAACGAACACGAAGCAGACGGCGGACACAGTGGTCACCATGTCGAAGGCCTTGCCGATGTCCTGGCCGGCGTACATCAGCACCACGCCGGAGAGCAGGAGGACGCAGGACAGGAACAGGGCGTTCTGGGGAACCTTGCGGCGTGACAAGGCGCCGAAGGCGGACGGAGCGTCGCCCTCCTGTGCCAGCCCGTACACCATGCGKGATGTGGAGTAGATGCCGGAGTTGGCCGAGGACATGGCCGAGGTSAGSACCACCAGGTTCACGATCGTTGCCGCAGCTCCGAGCCCTGCCAGGGAAAACATGGCGATGAAGGGGCTGTGGCCGGCCTGGAACTGGGTCCAAGGGGTGACGGACATCAGGATGATCAGGGCGCCCACGTAGAAGAGCAGCACGCGGATGGGAATCGAGTTGATGGCCTTGGGCAGGTTCTTCTCCGGGTCCTTGGCCTCCGCGGCGGTGGTGCCCACCAGCTCAATGCCCACAAAGGCGAACACGGCGATCTGGAAGCCGGCCACAAACCCCATGAACTCGTTCGGGAAGAATCCGCCGTGGCTCCACAAATTCGAGAAGGTGGCAGGGCCGGCGTCGGACTGGAAACCGCTGAAGATCATGAACAGGCCCACCACGATCAGCGCCACGATAGCGATGATCTTGATCAGCGCGAACCAGAATTCGGTCTCGCCGAACGCCTTCACCGTGGTGAGGTTCAGGAGCAGGAGGATGGCCACAGTGGCCAGCCCCGGGATCCACAGCGGCAGCCCCGGCCAGAGTTCCTTGGAGTAGCCGGCAATGGCGATGACGTCCGCGATTCCCGTGATCACCCAGCAGAACCAGTACGTCCATCCGGTGAAGAAACCGGCCCAGGGCCCGAGGAGGTCCGCTGCGAAGTCGCTGAAGGATTTGTAGTTCAGGTTGCTCAGCAGGAGCTCGCCCATGGCCCGCATCACGAAGAACAGCATGAAGCCGATGATCATGTAGACGAAGATGACGGAGGGTCCGGCCGCTGAGATAGTTTTGCCCGACCCCATGAAGAGGCCGGTGCCGATGGCGCCGCCAATGGCGATCAGCTGGATGTGCCGGTTGCTGAGCTGCCGCTCAAGATGCGGTTCCTGGTGGGAAGTTACGGTTTCAGTTGTCACGTGCTGCTCCTCGAATCAATGCTGTCTGGAGTGCTGCTGAGGTGGACGCCTGACCCGGCCCGCCGGGAACAGAGTCAAGGCTGTTGAAGCTGTAGAGATGGATGCCCGCGAGGTTGCCCGGTTGGCTTTCCAGCCCGGACACCAGGCTTTGTGGTGAGTAGAGGTCACCGCTCAGGAGTTTGCGGGCCAGCGGGCCCTTCCGGCTCAGGAACTTCAGGGAACTTCCGACGCCGATCTGCGTCGCCAGGGAGACCAGTTTGGTCCGGGGCACGGACCCCGCCACCCCTGCCCAGACGGGCAGCTCAACGCCTTCGCGGCGCAGGAGCGCCGCAAAATCAAGGATTTTCTCCGGGGCGAAGCACATCTGGGTCACAACGTGCGAGGCCAGGTGCTGCTTTGCCAGAAGCGCGTCCAGCATGTCCACGGGGCCGGCGGAGGGGTGGCCCTCCGGGTAGCCGGCAATGCCTGCCCGCATCAACCCGCCGGTGTACTGCGCGATGTCTTCCAGCAGCGGAAGGGCGGACTCATACTGGCCGGCCGGCCGCTTCCGGTCCCCGCCGATGACAAACACCTCGCGAATGCCGGCGGCATCGCAGTCACGGAGGATTCCGGTCAGCTCGGCCCGGTCACGCAGGCTCCGCGCGGCGAGGTGCGGGATGACGGTGTAGCCCAGCACACCAAGCTGTACGGCAGTGCGCATGGTCCGCTCGATGCCGTGATGGGGCAGGCACGTCACTGTGAGCGTGGTGGTCAACGGCACCAGGTCCGTGACCCGCTCAACGATTCCCTCCGAAGGAATGATTTCAATTCTGATGGGGAACATCATTGGTCCTCTCTGAACATCAGATTTTTTGGGCATCAGGTTTTTGGGCATCAGGGTTGGTCTGGTCAGGCCGTAGCGGCGAGCAGGGAGCTGGCTTCCTGGCGGGTGCTGCCGGAGCTTTCGATGTGCGCGAGTTCGGCGGGGATTTCCCAGCCCTTCTTGCGCATCGCGGTGGCCCAGAGCCGGCCGGCGCGGTAGGAGGAGCGCACCAGCGGCCCGGACATGACGCCGAGGAAGCCGATCTCGTCCGCCTCGTTCTGCAGGTCCACGAATTCCTGCGGCTTGACCCAGCGGTCCACGGGAAGGTGGCGCTCGGAGGGGCGG
>NZ_JBFTKG010000045.1:0-26062 GCF_056395825.1 Arthrobacter sp. 05T47 | reverse complement strand
CGGCAACGGCGCGTCAGTGCCGGCTGAAGAGTCAGATGGCGCCCGTGCTCCCCGCAGTGCCGCCGAGCAGCGGCGCCAGGGCGCGCCAGCGGGCGATCTCGCAGCCGTCGGTCCGGCTGAAGCGGCTGTTGACCTGGCGGCCAAGGTACCAGCCGGTCACGATGGCGGTCTGCGGACCGCCGTATTGCTGCGTGCAAAGTCGCGGCGGACCCGGTTGGGGGAAGAAGATGGCCTCGCCGTGGCGCCGGACGGCATCCAGGGCAGCAGCCGGGTCCGGCAGGGTGGAGGCGGCGGAGGGGCCGCCGTCGCCGGCTTTCAGCCGGAACATGTACTCGGGGCCGCCGGGAGCCTCCGTGAGGCGGACGGTCAGGTCCACGTCGCTGCGGTCCTGCGCGGCGTCTTGCGGGCTGGCGGTGTCGGTCATGACGGTCCCTTCGCGGTGTTGTCCGGCGCCGGATGCCGGTCTCCGGTCGCGGGGCCGGTCATGGCGGCGGCTTTGAGCAGGGGAGTCAGCTCCTGCAGCAGCCGTTCCCGGAGCCGCTGCGACTCGGCCGCGAACGCCCGCTGGTRTTCAACGTACTCGGCCTTGCCGTCCGGTGTTTCAATCCGGATGGCCGGATATCCCCAGTCGGCAAGGTCGTAGGGGGAGGCCTGCATGTCCATGGCCCGGATCCGCCACGAGAGTTCGAAGCAGTCCATGACAATTTCGCTGGGCAGCAGCGGGGAAAGCTTGTAGGCCCACTTGTASAGGTCCATGTTGGCGTGCAGGCAGCCGGGCTGCTCCAGGGTTCTCTGGTTCTCCCTGCTGGGCACCAGGCTGTTGAGCGGAACAGCGTCCGGCGTGTAGAAACGGAAGGCGTCAAAATGCGAACACCGGATCCGGTTTTCCTCCACCACTTCGTCGGTGCGCCCGGACCCCAGCCGCAGCTGCAGGTACTCGTGCCGGAGGTCGAACTTGTCCTGCCGGTAGACCATRGCCCACTCGTGCAGCCCGAAGCAGCCGAACTGCGCCGGACGCGCGGCGGTCCCGGCGAGGATGATCCCCGCGAACTGCAGTGCCTCCCGGCGTTCCCGCAGGAAGGCRCCGACGTCGACAGTCACCGCCGGCGAGTCCGCCGGCAGCCCGGCTGCGGCGCGTTCGGCGTCGTCGGCCGCCCGGTAGTACTTCCAGCCGGTCCRCGCCGCTGCCTCGGGGCCGGAGAGCRCGACGCCGGCGCCCGGATGCCAGCGCAGCAGCTGTCCGGGCTTCTGGGTGTAGTAGGTGAAGAGGAAGTCCTCCACCGGGTGCTTCCGCCCGGCGGAGCGCCGCTCGAGGTAGGGGTCCGCGTAGCGGCGGACGCGCTGCTGGTGGGCGGCCTGGCGCGGCAGCCATTCTTCCTGCTGGAGATGCAAGGGCCTAGCTCTTCCCGCCGGATGAGCCCAGGACGTCCTTGGCGGCGTTCCAGGCGGCGATTTCGCAGCCGTCTTTCAAGCTGAAKGTTGCCTGAACCGGGTGACCGTCCACGACGCCGGTGACGGTCGCCACCTGCGGGCCACCGTATTGCTGGGTGCAGGTCCGGTCCTTGCCGGCCGGAACCGGGCTGAGGATGGCCGGGTTGTTCTTGATGGCGATGCASGCCGCGGCCGGGTTCGGGTGCTGGCTTTCGGCCGCGGGAACCCCGTTCTGGCAGACGAGGGTGAAGTTGGTCGCGGCGGCGGTTTCGGACGGCTTGATCATGATGGCGAGCTCGGCGTTGCCCTGTCCGGGGCCGGACGGCAGAGGGACTGCGGAGGGTGACGGTGCCGGGGACGTCGTTTCTGTTTCCGGCGAAGGGGAGCCGGACGGCGCCGTTGGCGAGGGGGAGGGCGACGCGGAAGGGGTGCCCGTCGTCGTGCTGGGAGAGGGGGAGGGGCTGGGCCCGCTGTTCGGTGTGCAGGCGGTCAAGCCGGCGACGGCCATCAGGACGGCCGCCAGGACAAGTGCCGGGCGGCCCGATTGCGTACGCATCAGCAGTCCTCCTCTGTTTTGCCCAGTCTACCGCCGGGGCACCTCATCCGGGCCCGGGCGTGTGGCGGCGATCAGGTCCATCATGGTCGCGTGCAGCTCTCCGACCTGTTCCCGCGTCAGGCCCAGCCGGGCCATCATGATGCCCGGGACGGCGGTGGCCTGCTCTCGAAGGGCGGCACCGCGGGGCGTCAGCCGGACATCGAGGGTGCGCTCGTTGCCCTCCATCCGCTGGCGGGTGATGAATCCGGCAGTTTCAAGGCGGCGCAGCAGGGGCGAGATGGTTGCAGGCTCCTGGGCCAGGGCGTCGCTGATGTCGCGGACCGACCGTGGGCTCGCTTCCCAGAGGCACAACATGACGAGGTACTGCGGGTGGGTCAGGCCGAGCGTGTCCAGGACGGGTTTGTAGGCGCCTACGACGCTGCGGGAGGCCACGGTCAGGGCGAAGCAGAGCTGCTGCTCCAGAAGGAGGTCGTCCCGCTCTGCCTGTGAGTCCTGCGCTGCTTGGGTTGTTGGGGTTCTTTCGGTCACACCGGCTCCTTCGGATGATTAGTGCACTAATGATTAGCGTACACTGGGAGCATTGTCTTGTTCCCAGGAAAGGATAGCCATGGCCAAGGAAAACGCCGTCGAGAGGTTCATGCGGGCCACCGGAAAGTTCCGGGCCGTCTTCGGCCCGGCCAACCGCAGTTCGCTCGGTCACGAGATGACCGAGACGAACCGGCGGCTGCTGGCGATGCGGCAGGCCGAGACCGAACAGTGGGAGACCTTGCACCGGCCCGACGGCAGCACCTATGTGGTGCCCCGGAACCCGGACGACAAGTCCCTGCGGTAGGCCCTTTTTCCACGGCACCCACCCGGGCCATTTCGCACGTCCGGGCGTAAAATGAGGGCACTGACACACCGCTGTGCAGCTTCCTGAACCACCCGGGACGAGGAAAGGGGGTGGGACCAGTGACACAAGCGGTCAGGCGATTCATGAACGCGACCGACAAGCTGAGGCTTCTGTTCGGACCGGCAAACCGGGGCGACACCGCGGCGCCTGTTGTCCACCGGCATGACGACTTCGAGCACGCCTCCGACGATGACCTGGCAGGTTTTGAGGTCGAGACGGACTCGCACGGACACCACTATGCAGTCCGGAAGACGGACCTCTGGAAAGAAGAGGTCTGAGAAGAGATAGAGAAGGGAGCGGCAGGCGCCGCTCCCTTCTCCATCTCTGTGCGTCTCTTGTGCGGCCGGGGCCCGCCCGGGTGCGCCGCCGGTTTGTTTGTGCCGGCCCCTTGGCGACTGTTTAGCGGCCGGTGCCGCCGTAGACCGTGGCCTCGTCCTCGCTGTCGAGGTCGAACGCCCTGTGGATGGCGCGGACGGCGTCGTCGAGTAGGTCCGCGTGGGTGACCACGGAGATCCGGATCTCCGAGGTGGAGATCATGTTGATGTTGATGCCSGCCTCGGAGAGGGCKGCGAAGAAGCGTGCGGACACCCCCGGGTGGGARCGCATGCCGGCGCCGATCAGCGACAGCTTGCCGATCTTCTCGTTGTATTCGATGCTCTCGAAGCCGATCCGMTCCTGCGCGGCGTGCAGGGCMGCCAGGGCCTCGGCGCCYTCGACGATCGGGAGCGTGAAGGAGATGTCCGTCCGGCCCGTGCCGTGGGTGGAGACGTTCTGGACGATCATGTCGATGTTCGAGTGGGCGTCCGCGATGACCTGGAAAATCGCCGCAGCCTTGCCGGGGATGTCCGGTACGCCGACAACCGTGACCTTGGCTTCGGAACGGTCGTGTGCAACGCCGGAGATGATTGGCTGCTCCAAGGCAACTCCCTCTTGAGTCGTAATCTTGTCATCGGCGCCGGGCAGGACCCAGGTGCCTTCATTCTGGCTGAATGAGGAACGGACGTGCAACGGTACACCGAAGCGGCGGGCATACTCGACGCAGCGCAGGTGCAGGATCTTCGCGCCGGATGCCGCCAGTTCCAGCATTTCCTCGCTGGAGATGCGGTCGATCTTCTTCGCGGACGCGACGACGCGCGGGTCGGCCGTGTAGACGCCGTCGACRTCGGTGAAAATCTCGCACACATCGGCCTCGAGCGCCGCGGCGAGGGCCACCGCCGTCGTGTCCGAACCACCGCGCCCGAGCGTGGTGATCTCGTTCGTGGTGTGGCTCATACCCTGGAATCCGGCCACAATCGCGATGTGCCCCTTGTCCAGGGCGGTGCGGATGCGGTGCGGGTCGACGGCGATGATCCGGGCTTTGCCGTGGATGCCGTCGGTGATCATGCCGGCCTGGGACCCGGTGAAGGACTGGGCCGAGGCGCCGAACTTGTTGATGGCCATGGCCAGCAGCGCCATGGAGATGCGTTCGCCGGCGGAAAGGAGCATGTCCATTTCGCGGGCGGGCGCGGAATCGGTCACCTGCCCGGCGAGGTCAAGGAGCTCATCGGTGGTGTCGCCCATGGCGGAGACCACCACAACGACCTCGTCGCCGGCGTTCTGGGCATCCACCACCCGGCGTGCGACGCGCTTGATGCCCTCCGCGTCCGCCACCGAGGAACCGCCGAATTTCTTCACGACAAGGTGCTTGGTGGTGGCGGCCGAGACGGGCAGCGTCTGCGGCTGCGATCCGGGCTGGACTTCGGTTGTGGGCAAACTCATTCGCGCACCCTCACTGGATCATCGGGGTTCTGGGCCAGGCAACCAAATGGCGCGACGGCGTAACTTCTTCTCCCAGTTTATCGCCGCSKCCCSTGCCCCGTTGAATTGTGACCGAATGCTAGACATGCCTTGCCGGGCTTCACCCCGGACATGCCCCGCGCTGAATGCCGGGAGTGAACATGCCCTCCCGTTCTGCGGGACATGCTCATTCTTGGCGGCCTGGGGTGGGCATCAGGGCATTGTGCCCATTCCTCGGCGCGAGTGCTGGACATGGACGGTGGTAAGGGGTGCGGTCGCGGGACATGTCCGGTGGTGCGGGAGGGTGGGTGTCTAGGGTAGACAACGTGGTGGTCCGTGAGCGCGGGACATGCCCATTCTTGGCGGCCAGGGGTGGGCATCAGGGCATTGTGCCCGTTCCTCGCCCCGGACCCGGGACATGTCCAGTGGTTGGTGGTGTGAGTGCGGGACATGTCCGGTGGTCCTGGGGGTGGCCGCGGGACATGTCCATGGGCTGTCGCAGGCACGGGGCATGTCCGGCAGGTCCTAGCCGCGGTCCAGCCGGTAGCGCCACGAAGGCAGTTGTTTTCCCGCCGTGTCCTCGGCAACGGGGAAATAGCGGTCCTTCCGGAAGCCCAGGCCCTCCAACAGCCTGCGCGAAGGAAGATTCGGCTCGTAGACCCCGCGAATATGGTCTCGCTGCCGCGGGTATGGAAAAGCCAGTCGACCAGGGCGCCGGCGGCCTCCCGGCCCAGCCCGAGCCCGTGATGATCCGGGTGCAGCACGTAGCCGAGGCTGGCTGCCTTTGCGGGAATCCGGCCGGGCGCCGGGGGCTCCTGCGCGTTCCAGGTCCGGCCGTCCCCGACGACCTCACCCGTGGCCCGGAGCTCGATCGCCCAGCCGAAGTGAAACCACTCGGCAGTGGAGGCCGCCGCCGCGGAAAGCGCCTGTTGGAGTCGGGCGCTGTTCTGCTCCGGGGTCAGTGGCCCGTGGGAAAGATACCGGGTGGCTTGGGCGTGACCGCGGAACTGAAGGAGGGCGCCGGCGTCGTCCGCTGTTAGCGGACGCAACAGCAGCCGCTCGGTGAGGAGTGGGGCAGGGGCGCCGCTGCCGGAAACTGCCAAGAGCCCGTCAGCTCAGCGCGTTACGGCGGCCCTCGAAGGCCCTGCCGAGCGTAACTTCGTCAGCGTATTCCAGGTCCCCGCCCACGGGCAGGCCGGAGGCGAGCCGGGTGACCGCGATGCCAATCGACTTGAGCATCCTGGCAAGATACGTCGCCGTGGCCTCGCCCTCCAGGTTGGGGTCGGTGGCGATGATGATTTCCTGGATGGCGCCGTCGTTGAGGCGGGTGAGCAACTCTCGGATCCGGAGCTGTTCCGGACCGATGCCGGCGATTGGATTAATCGCCCCGCCCAGCACGTGGTACCTGCCTCGGAACGACCGGGTGCGCTCCACTGCCAGGACGTCCTTTGATTCCTCGACGACGCAGATCACGGAGGGATCCCGGCGCGGGTCGCGGCAGATGTTGCACAGTTCCTGCTCCGTCACGTTGCCGCACACCGTGCAGAACTTGACCCGTTCCTTCACGGTGGTGATGGCATCGACGAGGCGTTTCATGTCCTGGGGATCCGCCTCCAGGATGTGGAAGGCCAGCCGTTGGGCCGACTTGGGCCCAACCCCGGGAAGGCGTCCGAGCTCGTCGATCAGCTCTTGAACTGCGCCTTCGTACACAATGTCCTCGTTCGTTTGGAGTGGGGCCGGGGCCAGCCGGCAGGGGGTTTGCTAGAAGCGGGGCGGCAGCGGGCTTCCATCCAGGGAGCGCTCCTCCACCAGTTTCCCGCCCAGAATACGCTCGACGGCGGCGCGGCCGAAGACTCCCGATTCCTCGATGGTTTCGTCGTCGGCGCTCGGGATGTCCTGAACGTACGCGGTGGCTGCGGCAGCTGCGCGGGTGGGGGCTTTCGCCCGTCCGGCCTCGGCCTCGGGGCTGTTCGACAGCCGTTGGTACAGGCTTTGCCTTCCCGCCATGGCAGCAACCTCGGGGACGGCAGACGGCGGAGCAGGAGCAGCGGCAACGGCACTTGCAGCCACGCGCGGTACGGCAGCGGCCGGAGCGGCCGGCGCCGGGGCCGCGTCCGCGCGGGAAGCGTGCTCGGAGGTCTGTCCGGACGGTGCGGACACGACGCCGGCGTACTCCGGGATCTGTGCAGCCGCCGGCTCGTAGAACACGGGCGCCGGCTCAGGCTCGGGTGCCGCGGGCTCTGCGTCCGCCGTTGAGTACGTGCCGAGGTTCGAATCCGTGCCGACGGTCCAGACGCCCGGTGACTCCTCGACGGCGCGGGCCCATGCGTCAGCCGACGTGTCCTGGCCTGCGGTTGGCTTCCCGGCGGGGGAGCCTGCGGCCTTGGCTGCCGAGGCGGACGGGGACTTGCGGACTGGAGCCGCTGCCGCCGGCTCGGGGCGGCGCGGCGCGGCGGCGGGTGACGGATCCCAATCCATCGGTGGCTCTTCGTCCAGCGGCGGGGCGTCCTCATCCCGCGGCGGTCCCCAGTCATCGTCAGGGTCGGCATAGGAGCCTGAATCCTCCGCCAGGCTGGCCGCTTCGACAGCCGGCTCAGCCGCGCGGAGCGGGGTTTTGGCTGCAGGAGCAGGCGCCTGCACTTCCGCTGCGGACGCGTTGGTGGCGGCAGGCTCCCCGGGCTGCGGTGCCGGGGCGGTGTCCGTGGGGCCGGGGGCAGGCTGCTTCTGGGCCGGTGCCAGTGCCGGCGCAGCGGTCGGGGCGGTGTCAGCCGTTGCGTTGGCCGCAGACTCCCGCGGCTGGGGGGCCGGGCTCAGGCCCCACGCAACGTCGGCCGACGTCGGCGAGGTTGCCTGTGTTGCCGGGGCCGCCGGGGCGTCCTGGCTAGCCGGAGCTTTTGGGTTTGGCTCAGCGCTCGCTGGGCTGTTGCTGCCGCCGGCCACGGCACGGATCTGGCAATCGATGCCGATCGTCTTGTGGATCGCCTGGCGGAGGTTCTCGGCGTGGTCGGCCCGGCCGAACGCACCCGCCAACCCTGTGGTGGTGAACGCGAGGGTCAGGACGTGGTCTTCGAAATGGCCCACCTGTGCATTGGGTTCCACCAGCGCCCAGGTGCTCCGCTTGATCTTGGTGAGCGTTTGCAGGATCTCGGGCCAGGCACGCCGCAAAACCTCCACATCGGCTCCAGAGCCGGAAGCAGCGGGAGCTGGGCTTGGGGCAGCGACGGGCGCCGTTGCGGCCGGAGCCGGCTCGGAACGGACGGGCGCCTGCGGTGCCGGCTCGGGCGCGGCCGCCCGTGCGGGCTCGACGTCCGGGCTGGCGGTTGGCGCGGAGGCCGTTGACGGAGCCGGGGTGGCCCGGGCCTGGGCGGGCGCTGGCCTGCCGGCGGCCGCGGGTTCGTCCACGGGCCAGTCGCTGGTGCTGACCCGGGGTGCCGTGAGCGGTTCCCGGACAGGCTCGTCCCGCCGAGCGGGCGGCGCCGACACAGGGGCAGTGGCCGGCGGCTGCTCGGCCCGGGGCGGCGTGGATGTGGCGGCGACGGCTGCGGCGGCAGGTGCCGGGTGCGAAGCCGTGTCGGGCATGTGCGCCGCAGGCGGCAGTGGAGAAGCGGTCTGTCCAGGGTGCTCAGGCGAGACGGCGGCAGGTGCGGGAGCGCCGGCGAGTGGAGCTCCGACGTCGTTCCCGGCGTAGTTCAAACGCCGCTCAACGCGGTCGATCCGGGCCGCGATGCCGCGCTCTGACTGTTCGGAGCTGGGCAGCAGGATGCGGGCGCACAGCAGTTCCAGATGCAGGCGCGGCGACGTGGCCCCGGTCATGTCCGTGAGCGCGGTATTGGTGACATCCGCGGCGCGGGAGAGTTCGGAAGCCCCGAGGTTGTGCGCCTGGTTCTGCAGCCGCGCGATCTGGTCCGCCGGCATGCCGCGGAGGATCGACTGCGCGCTTTCCGGCATCGCCTGGACGATGATGAGGTCGCGGAAGCGTTCCAGCAGGTCTTCGACGAAGCGCCGGGGATCGTGCCCGGTCTGGATGACGCGGTCCACCGCGCGGAAGACGGTGGCGGAATCCGATGCGGCGACGGCCTCGACGACGTCGTCCAGCAGGGAAGCGTGCGTGTAGCCCAGGAGGGCGACCGCGAGCTCGTAGTCCAGGCCGTTGGGTCCGGCGCCGGCCATGAGCTGGTCCAGCACGGAGAGGGAGTCGCGCACGGAACCGCCGCCCGCGCGGATGACGAGCGAGAGCACGCCAGGCGCCACGGGCACGTTTTCCTGGGTGCAGAGCAGTTCCAGGTACGCCATGAGGGGCTCCGGCGGCACCAGCCGGAAGGGGTAGTGGTGCGTGCGGGAGCGGATGGTGCCGATGACCTTGTCCGGCTCCGTGGTGGCGAAGATGAACTTGATATGTTCCGGTGGCTCTTCGACGATCTTGAGGAGGGCGTTGAACCCGGCCGAGGTGACCATGTGGGCCTCGTCGATGATGAAGATCTTGTAGCGGTCCCGGACCGGGGCGTAGGTGGCCCGCTCGCGGAGGTCGCGGGCGTCGTCCACGCCGCCGTGGCTGGCGGCGTCAATCTCAATGACATCGAGGGAGCCCGAACCGCCRCGGGCAAGTTCCACGCAGCTGGGGCACTYGCCGCARGGGGTGTCGGTAGGGCCTTCGGCGCAGTTCAGGCAGCGCGCCAGGATGCGGGCCGACGTGGTTTTGCCGCAGCCGCGGGGGCCGGAAAAGAGGTAGGCGTGGTTGACGCGGTTCTTGCGCAGGGCCGTCATGAGAGGCTCGGTGACGTGCTCCTGCCCGATAACGTCCGCGAACGAATCGGGGCGGTATCGACGGTATAGGGCGGTAGTAACAGTCACAGATAAACCCTACCAATCGGCACAGACATAAAAGACCCCTCATGCACCCGCCAGAGCCCGTTTACCCTTGCTACCTTCCGGTCCTGGGGGAGTTCAACAGGATGACGCCACATGAGGGGCCGTCAGCAATATTACCTGACGTTTGGGTGTGCCTCGAATCGGCCCGGCCCTGCCCGTCTTCCCCGGGGGGACATACCCATTTTTCACGGTTAGGACTGGGCGCATTGGGATCATGTCCAGCCCTCGTGTGGGCCGCGGGGCATGTCCGGTCGTGGGGGCGTGCGGCGGCGGGACATGTCCGGTGACGGGGGAGAGCCGCAGGGGACATGCCCATTTTTCGCGGTTGGGACTGGGCGGATTGGGAATATGTCCAGCCCTCGTGTGGGCCGCGGGGCACGTCCACTCCGAGAGGTGTGCCGCAGGGGACATGCCCATTTTTCGCGGTTAGGACTGGGCGGGTTGGGATCGTGTCCAGCCCCCTGTGGGCCGAGGAACATGTCCCGCGGTGGGCGTGGGGGGCATGTCCGGTGGTGGGGGCAAACAGCGGGGGGCATGCTCATTTTTCGCGGGCAGGGGCGGGCAGGATGGGATTATGTCCAGCTCTCGCGCCGGCTGCGGGGCATGTCCCCGGAGGGGGCCAACGGGGACCGGGAGGGCTCAATTGGGCGATGCTGGAAAGTTCAGGTATTCTAGTATCTGCTTTTGATTCAAAAGCTACTGGAGAATTCGCCTAGCGGCCTATGGCGCACGCCTGGAACGCGTGTTGGGTTAACGCCCTCGGGGGTTCAAATCCCCCATTCTCCGCGGTTGGCCCCGGTCCTCGGACCGGGGCCTTTTTGCGTCTTGGCACCCTCGCCTTGCACCAGGCCAGGCCAGGCCTGCGGCAGCCCGGCCCGGAAGCCGGCGTCCAGCTCAGGGCCCGCCCCGCCACCCAACCCTGGCCCCGCCCGGCCACCTCGTCAGGCCCGGTAGCCCAGCCGGCGCAGGCGGGCCCGGGCGGCCTGCTCGCTCGGACCCACCCGGCCCAGGGCCAGATGCACCACCCGGAGCGTGACCCGCGTGGCCAGGGTTACCGGCAGGGGAATCGGGCCCAGCCTCGCGGTGTGCAGGCCCAGGAGCTCGCGGTATCGGGGTTCAAGGCTGGTCACGGCGGCGGCGAACAGCACCCGGTAGCCCGGCCTGAGCGCGGGGTGGAGGGGCGGGTTGCGGATGAATGCCACCGTTTCAGTGACCCGTTCGTCGCAGCGGAGCTCGCCGTCGTCGTACCAGCGGTCCAGCTGCTGCCGCATTTCCGCCTCACTCAGCGGAGGGGCCTCCACACCCATCAGCCGGCCGGCCTGGGCCCACTCGCGCACGTAGGCGTCAGGTCCGCCGGGAATCGGCTGCCCCCACAGCTTGTGGGTGGAGAGGAAGGCGTCCGTGAAGGCAATGTGAACCCAGCGGAGCAGCTCGGGATCGTTGGCGGCATAACTGCGGCGGATGCCGTGTCCATCCACGAATTCTCCGCGCACGGTGCGGTGGAGCCGGATGACCCAGTCCGACGCAGCCCGGGCCGCATCCGTGGAGCCATAGGAGACGGTGAAGATCCATCGGATCGTGCGCGCCAGCCGGCCCAGGGGGTCTTCGCGGAAGCGGGAGTGATCGTGGACGCCGGCCAGCGCGCCGGGGTGGAGCGCCTGCATCAGCAGTGCCCGGATCCCCGCCACGATGGTGGGCATGTCCCCATGCACGGCCCAGACTGCCGAGCCCGGCAGGTGGTAACCGGCGTCATCCCCCTCCGCGAGGTGCGGCACCCACTCGGGCACCGCATCACGCGTCCCGGTGAGTGCTTCTTTGAGTTCGGCCTGCCATTCGCCGAGGACGTTGCGCATGATTCATTCTTACCCGGCTCCGGGCCGCTGGACACCTGCAATTTCGCGAGGGACTACTGGGTCGCCGCGGGCCGGTTACTGGGGGCATCCGGGGATTGCGGATTGGTGCCGCAAAAGGGGCGCGCTGACGGTTCACAGACCCGGCCGTCTGTGGTCACATAGGGAGATGGGTCCGTGAAGATTGGGGTCTGGCGGACATATTGCGGGAGTCACATCGTGGGAAAACACTGGGGAAACTCATCGAGTGAGCAGGCAGTCAGGGCACGGACTATTGCCGCGCGCTGTGTGTCCGGGGGTCTTTGCCTGTCCCTGGCCGTTCTTGCGTTCGGCGGCTTTCAGGGGCTGAGCGCACAAGCGCCCTACGGGGCCTCCGCCGTCATTGCGACCGCGACCATGCAGCCGTCCGGAGCCGTGGGACCTGAAACCCTGGACCCGCTGGCCGCCACCGGCGCCACGAATGCCGCGGGGTCCGCGGGGACCCCGGGGGCCGTCACTGCGGATGCCCAGGCGCTCCTGGCCTTCAGCAGGACCACGGTGGGCACGGTAAACCGTGAAGGCGTCGGCGGCGAGCTCAATGTGGCCTCGGCGTCGCTGAGCCGGCCCGCGGCTGGTTTCCTCATGGCACCGCTGGAATCGCTGGTGCCGTCGTCCCCGTTTGGGCTTCGCACCAGCCCGCTGACGGGGGTCGCGGGCGAATTCCACTGGGGCCAGGACTTCGCGGCGCCCTGCGGCACCCGGGTCTACGCGGCCGACGCCGGTGTGGTGAGGGCCGTCGGGTGGCATCCGTGGGGCGGCGGCAACCGGGTGGAAATCGACCATGGCAACGGTCTCATCACCACGTACAACCACCTGGAGGCGATTGCGGTCCACAAGGGAGACTCCGTGCGGGTGGGGGAGGTCATTGCCCGGGTGGGGACCACCGGTTCCTCCACAGGCTGCCACCTTCATTTCGAAACGATCCTCAACGGCTCCCACACCGATCCGAGGGACTGGACGTGGCTCCCGATCAAGCAGGTGGACCAACTCGGGCCGATAGAAATGACCAGCTACGCGCCCGACGCCGGTAAGGAAACCAACGCGGGGATTGGCTGGGCGATCCCTGTCCGCGAGGACCTGACCCACGTGGTGGCCGGCGGCGTTCAGGAACAGCCTGCCGCGGTGGCCGCCAAGCCGTCCGCGAGTGCCTCCGCGGCAGCCACCGAAGCCGCGGCCAACAAGCCATCCGGCAAACCATCGCCCACGGCTAAGCCAACCGCTTCGGCCACACCGACGCCGACAGGCACCGTTTCCGCGACGCCGACGCCGACGGCATCGCCCTCCGCATCGCCGACCGGATCTGCCGCGCCTACGGGACCCGCCACCCCGACTGCGACGCCGACGCCGACGCCGTCGGCAACGCCCTCCGCCACCGCAACGAAGGCGACGACTCCSAAGCCGACACCAACCCCGACACCAACCCCGACACCAACCCCGACACCCACGCCAACTCCAACCCCGTCGGCAACGGCCGCCGCCAAGCCGACCCCTCCGGTGGCCGCAGTGCCATCAGTCACCATGTCTGCACCCGCGAAGGCGACGGCCTCTGCGACGGCGACCGAGGCTGCCAGCCGGTCGACGGCCACGAAGACGGCCACGAAGACGGCCACAACAAAGTCGCCCACGGCAACGCCTAAGGCAACGCCGACAGCAACGTCGATCCACTAGCCACCACGAGGTCCTCCCCGGCAGGGAGGCAGGCACGCCCGTCCTCGACGGCATCCGGGCGCCCCCGCGCGGCCCCTCTGCGATGCCTACCCATACAGTCGCGCCTCGGTGACGAATAATGGAAGTGACCAGTTCCGGACAATTGCTCCAGACCACAGACATCGCGAGGACACGCCCCATGACAGCCCTGCACTCCATCCCCCTGACCCTCATCGACGGCACCGAGACCGACTTTGGCCGCTTCAAGGGAGAGGTGGTGCTGGTGGTCAACGTGGCGTCCCAGTGCGGTTTCACGCCCCAGTACTCAGGACTCGAGGCGCTGCACAACAAATTCCGCGAACAAGGGTTCCAGGTCCTCGGCGTCCCCTGCAACCAGTTCGCGGGGCAGGAGCCCGCCGGCGACGCCGAGATCGCCGAGTTCTGCCAGCGTAATTTCGGCGTGACCTTCCCGCTGACAGCCAAGGCCAACGTCCGGGGAAAGAACCAGCACCCGCTCTACGCGGAGCTCACCAAGTTCAAGAACGGAATCCTTCCCGGCCTGGTGAAGTGGAACTTCGAGAAATTCCTCGTGAACCGCGACGGCGAGGTCATCGCCCGCTTTGCGCCCACCGTGGAGCCGGACGCGCCGGAAATCATCGAAGCTGTTGAGGCTGCCCTGAAGTAGGCCCGTTCGCCCAGTCCCTGAAGCCACTATCCCTAAGCATGCTTAGCGTCTAGACTGGCCGAACCCTCCACCAATCCGGGCATACCCGCGGCCTAGTCATCCTTGACGGCGGCCGGTCGGCGGTCCAGCCGAGGTGTCCCTGCGGAGGGCGCATCAAAGAACTTCGTCAATCACATCAGGGCCCCGCGTGCGGCCCGTGAAAGCAGGAGGAACGAGATGACAGGGAACAAGGCCGTTGCCTACAAGGGGCCGGGAAAAGTCGAACTGATCGACATTGACTACCCCAGCTTTGAACTCAAGGATGGTCCGGGGGTCAACCCCGCCAACGTGGGCCGGCAGGTGCGCCACGGCGCCATCATCAAGACCGTAGCCACGAACATCTGCGGCTCGGACCAGCACATGGTCCGGGGGCGCACCACGGCCCCCGCGGACCTGGTGCTTGGGCACGAGATCACCGGCGAAGTGGTGGAAGTGGGCCCGGACGTTGAATTCATCAAGGTGGGGGACATCTGCTCCGTTCCGTTCAACATCGCCTGCGGACGCTGCCGGAACTGCAAGGAACGCAAGACAGGCATCTGCCTGAACGTCAACCCCGACCGGCCGGGAAGCGCCTACGGGTATGTGGACATGGGCGGCTGGGTGGGCGGCCAGGCCAACTACGTCCTGGTGCCGTACGCCGACTGGAATCTCCTGAAATTCCCGGACAAGGACCGGGCCCTCGAAAAAATCATGGACCTGGCCATGCTCTCGGACATTTTCCCGACCGGATTCCACGGCGCGGTCACCGCGGGCGTCGGCGTCGGTTCCACCGTGTATGTCGCCGGCGCGGGACCCGTGGGCCTGGCGGCGGCGACCAGCGCCCAGCTGCTGGGTGCCGCCGTCGTGATTGTCGGGGACCTGAACGCGGACCGGCTGGCCCAGGCACGCAGCTTCGGCTGCGAGACCGTCGACCTGAGCAAGGGCGGCCCGGCGGAGCAAATCGAGCAGCTCCTCGGCGTCCCGGAAGTCGACTGCGGCGTTGATGCTGTGGGATTCGAGGCCAAGGGCCACGGTGCCGGAGCGCAGGAAGCACCGGCCACGGTGCTGAACTCCCTAATGGAAGTCACGGCCGCCGGCGGAGCCCTGGGCATTCCCGGGCTCTACGTCACAGGGGACCCGGGCGGCATAGATGAGGCGGCTCAGAAAGGCTCGCTGTCCCTCAGCCTCGGAACGGGCTGGGCAAAGTCGCTCAGCTTCACCACGGGACAGTGTCCGGTCATGAAGTACAACCGGCAGTTGATGATGGCGATCCTGCACGACAAGGTCCATATCGCCAAGAACGTCAACGCGAAGGCCATTGCCCTGGAAGATGCGCCCAAAGGTTACGCAGAATTCGACGCCGGCGCGGCGACCAAGTTCGTGCTTAACCCGAACGGCTACCTCAGCTAGCGGAAGGCCGGCCCGGCGGAGCTGCCCGTCCCCGCTGACGTGGGGATTCGGAGTGCGCCGCCGGGCGGTGGCGGCCCGCATATGCCGGCAGGAGCATGTGAGGGTGCGCCACCTGTTAATGCCCATTTTTCCAATATGCCTGTCCCAGTTTTAACATTGTTTGCCTAATGTCTGATTGGATAGTTCTTACTGAGAGGGACCCTGGGAGCACCGCTTCCACCCAACCAAGAAGGCAGCAATGGAGCGCATCGAGGCCGAACACCCCCGGCCACGTCATTTCCTACTTCACCTGAGTGACCCCCACTTGCTGGGGGGTCCGCAACCGTTGCACGGCGTCGTGGACAGCGAAGCCCTGCTCAGGCAACTCTTCGACGAGGTCCACGCCTCCGGTGCCCGCCCCGAAGCCGTGATCTTCACCGGCGACCTGGCTGACCTGGGGGAACCGGAAGCCTACGCCAAGCTCCGCGCGATCGTTGATCCGGCCTGCAAGGCCCTCGGGGCGAAGGTCATCTGGGCGATGGGCAACCACGACGACAGGGCCAATTTCCGCGCCGGGCTCCTGGACCAGGCCGACAATGACGCGCCGGTGGACCACAGCTACTTCGTCAACGGGCTGCGCATCATCACCCTGGACACCTCCGTTCCCGGCTTCCACCATGGCGAATTGAGCCAGGACCAGCTGGACTGGCTCGCCGCCGAACTGGCCACCCCCGCCCCGGACGGGACCATCCTTGCCCTGCACCACCCGCCGGTGCCCTCCGTGCTGGATCTTGCCGTGCTCGTTGAGCTCCGGGGCCAGTCGGCGCTCGCCGGCGTGCTGCGCAACTCCGATGTCCGCGCCATCCTGGGCGGCCACCTACACTACTCGACCACCGCAACGTTCGCGGGCATCCCCGTGTCCGTGGCCTCAGCCACCTGCTACACCCAGGATCTAAACGTTCCCGTGGGCGGCACCCGTGGCCGGGACGGCGGCCAGGCGTTCAACCTGGTCCACGTCTACGAGCACACGATCGTGCACTCCGTGGCGCTGCTCGGCGACACGCCGGTAGTCGGCGAGCTTGTCTCTCCCGAGGAAGTCCAGCGCCGGCTCTCGGCCGCGGGGATCGTCATCCCGGAGAAGGCCAAGCTCGAGGCGCCGTCCCGCACGCCGGCGCACCGCCGGTTCACCACCCTGAATTGAGTCACACCCTGAATTGAGTCGCACTCTGAATTGAGTCGCACCCTGAATTGAGACCCGGGACAGTTCCGTGACCTGGTCACGGAACGTTACTTCTCCCAGGGCGCCTTGATCGGGTAGTACTTCTCCAGGAACCCCGTGACCAGTTCGGCCCGCTCTTCCGCCGGGACCTCCGGGAAGCTGCCGTCGTTGAGGCAGAAGAAGTCCATGTTCCGCTTGGCCAGGAGCTTGGGCAGGTAGTTCAGGCCGGCCCGCGCCGTGGTGTCCACGTATTTCACCCTGGCCGCGGTCTGGGTTACGGCCCGGCCGGTGAGCAGCGCGTAGTAGTGGTAAAACGAGTTGGTCACGGAGATGTTGTCCGCGGCCCGGAACCTGCTCGCGGCGGTCTTGGCGAACTCGGCCGGGAACTCCTGTTCCATCTGTTCCACCACGCTGCGCCGCAGCGGCGCCGCCGTGTGCTCCAGGTGCCGGGTGGTGATCCGGCCGAAGCGGTTCCAGAGCAGCTTGCGGTTCACCCGGGCGGCGTTCTCAAAGCCGCTGCGTTCGGCGTCGTTGTCGCCCAGCCCGATCCGCGTCTCGGCCTCAATGAACTTCGTAATCCCGCCCGGGGTGAAGAACATGTCCGGCCCGACCGCGCGGCCAAAGAACATGTCGTCGTTGGAATACAGGAAGTGCTCGGAGAGCCCCTCGATGTGGTGCAACTGGCATTCCACGGCCTGCGAGTTGTGCGTCGGCAGCACCTCAGGGTCGGCGAAGAACTCTTCGCTGCGGACGATCGTCACGCCCGGGTGGTCCGCCAGCCACGAGGGCGTGGGGGAATCGGTGGCGATGAAGATCCGGCGGATCCACGGCGCAAACATGTAGATCGAGCGCAGGGCGTACTTGAGCTCATCGATCTGGCGGAAGCGGGCCTCGTGGTCATCTCCCTCGCCCACCACCACGCCGGCCATGCGCGCGCGGCGGGCCGCGATGTACTCCGGGGAGCTGCCGTCAACCCACGAGAACACGAGGTCGACGTCGAAGCTGATGTCGCTGGCATGGTCCGCGAACATGTTCTCGATGGTGGGCCAGGTGTGGCCGTAGCGTTCCACCGTGCCGCGCACGGCATCCTGGGCCAGCATGGTGCGGCGCGTCAGGGAGTTCTCGATCGGCAGGATCAGCTGGTCGCCCTCGAAGCTCCAGAGTTCCAGCTGCACGCCGGCGGAAGCGCCGAACTCAAGACCGCCTTCCGGCTCCACCCTGGGCCGGTACAGCCGGAAGATCCGGGCCTGGCGGTTCGGCGAAAGCTCGCCGTCGGCCACCAGYACGGAGGACTTCTTCTTGGCGTCCACGCTCATGGAGTAGAACGGCTCGTTGCGGCACGCCTCCACGAGGGCGTGGCGGAGTTCTTTGCGGTCTTTCCAGTCGACTGCCACGACCGGGCGGTGGTTGTTGCCGCGGACCAGCAGGTAGCTGATGCTGGCGTCGGCCAGGACGGAACGCAGGAACATCAGGTCCTCTACCATGGCCTGGAACGGCGTGCGGTTCTCGTTGATCAGYGCGAAACGGCCGCGGTGGCGGACAACGTCGGAGCGGGTCCGGARTCTGGCGACGGCGGCCGCCGACGTGATCTCGGCGTGGGCGTCCGCGGATGCCTGGCTGCCATAGTAAATCTCGTCTTGGATCGCTGCGTCGGTGATGTCTGGATCTCCCGTTTCTTTGAGTGCGTTGGCGTCTACTTGCATGATAACGCGGGCCTCAAAATTGTTGCGGAAAACCGGCCGCGGCCTGGCGTGTGTGACGGCGGAATGTGACGTCAGAAGGCGCCGGCAAACGAGCCGGCGGAACCGACGGCGGAACGGGCCTCAGCCGGTGACGACGGCCAGCCAGTGGTGCAGGAAGGCGGCACCGGCGTCGTCGTGGATCACGTCCTCGCCGAGCCCCAGATCGGCGGCGGTGAGAACCTCGTAGGGTTTCACCGGGATGCCGTCCGCGGGCCGGACATCCACGTGCTTCACGGCGTGGTCGTTGTGGTGCAGCCAGTCGGCCATGGCGTAGTCGGTGCGGGAATCGCCCACCGTCCGCCAGGCCTGCGGCGTGATGCCCTGTGCGGCCAGGAACTCCACMGCSCGGCTCGCGCCCAGGTCCTTGCCCAGCCGCACCGACTCGATGTCGGTGGAGATGATGGTCGGATCGACGCGGAAATCGACCTGGTCATCAGAATCGGGGACGTGGTGGTCCAGCCGCACCACGCCGAGTCCGTGCCGYGACATCAGGCCCATGGCGTCGGCGTCGAAGAGTTCCTGCTCGGCCCGGTAGTCCGGGTTGGCGACGGCAATGTGCTGCTCCACGGAGACCATGGCGCGCTTGGTTTCGTCGTAGAACATGTGSGCGGAGTAGTCCTCGGCCACCAGGCGGCGGACGTCGTCGCCGAAGGCCTGCGGGATGGCGAGCTCGTGATCCACGTGGACCGGGCCGGGGCCCTCCGCGGTGTAGCTGAACCAGACGGCACCCTTCTCGCAGATGGCGTGGATGAGCGTKCCGGCGGGCATGCCGGCGGCGATCATCGGGTCCATGACCTGCTCGCGGATGAACGCATCCGACCGGCCCGTGTTGAAGATGACCGGCACSCCGGCGGCGGCCAGGGCCAGGAGGTCCGCGATGATTCCGGGCTGCACATCGCGGGTGACCGGGCTCGCGATCGGACCGTCGACGTCGAGCAGCAGCGCCAGCAGAGGGGCCGACGGCGACAGAACAGGGGCAGTCTCGGGTGAAGTCATATGGCTATTCTGACAGTCGCCCGGGGCCTTTGCGTGAACTGTGCAGAAGATCGCCGGCCTGGCGCCGGATGCGAGCGGTGGCGGCCGTGTGACAAATGGTTACCGTTTGGCCACAACCTCACGCCGCCCGTGGACAGTGATTCCTTCGGGCGGCCAAGTTCCATAGGCTGGCATGGTGATATTCAAAGCTGTGGGCGAGGGACGCCCGTACCCCGACCATGGTTACACCACGCCCAAGGACTGGGCCTCCCTGCCGCCGCGCCCTGTCCGGCTCGATGAACTGGTGACCACGAAACGCACGCTGGACCTTGAGGCCCTGCTGGCCGAGGACTCCACGTTCTTCGGTGACCTGTTTCCGCACGTCGTGGAATACCGCGGCGTCCTCTACCTTGAAGACGGCCTGCACCGGGCGGTCCGCACCGCGCTGCACCAGCGCACCGCAATCCACGCTCGGGTCCTCGTGATAAATGGCTAGGAAGCCGCGAGACATCACCGTCCTGCACGGGCACCGCGTGGTCAGTGGCTCCGAGCTGCGGGCCACGTTCGTAGAGCAGGAAAATACGGAGGACAACCCSGTCCGGCTGCGCCGCAGGATCGTGCATGGCGTTGTCCTGGTGATGCTTGTGGGCCTGCTTGCGGCGGCGATAATCGTGGCCGTTGCCATCATGAACGGCCAGATCAAGCTTCCCGTGGCGGAGCGGAGCAAGGCTGCGGTCTCGGTATGCCCGGCGGCCACGTACGACTACACCCCGCCGGAGAAGGTCAACGTCAACGTCTACAACTCCACGAGCCGTCCGGGCCTGGCGCGGAGCGTCGCCGACCAGCTCGCCGCCCGGAAATTCATTGTCGGCGCCATCTCGAACACGACGTCGAGCTACCGCGGCGTGGCGCTGGTCGTCTCCGGTGCCGCCGGACAGTCGGCTGCCTTCAGCGTCCAGCGCAATGTGCCGGGTTCGGACTATTTCCAGGACGGCCGCACGGACCCGAGCGTGGACGTCATCATTACYGSCGACTTCAAGGAACTGGCCAAACCGGAACTCGTGGACCAGACGCCGGGCCGGCTCAGCTGCCCTCGCGAGGAGCGGCGGATCGTCGATGACTCCACGGTGCCCCTCTCGCCGACGGCGACACCCACCGCGGGCTAGCCGCGCTCGTCCGGCGCTCCGCAGGTAGTGGGGGGCCGGTACCGCAACCCAGCTGTCGGCGGCTAGCTGCTGGCTGCCCCGCGGACGGGGCGGCCGGCGTCGTCGAACCTGGCCCCGGCTCCCAGCTGGATGAACCGCACTGTCCGGGCGACCCGCGCCTCCGCCTCGGCATCTTGGCCGGCCCCGTCGCCCCGGGCAGCACTCGAGGAGAGCGTGCCGTGGATGAGCTGGGCGAGCTGGGCGATGTCCGACTCGGGAAGGTAGCCCTGGGCCATGCCGTCGCGCAGGATCCCCCGCAGGAGCACACTGAGCTCGCCCACGTGGTCGGCGAGCTTGGCGAACGACGACGGCGAAAGCACTGCCGCCATGGCCGGCCCSGGCGGCAGGTGGCGCCGGCTCAGGTCCTCCACTTGGGCCCGGACGTAGACGGCCAGCCGTTCCACCGGGTTCTCCAGTGCCTCGAGCGATTCGCGCAGATCKAGCAGGAACCGCTCCGTCTCGTCCAGTGCGTAGGCGATAAGGAGCTCTTCGATGTCTGCGTAGTAGTTGTAGACGGCGGTACGGCCGATCCGGGCGTGGCGCGCGACGTCSGTCATGGTCAGGCCGGGCAGCCCGTGGGTGAAGAGGAGTTCCCCGAAAGCGGTCAGGATGCGGCGCTGGGTCTCGGCACGTTGGGCGGCGTTGCTCGCGGCCGAAATCCTAGGCATACGGACACTTTAGCGCGATCTGTCACTAAATCAGGCGGGTGGTGGACTGTGACACGGCCTTCGCGGCTCGTCTCAGTCATCGCTCCCTGAATGCTTGTCGTCACCGGGCTCGGATTTGCCGTGGCCGCCGTGGTCATCCCCTGGTTCGCTGGCCCGGGGGGGAGCCGGTACCGGGACGGGGGAGCGGGCGGTGGTCCGGTCGTCGGGCGCGGGAGGGCTGGTGGGGACGGAAGTGTGGCGGGACCGGTCATCGCTGGCCGAAGGGCTCGGCGAAGGTGCCGGGCTTCGGTCTTCGACGGTGGTCGAAGGGCTGGGCGTCGACGCSGGGGACGCGGACGTGGCGCTGGTGGCGCTGGTGGAGTTCTGCGGCAGAAGCACGGTATTGGCAGGGGAAGTCGACCCGGGCTGCGGGCCGTTCAGGGTCTGAACGTTGACTGCGAGGGCCGCTGATCCGGTGAGGAGGATCCCCGCGGTGGTGAGGACGATGATTGTTTTTGTTTTCATGACTCAACCCTAGGAATTCAACGGAAAGGACAGGTCTTCGGGAAATCCAAGATCTGTCCAAGTTTGCGCACACGGTCGGCCAAACCGCGTGGATTGCCCCGCGAATTGCAGTGGGCAGGAACATAATCAGGTATGCAGATCCTGGTAGTRGAGGATGACGAATCGGTGGCCGCCGGAGTCCTTGAAGGGCTGGGCCGCGCCGGCTTCGGGGCCAGCCACGTCGGAACGGGCGGCCAGGCCCTGGAYGTGGTCCGTACGGCCAGCCCGGATTTTGTGCTCCTGGATCTGGGATTGCCGGACATGGACGGAACCGATGTGTGCCGTGGAATTCGTGCATTGACCGCCATCCCGATCATCGTGGTCAGTGCACGGGACGAGGAGATCGACCGGGTGCTGGCGTTGGAACTGGGCGCCGATGACTATCTGGTCAAGCCGTTCGGGATGCGGGAACTTATCGCCAGGATCCGKGCAGTGGCCCGCCGCTCCGACGAGCGGCTCCCGGACGGCCGGACCGGGTCGGTACTGAGYAGGAACATCGGCGGCCTGAGCATTGACCAGCGGTCCCGCCGCGTGGTCCTCGACGGCGCCGAGGTTTATCTGACGGCAAAGGAGTTTGACCTCCTGTACTTCCTTGCGRCGGAGCCGGGCGCGGTGTTCGAGCGGCGTGAAATCCTTCGCGCCGTGTGGGACGGGGACTGGTACGGGACCACRAAGACGGTGGATGCCCACATAGCGGGGATCCGCAAGAAGCTCGGTGATCCCGGCTGGATCGAGGCGGTCCGGGGCGTCGGGTTCAGGCTTGGGGTGCCTGGATGAGATGGAGGCTGATTGGTGCGTTCATGCTCAYCACTTTGCTGGTGGTCCTGGTGCAGGACATTCCGCTGGGGAACTATCTGGTCCGCGTTGAGCGTGAGCGMCTGACCACCTCCCTGGAACGCGAYGCGTTCCTGYTGGCYGGAAGGGCCGGCGATGCGTTGMGGGCCGGCGGCCCCSTGTCTCCGGAGGTGGCCGCCGACGTGCGCCGGTACGGCGAGGCGGGCGGCGCCCGGGTGGTGATYGTCGAYGCCGCCGGGACGGCMGTGGCGACCTCGGATGACGACCAGGCCGCCACCGGATCGCCMTACAGTTCACGGCCCGAAATTGCCGCCGCACTGGCCGGGCAGATCAACGCCGGGCAACGGTATTCCCAGACACTCGGCCTGGATCTGCTCTACGTCGCGGTCCCCGTCCTCAGCGGTGAGAAGATTTCCGGCGTCGTCCGCCTGACCTACCCTGCCTCAGTGGTGGCCGAGCAGGTGAACGGGCAGCTGCGGACCATCTGGACCGTCGCCGGAACCACGGTTTTGCTCGCCGGCATCCTGGCCTACGTCATGGCCGGTGCCGTGACCAGRCGACTCCAGMGGCTGCGGACCGCCACGGAGCTCCTCGCYRGCGGGAACCTGGACACCCGCACCGAYGAAGGGGGAGCGCCCGAACTCAAGGCCTTGGCGGGATCCTTCAACCGCATGGCAGACCGGCTCAAGGACCTGCTCGAGCAGCAACGCGGCTTCGCCTCCGATGCCTCCCACCAGCTCCGCACCCCATTGACGGGGCTGCGGCTGAGGCTCGAGAACGCGGTCGACACAATCCCGACCSACCCTGAAGCCGGCCGAAGCATGGTGGCAGCCTCCCTGGAGGAGACYTACCGCCTGCAGCGCATCATCGATGGCCTGCTGTTGCTCAGCAAGGCTGAAGGCAACTCCGCTGTCCCTKTWACCACGGATCTCGTCGCCGTGGCGAAGGCCCGCAAGGARCAATGGGAAGCGCTCGCGGAGGAGACAGGCGTGCGCCTGAGCCTGGACGGCCCGCCGGCAGCGGACGTCCTGGTCCTGCCCGGGGCCGCTGAACAGATCATCGACAATTTGATCGATAACGCCCTTGCCGTCGCCCCGCCGGGGTCGCTGATCCAGCTCGTGGTYTCCCACGGTGAACAGCCAGGCATCATCGAACTGCACATYCTGGACGAGGGGCCGGGCCTGTCCCTGGAGGACTGCCACCGGGCCTTCAGCCGGTTCTGGCGTGGGTCWCAAAGCGGCGAGGGCAGCGGCCTCGGATTGTCCATCGTGCACCAGCTGGCCCGGGCCAGCGGCGCCGAYGCTTCGCTGTCGCCCAGAACRCCCGGAACGCCCGGAACRCCCRGAACRCCCGRAACCGGAACAGGAACCGCCGGCCTGGACGCCTGCGTGACGTTCAGATCAGCCTAAGRTCACMRGCGGGTCCACCCTGATGYCGGAGCGGCCGGGCGGAAGCYGGCCGCCCGCCGTCGGACGCGTTATCCGAGGATTTCGGCACGCTGTTTGACGGCCGCCACGAACCMGGCCAGGTCTTCCTCGGCGCCGAAGGGGGAGAGGATRAAGGSCCGCAGCGGACCGYTGATYTCRTCCCTGACTGCCAGGAGYGTCATGGCGTCCMGGGGCGTCAAGACAAAAGTGCGCCTGAACGCCCCGAGCCGTGGCAGGATGCCCCACGTCCAGGTCATGACCTCGCCGGGGATCTGTTCAACCCGGAGGCGGACGCTCGTGCTGCCAGCATGCCGGGTGCGGACCCGGATGGTTCCTCCGTTSCGGAGCTCGCCCGTCACTTCCGYGATGCCGGATGGCCACACCGCGAAGTTGCCCGAATCSGTGATGATCTCCCAGACGGTGGAGCCCCGGGCATTGATCAGGCTTTGGGCCTCAAGGGGTGCCATGGRCCACAGGGTACYGKGCGMYGGTGAACAGCTGGGGGCAARGGCGGGCACCGGCCAMTCTGCGATGGCGGACGGCTCGATGGTAGGCGTGACGGTGGCGTCAGGAGGCCGAGGTCCGTCGTAGGCTGAATCCACACGTGACGGACAGGAGGCTGAGATGGCGGAGACGCTGACGGAGACGACGGTGGCCGRGGTAATGGCCGAGCTGGCCGCGCTCGAGGACCCGCGGGCMCGCGCGGTGAACGAGAGACACGGGGACGACCACGGKGTGAACCTCAGCAAACTGCGCGCGGTCGCGAAGCGGCTGAAGACCCAGCAGGAACTCGCCMGGCAGCTCTGGAAGACCGATGACACKGCGGCGAGACTCCTGGCCATCCTGRTCTGCCGCCCGAAGGCSTTCGAGCGTGACGAACTGGACGCCATGGTGCGCGAGGCGCGCATCCCCAAGGTCCACGACTGGCTCGTGAACTACGTGGTGAAGAAGAACCCGCACGCSGAAGCGCTGCGCGKCGCCTGGTCCGCGGATCCGGATCCKGTGGTCGCGAGTGCYGGCTGGGCGCTGACCACCGARCGCGTGGCGAAGGAGCCCGGGGACCTCGACCTCGCAGGACTGCTGGATGTCATCGAGGCGGAGATGAAAGACGCCCCGGATCGCCTGCAGTGGGCGATGAACCACTGCCTGGCCCAGATCGGGATCGAGCACGCCGGGCACCGCGCCCGTGCGCTCGACATCGGTGAGCGCCTGGAGGTGCTCAAGGACTACCCGACACCGCCGAACTGCACCTCTCCCTTCGCGCCTATCTGGATCACCGAGATGGTGCGCCGCCAGCAGGACACGTAAGAAGGTTCAACGCCGCAGCAGGTAGTYGGCCACGCCGTCGGGGTTTGCCAGGGCGATGAGGTGCCCGCCGGGCACGACGTCAGGCTCCACGYGGAGGCGTTCGCGGGCGATCCGTCGCTGGAAATCCASYGGAAAGAACCGGTCTGCCTCCCCGGCAAGTACACTCGTGGGGATATCGGGCCAGCCCGTAAAGTCGCATACCGATTCGAAGACAGCGTTTGCTTCCGGGCGYTGATACGGKGCCCCTTCGGCCGCGACCTCCGGCGGGACATCGTGCAGGAAGTAGGTGTCTGCGTCGAACTCGGTGCTGTACCCGTGGGCCTTCGCAGCGTCTTGCTGCGCTGCGGCCCAGCCGGTGTCGTCCCACCAGGAGCCGGGGGTCTCGCCCGGTACGGGGATCATCGCATTCACCAGGACGAGGCCTCTGACAGAAGCCCTTTCGCACACGAGCGGGGCGGTGAAGCCACCCAGCGACTGGGCAACGAGGACCACGTCGCGGCGCCCGCCGATGGCTTCGAGAACCAGCCGGGCGTACTCAGGGAGCCCCGCGCCTTCATCGTCGCCGGGCAGATCGACCGCCAGGGCTTCGTGGCCGGCCTGCTGAAGCAAAGGAACGACGCGGCTCCAGTACCAGGCTGAGCCGCCCGCTCCCGGTACCAGCACGAACGCGCTCACTGCAGTACCAGCCAAACGCCGAGGCAAACGCCGACGGCGGGACCCAGGTCCCGGACCAGCATGCGGCGTCCATTGGACCGATTTCGTTTCAACGCCGATCTCATCTCCCCATTCTTACCCCGTTCAGAGGGACACCGGCACCCTGCAATCGACTCTGCCCGCAGCGGGGACGCACATCCCGCAACAAGTGACACCACAAATGCTTGACGTGACACCACTCTGGTGTCACCATGGTGTTCATGGAACTCGGACAGTACGTCATCGACCTTCAACGCCAGCTAGTGGATGCCGCGGAGAACGGCACGGAGGACACCCGCGCCGTTGCCGAGCGGCTCGTCGGCGGACTCGATGCC